>JBDIVQ010000004.1:0-70897 GCA_039794345.1 Phycisphaerae bacterium | reverse complement strand
GCTCGCGCAGCCGGGCTTCGAGGATCTCCCCCGGCAGCGACGGATCGACGAGGATCGTGTGCTCACCGGCGCGGATGAGCGTCGTCGTGGCGTGGCCGGTGCGCACCTCGCCGCGCTCGTTCCACAGCGGGTGCGAGGCCAGCGTGCCGATGCTGATGATGCGATAGTCCACGGTCGAACCCGGATGCCGTCCTGTGCGACCTCTTCCTTCCGGACACAGAGTAGGCGACCAGATGGCGATTGAGCATCACTTCGGCGGACACTTTCGGTCCAGCCGCCGCCCGAAGTCGCCGCAGGCCCGCGCGCTCTGAGTTCACAGGAAAAACCCCGCCTCGTTTCCGAGGCGGGGTGTCGGTTTGAGTCTCAGATGCGCGGGCGTGCTCGCCCGGACCGGATCAGATCGGGCCGGTCGCGTTGCTCGTCGAGCAGTCATTGGTCTTGATGCACTGGACCCACTTGCCGCAGGCGCCGGTGCCGACGGTCGCAGTCACCTGACCCTGGCCGCCGTTGGTCCCGATGATGTTGTAGAGTTGCAGGCCGCCGGGTCCGGAGAGGCCCAGTTGCGTGCCCTGGCAGGGTCCACCGGGGATCGTGTAGCTGCCCGGGCCGTTGCCGAGGATGATGCCCATCTGGCCCGAGCCGGCGCCGGACCAGGAGAGGGTCTTCTGGCCGGGGCACTGTCCGCTGAGGCGGATGTTGAAGCGCCCGCCGCCGCTGAACTCGGCCTTGAACTTCGTGCTCCAACCGCTGTTGAGGTACTGCCAGCCTCCGTTCCACCAGGAGGCGTCGCCTCCGGGATTCCCCGTGTCGTTGAGCATGAAATGGATGCTCGGGCCCGTGTATCCCTGGAAGTCGAAGACCAGGGCGTACCGCGTTCCCGCGTTGAGTGCCAGGTTGATGTTGCTGATGACGACGTCGCCGATGTTGCCCGCAACCTGGGTCGAGTAGAGCGAAGGGCCGACTTCGCCGACCGTCTCGTCCCACTCGTAGACGTCAACCTGAATGGTGACGTTGCTGCCCTCGAAACCGAACGTATAGGTATCGAGGACGTTGTCGGTCGGCGCGATGAAACTCTGCGCCATCCGCGGCCAGCCGTTGGTGATGTTGTTGTCCCAGTATGGATAGGTGTCGATGATGGTCTGGGCGAAGGTCGGCGCGGCAAGTGCCGACACCGCGGCCGCTGCGGCGGCCAGTAGCGTGCGTCTCATGCTGAATCTCTCCTCTTGAAAGAAGCCGGCTGTTCGTGCCACATCCCGCGGATGTCGTCTCGAAAGTGCTGAGACTACCAAATCCTGAATCCGTTGTCAAGGAAGAAAAGTCCGAATAACGCCAAGCGGCGGAGATTCGGCGCCCGACAATCCGGCCGGGCGTCGTGCCGAGGCGCCCCGGGGCGCGTGGTTCGGAGGTCTTCGCCAGCGGTCAGGCGTGCTTGCCCGCGAGCCACTCGTGCAATTTCTTCGCCGGCCAGGTGTTGATGCACTGACCCGCGCTGAGCCAGCCGCGTCGGCCCGTGAGAACGCCGTAGATGAGATAGTCAAAGTGCCCCTCGCGGTGGGCGTCGGTGTCGATGGCGATGAGGCAGCCCGCCTCGACCGCCGCCCGGACGTGCGTGTCGCGCAGGTCCAGTCGCTTGGGGTTGGCGTTGATCTCCAGCGCCACGCGGTGCTCTTTCGCCGCGGCGATGATCTGGTTCATGTCGGGTTCGAGGCCTTCGCGGCTGCCGACCATCCGCCCCGTCGGGTGGCCGAGGATGTTCACGTGCGGGTTCTTGATCGCCTTGAGCAGGCGCTTTGTGGCCGTCGCACTGTCCTGCCGCAGCGAGACGTGAGGCGAGGCGACGACGATGTCGAGTTCCGCGAGCACTTCATCTTCATAGTCCAGCGTGCCGTCGGGAAGGATGTCCACCTCGGCGCCGAAGAGCACGGTGATGTCCTTGTGCCTCTTCGCGGCCGCCTGCACCGCCTTGCGGTGCTCGCGCAGACGCCTGACGTCGAGGCCGTTGGCGATCACGCTGCTCTTGGAGTGATCGGTGACGGCGATGGTGTGAAAGCCGCGCGCCTCGGCACAGGAGATGAGTTCATCGATGCTCAACCTGCCGTCGCTCGCGGTCGTGTGGGCGTGGAGTTCGGCCCGGATCTCCGCGAGTTCGATGAGTTTCGGGATGTCGGCCTCGAGTTCGCCGCGGTCCTCGCGGATTTCCGGCGGGATGAAGCGCAGGCCCAGCGCCTTGTAAACATCCTCCTCGGCCGCGGCGGCGACGGGCTTCTCCCCGCTCGCCTGCGGCTTCTCGTCGAGGCCCTTGAACAGGCCGTATTCGTTGAGCCGGTGCTTCCTGCGGATCGCCAGTTCACGCAGGCGGACGTTGTGCTCCTTGGAGCCGGTGAAGTAGAGCAGGGCAGCGCCGAAGTTGGCCTTCGGCACCAGCCGCAGGTCCGACTGGATCACCAGGCCGCGCACGTCGAGGCGCACGGAGCACTTCGTCTCACCGCGCGCCAGCACCTGCGTGACGCTCTCATGCGTGCAGAAGGCCTCGCGCATCGCCTCCTCATCCCTGCACGCGGCGAGGATGTCGATGTCGCCGATCGTCTCGCGCCCGCGGCGCAGACTGCCGGCGAACTCGACGCGCTCCGCTCCCCTCACCTTGCGCAGCGCTTCGACGAGTTCGATGGCGATCGGCCGGACGATGCCGATCGGCGCGCGTTTGCCTGCCTTCTCCATGAACTCGATCGCTTTGCGGATGTTCGCGATGGTCTTGTCGCCCATGCGCGGCAGGTTGCGCAGTTGGGGCGAGTCGAGTTTCGCCTTGAGGTCGCCGATCGAGGTGATGCCCAACTGCTCCCACATGAGTCTGACGGTCTTGGGGCCGAGGCCGGGAATCTCGAGCACGCCGAACAGGCCGGCGGGCACCTTGCTCAGCAGTTCGACATGCTCGGCGATCTCGCCCGTCTCGAGATACTCGACGATCTTCTCCGCCGAGCCTTTGCCGATGCCGGGGATCTCGGTCAGGCGCCTGAGGCCCTCCTTCGGATCCGCATCCACGATCGCCTCAACGTCCTGCGGAAGATCGGCAAGAACGCGCGCGACACGGGCATCAGAATTGACGCGGAAGGGGTTGGCGCCGGTGAGTTCGAGCGCGGCGGCCATCTGCTCGAAGATGCGGGCGAGACTGGTGTTGGTGCTGGCGGCCATGAGTTCGATTATTGGCGCACGGATGTTGTTCGAAGCCTGTCTGCGCCAGCCGGCAACGCGCGGGCGCGCCCGGCCGGTTCGCCCGCGGGCGCCTGAAATGGGGAGGACAATGTGCGCTTTTTGGAAACACGGGGCTGGGCGCACGGCGGGCGCGCGGGTAAGATAGCCTCGCTGCGGCGCCCCGCTGCCGGCCGGACCTCCCGCCGGCGTGCGCGGCGCCTGGAGGGGAGTTGGCTCGCCAACTCTGATTGACAGCGGGTGGGTGAAGCGATCGGCCGCTTCGTGCCGATACGCCGTGGTGCGGCCTGAGTTCGCTCAGCCGTCTCTGGTCGTTCTCTCGTCCCGTCGTTCGGAGAGGGCACTCATGGTTCGGCACGCGGTTTCCTTTCGGCACTCGGTGCAGCGCTGCTGCCGGGTTCTCGTCTCGATGGCGCTCGCCGGCGCGGCCGGCGCGCCGGCTCTCGCCCAGCCGGTGCCCGCCGTCAGTTTCGAACGGGGGAGCATCGTCGATTTCCGCCAGTTCATCGGCCAGCGAACGCAGACGAATGGACCGGTGCAGGTCGGGCCGGGCATCGTCTGGTCGGCCCTGCGGGAAGGCTGGATCGGCGACATGCCCTTTGGTCTGCGCACCAACGGCTACTGGGATGAGGGGCGCGAAGGCTTTGCTGCGCTCAACTCATCCGACAGCGCCATGCTCTTCACCTTCGCCGAGCCGGTCGGCGAGGTCGGAGCCTTCGTCAACTACGCGCCCTATCTCGGACAGGGGCCGCTGCCGACCATCGAGGCGCTCGATCGGCGCGGAGCCGTCATCGAGTCTCTGACGCTCGACATTCAGACGCCCAACGGCGTCAACGAGGGTCGGTTCCTTGGCTTTGAGCGCGAGAGGAATGACATCTTCGCCTTTCGCTACCGCGCCCGCTTCGGCGTGCTCGATGACCTGACGTGGGTGAGGCGCGAGGGGTTCATTCCCGCTCCCCCCGCTCTGGCGGCCCTCGCGTGGATCGGTCTCGCGGCGATCGGGCGCCGCCCGCGGCGCACTCGGCCGTAGTTTCCGACCCGCCTATCCTGTTCCTCAGACGGCACGCCGTTGCCAGGCGTTCGCTTCGAACGCGCGCCGTGCCGCCGGCGACAGGGAGGATTGACCATGTTCAACCGATTCACGTCCTTCGCCATGCTGTGCATGGCTTCGATGGCCATGGTGGGCTGCGGCTCGAACCGCGCGGACTTCACCTCGTGGAACCACTACGGCACAGCGGCCATCGCGCCCGAGGAGGAGCCCGTCTCGCTCGCGGCGCTCGACCAGACCTTCACTGGAGAGGTGATCGTCGAGGGCGTCATCGAAGACGTCTGCACCGTCAAGGGATGCTGGATGAACATTCGAGAGGGTGAACGCACGGCCCGGGTGAAGTTCAAGGACTACGCCTTCTTCGTGCCGCGGAACGCCGCGGGCCGGCGCGTCGTCGTCAAGGGGGTCGGCTCAATGACGCTTCTCGACGTCGCGTGGGCGCAGCATCTCGCCGAGGAGGCCGGCAAGTCCCGCGCCGAGATCGAGGCGATCACCGAGCCGGTGCGTACCTACGAGATCGAGGCGACGGCGGTGTACATCAGGGGCGACGGCCTCGACGCGCCGTTCTCCGACGAGTGATCCCGGCCAAGCGCCTCGGAGCCGCCGAAAAACCGCCGCACCCCGCGGAGGCTTCCCGCAGGGTGCGGCGTTCAAGCGGAGAGGGTGGGATTCGAACCCACGGTAAGCCGAAGCCTACACCGGTTTTCGAGACCGGCCCTTTCAGCCGCTCAGGCACCTCTCCGGCATCGGCCTCGAAGAATACCGCTCGCCCGGGCGAATGCAAGCCGCGCCGCCGCCCCGAGGTCACTCGCCGACCGGAGGGGACCAGACGTTACCGCACTCGACATTGGGCTTTCGCGACGGCAGAGCGCATGCCGCCCTGCTGAAAGAGGTTAGGCGCTGTCGTGCGGGTCGCCGGAGCGACGCAAGCGCACCGCCGGCGCATCGGCTGCGGCTGCCCTCGATGCCCGCGAAGCATCAGGGTAAAGTGGCGTTCCCCGGCGCGGGTTCTCTTGCCTTTTGCGTTCGGGCGGCGATCCTTGCTGCTTTCATGGCGAGTGTTTCTCGCGGTCTCGCCGACGCTGGTCCCCTCCACTGACGCCCACCACGAAGGAGCAGGAGCGCGATGAGTCTTGGAACGGCAAGGCACGATGCCATCCTTTCGGTGATTCGCTGGCGGTCCGAGAGTCCCGCCATCAACTACCTCGAGAAGAGCGCCGAGCAACTCTTCGGAGAGAACGTCTTCAACGAGGAGCAGATGCGCAAGCGTCTGCCCAAGGATGTCTTCCGCCGGCTCCAGCGCACCATCAACGTGGGCGAGCCGCTCTCCTCCGAGATCGCCGACGTCGTCGCCAGCGCGATGAAAGAGTGGGCCATCGAGCGCGGCGCGACGCACTACACCCACTGGTTCCACCCGCTCACGGGGCTGACCGCGGAAAAGCACGACTCGTTCATCTCGCCGTCGAGCAACGGCCGGGCGATCATGGAGTTCTCCGGCAGCGCGCTCATTCAGGGCGAGCCGGACGCGTCGAGTTTCCCCTCCGGCGGCATCCGCGCGACGTTTGAGGCCCGCGGCTACACCGCCTGGGACTGCACCAGCCCCGCGTTCATCCGCGAGAATCCCAACGGGACCGTGCTGTGCATTCCCACGGCGTTCGCCTCCTGGACCGGCGAGGCGCTGGACAAGAAGACGCCGCTGCTTCGCTCTGAAGATGCGCTGAGCGTGCAGGCGCTGCGGGTGCTGAGCCTGCTGGGCGACGGGAGCGGCATCTCGCGCGTCTACACGACCGTCGGGGCGGAGCAGGAGTACTTCCTCATCGACTCGCATTTCTACTTCTCGCGCCCCGACCTCGTCACCTGCGGCCGGACGCTGCTGGGCGCGCGGCCGCCCAAGGGCCAGCAACTCGAGGATCATTACTTCGGCGCCATCCCGCAGCGCGTTCTCGCGTGCATGCTGGAGGTCGAGCGCGACCTGTACCGCCTCGGCGTGCCGGTCAAGACGCGGCACAACGAAGTCGCGCCCGGGCAGTATGAAATCGCTCCGACCTTCGAGCGCGCCAACATCGCCGCCGACCACCAGATGCTCACCATGTCCACGCTCGACCGGGTGGCGCGGAAGTACGGGATGCACTGCCTGCTCCACGAGAAGCCCTTCGCGGGAGTGAACGGCTCGGGCAAGCACACGAACTGGTCGATGTCCACGAACACGGGGGTCAACCTGCTCGAGCCGGGCGACACGCCGCATGACAACATGGTCTTTCTCGTCTTTCTCTGCGCCGTGATCGCGGCGGTGGACCAGTATGCCCCGCTCATCCGCGCGTCGATCGCCTCGCCCGGCAACGACCACCGCCTCGGCGCCAACGAAGCGCCTCCCGCGATCCTCTCGATCTTCCTCGGCGACCAGCTGACCGAGGCGCTCCAGTCGATCGTGACGGGCAAGAGCGCCTCGAAGCGGGCCGCGACGCTCAAGCTCGGCGTCACGACGCTGCCGCACCTGCCGCGGCACTTCGGGGACCGCAACCGCACCAGCCCCTTCGCCTTCACCGGCAACAAGTTCGAGTTCCGGGCCGTCGGCGCTTCCGCTTCCATTGCCTGGCCGGTCACGGTGCTCAACACCGTCGTGGCCGATTCCCTCTCGCGCATCGCCGACGAACTGACGGAGGAGACGGGCAAGCAGCCGACGCCCGCCAAGGTGCGCGACGCCCTCGCCAAGGTCGTCAAGCGCATCTACAACGAGCACGGCCGGGTGATCTTCAACGGCGACAACTACTCGCAGGCCTGGCAGGACGAGGCCGCCGGCCGCGGCCTGCCCAACATCCGCAACTCCGTCGATGCCCTCATCGGCATGCACTCCAAGGAATACGTCGCGCTCTTCGATCGGCACGGCGTGCTCAACAGACGCGAGTTCGAGTCGCGCTACCACATCAAACTCGAGCGCTACAACACAACCCTCTCGATCGAGGCCGCAACGCTCGCGTCGATGGCGCGGACCGTGATCCTCCCCGCCGCCCTGCGCTACCAGTGCGAGGTGGCCGAGACGATCGCCGCCACCGAGGCCGCCGGACGCCAGTGCGAGCACGAGTCGCAACTGCTCGAGGAAGTCGTTTCCCTCGTGACCGATCTGCGCAGCCGCATCAGCGAACTCGATGCCACACTCGCCCGCGAGCACAAGAGCATCGAGGCGCACGGCCAGACGATCCGCGACGAGATCATCCCCGCGATGGCGGCGCTGCGCCAGTGCTGCGACCGGCTCGAAGCCGTCGTCGCCGACGACCTCTGGCCCCTGCCGACCTATCGGGAGATGCTCTTCATCAAGTAAGGTCGGGAGCGGCGCCGCAGCCCCTGCGGCGCGGTCGGCGCCTCCCGGAAGCCGTAGAATCGTGCGTGCAACAGCCTGCTGACACTTCTTCGCCGGCCGGACCTGCCGCGCGCGACGCGGGCGCCGGCGCGGACGACCTCTACGACGTCCTGCCGCCGGTCGAGCGGACGCCCGTCGAGACGTGGACGCCCCCGCCCGTCATTGACCGCGAGCGTATCTGCCCCGCGTGCGGCTACGACATGCGCGGCATCGACAGCGAGCGCTGTCCGGAGTGCGGCATGGAGTATCACGAGTCCGTGCGGCGCCGCAACGACAACGCGGCGGTGTGGAACTTTCTGTGGACGTTCCGCTGGGTGGCCATCGGCGTCGCGCCGATGTTCGGCTGGGCGATTCTCGCCTGGTTCATGATCAAGTACGGTGGAACGTACGGCCGAATCGGAGCGTTCGTCTCCGGCGTCGTCTGCGCCCTGGGGCTGGCGATGTGGACGGCGGCGCAGGCCTACGACGAGAGCGACGAACTCGAGGGCCTCTTCCTTTCCGTTTCCGTCATGATCGCCGTGGGATTCCTCAACTTCGCCGCGCTGCGGGTTCTGCTCACGCTGTAGGCTCGCCGACGACGCGCGTCAGAGCACATCATCGAGCGGCGCGGGGGTGAACGCCGCAAGCACCGTCAGTCCGCCGCGCACCTTCTCGCCCAGGCGCACGTGCACCGCCACTTCATCCGGCCGGGGCAGAATCAGTTCGGTCGTCGAGCCGAACTTGATCATGCCGATTCGCTCGCCGCGGGCGAGTCGCCGGCCCGAGGCGAGGGGACAGACGATGCGCCGCGCGATGGCGCCGCTGACCTGGCGGACGCCGATTGTCTCGCCTCCGCGATCGAGGATGATGAGGTTGGACTCGTTGACGCGCGCGGACTCGGCGGTTCGCGCGTCGAGGTGGCGGCCCGGGCGATGGCGGCAGTGCCGCACCGTCGCCGCGCAGGGGCTGCGATTGATGTGAACATCGAGCACGCTGAGGAAGATGCGGATGATGACCGCCGGCGCGCCCCCCGTCGCTTCGTGGGCATCGATGCGTTCGACCGCGGAGATGGTGCCGTCCGCCGGGCTCAGAAACGCCCCCTCCGGCAGGTCGGTGGGCACGCTGCGGATCGGATCGCGGAAAAAGGCAGCGACGGCGAGCCAGGCGAGCCAGACCGGCGGGAGCAGCCACCACCACCCCGCCCACCACGCGACGGCCGAAATCGCCAGCGCGATCACCAGCGCCCCGCCCCACTCACGGATTCCATAGAACGAAAGGGGCATCACTCAGCGCTCCGCCGGACCCGGCGCCCGACGCAGCGCCAAGCGAGGACGCCAGCGCAGGTCGTTCAACGCAGCGCGCTCCTGATCTCGATCCCGCGGCCCTACTGGAACGTCTTGCCCACGAACCAGCCGACGATGCCGGAAACGATGGTGACACCCGCGAAAATGCCGACGTACATCCACAGGCTCTCTGCGATCGTTCGCGCGATGCCCGCAACGGTCTGGTCTCCGACGAGGGCCGTGAAGAGCACGAGGGTGGAGAGGAGCAGGCTGACGAGAGCGCCGATCGCCAGGCCGACGGCCAGGCCGCTCCCGGCGCCGTCGTAGTACTCGATCGTGGCGGGCATGACCAGGGCGCCCGCGCCGACGGGTGCTTCAACGGCCGGCGAAGCGAAGAGACCCGAGGCCCCGCCCGACTGCGCCGCCGCTTCTTCGCCCGGGTACTTGATGTCGTCGAGGACCGCGCCGAGCGAGGTGTCATCCGCTTCGCGCGTCAGGTCGAGCAGACCTGAACCCGAGGCATGCGGATCGAGGCTGAACCCCGCCGGCGAAATCGAGTCGGAGACCTGCGTCGCCGCGCTCGGGTCGGCCTTTTCAAGATCGTCAGCGTCGAAGATGGAGATGCCTGTCGATTCCTTCGAGTCCATCAGGCCGAGTACGGACTCTTCCTTGTCCTTGTCCGCGATCGCCTTGTTTTCGGCGGAGTCCGCCAGGCCGATCGGCTCGACCTCGTCGTCGCCGGCGAGCAGGTCAATCTGCTCTTTCTTGAACATGAGTTTGTCACGATCGCGGAATTCCTGAATCTGGCCCGACGCGGCCATGCGGGTCACTTCCTCGGCCGACTTGCCCAGTCGTGCGGCTGCCTCGTCGAGCGTGTAGAACATCTTGGCCATCGTGACGAACCTCCGTGAAGCGGCGTTCCAGCGGCCCGCGGCGAGGCGCGGGGCCGTCCAATTTGCAGACGCGAGTCTATCGCCCTGCAATCAGAAGACTAGCGTCGAAACCACGGGCCGGCAACATCCGCGATCCGGCGGCGCGAATGAGAAACCCGCCGCCGCATTGCCCGGCCGGAGCCGGGTCTACGATCCCCGCGCCATGCCCGCCGTATGCCTTTCGCCGCCGCGGCCCGACCTTCCCATCGCAGAGCGGATCGACCTGAGCCTGCCGGGACTGCCCCGCGCGATGGAGGGACGGACGATTCTGCACCTCTCCGACCTGCATGTTCGCCGCTACCGGCCGTGGTTTCGCCGACTGGTCGCGATGTGCGGCCGGATCAGGCCCGACTTCGTGTGCATGACCGGCGACTACATGACCCTGCCGCGCGACGAGGCGGCGGCGATGGCGGTGCTGCGCGACCTCGCCGCGGCGCTGCGGCCGCGCTGCGGCGCTTACGCCAGTTTCGGCAACCACGACTCCGAGGCCTTCAAGCGCCTCGCCGCGGCGATCCCCGGCGTCGGCTGGCTCGAACATCGCGCGGCGGTCCTGCCCGACCTCGGCATCACCTTCCTCGGAACGAGCACGCCCTGCGATCTCATCCAGACCATCGTCGAGGCGCGCGATCTCGAACGCCGGGCCGGCGTGGAGGACCGATCCTATCGCATCCTCCTCGGCCACGAGCCCTCCATTCTCATCACCTGCGCCGATCTCGGCGTCGAATGGGCGCTGCTCGGACACACGCACGGCGGGCAGGTGCGCTTCGGCCTGCCCATCGCCTTCCACAACAGTTCCAACATCCCGTTGCGCCACTCCAGCGGCGTTCTGCGATGCCGCGACTCCGTCGGCACGATCAGCCGGGGCCTCGGGGAGAGTTACTTCGACGTGCGGCTCTTCTGCCCGCCGCACTTGCCCCTCTACGTGCTGCGCCGCGGCCCGCTTCCCGGCGCCTTTACGCGCCGCATGGAGTGCGTGCGCTGGTGGTGACCTGGCGCCGGATCGGGACGGCCGGGCCTCGATGCATCACCCGGAGCAGAAACCCGGTCAGCCGCGACGAGGACGTTCTGCGCCGGAGCGCCCCGCCCCGCACAAGCGCCTCACACTCCCGCGTGCGCCATCAGCACGTTGGCGATCTGCACCGCGTTGAGGGCGGCGCCCTTGCGCAACTGGTCGCCGGCCGCGAAGAGGTTCAGCCCGAAACACCTACCCTGTTCATCGATCTGGGAGGGGTCGAATCGGAGTCGGCCGACAAGAACCTCGTCGCGCCCCGAGGCCTCCAGGGGCGTCGGGAAGCGGTTCCCCGGCCGGTCGTCCACCAGCCGCACGCCGGAAAACGCCGCGATCGCCTCGCGCACCGCGTCGAGATCGCCGACGGGCTCGCGCAGCGTGAGGTTGATCGAGGCGCAGTGGGCGCGGAAGACCGGCACGCGGATGCAGGTGGCGCAGATCCGCACTGAACCATCGCCCCAGATCTTGTGCGTCTCCCTGACCATCTTCGTTTCTTCGACGTTGTACCCGTCCTCGCCGATGGCGGTATTGTGGCTGAAGACGTTGAAGGCGCAGGGCTGGTCAAAGACGCGGCAGGTGGGCTCGGCGCCGTCAAGCACTTCGCGGGCCTGGCGGCGGAGTTCCTCCATTGCGGCTGCGCCCGCCCCGCTCACCGCCTGGTACGTGCTCACGACCAGGCGCTTCACCCCCAGCAGGCGGTGGATGGGCGTCGCGGCCATGAGCGTGATGATCGTCGAGCAGTTCGGATTGGCGATGAGGCGGCACGACTCGTTCGCGAGGAGTTCATCGCCGTTGATCTCCGGCACAATGAGAGGCACGTCGGCATCCATGCGGAACGCGGAGGAGTTGTCGATGACCACCGTCCCGCGGGCCGCGGCCGGCCGTGCGAACTGCTTCGAGATCGCCGAACCCGCCGAGAAGAGGGCGATGTCGATGCCCTCGAGCACGCCCGGTTCGAGCGCCTCGACGCCGATCTCCTCGCTCCCATACGCCAGGCGCCGGCCTGCGGAACGGGGCGATGCGAACGCACGGATCGACTCCGCCCCGACGCCCTGGACACGGAGCACGTCAAGCATCTCGCGGCCGACGGCTCCGGTGGCGCCGACGACGGCGAATGTCGGACTGGCGGACAGACTCATGATGACCTCGATTCAGGATTCAACTTGGTGCGGGCGACGAGACCAGGTGTGGCGCGGGATGAAGTGTTGCGCGGGTTTCTCCCGGCGTCCATTCCGTCGCGCGACGCAGCGTCGATTCGGCCGGTGAGGTCCAACGGGGTTTCACCCGCTCCGGCCCCGGCGATTCGGCGCCGCCGGACCCCCGCTGTCGCGCCGCGACTGGCCGGCTACACTGTCGATCATGCCCAAGCAAAGCACATTCGCAGCGGGATCGGGCGCGGTGCTCTTGTCAATGCTGCTGCACCTGGCGGGGTGCGCGGCCGGCGGAGACCGGGCGGCGGAGCCCGCGGAGAGCGGACCGATGAATGACGTCGAACTCATGCTCGCCGAGGTCTCTCCGGACTCGGTCAAGGGGATCGTCGAAACGCTCGCGTCCTTCGGCACGCGGCACACGCTGAGCGAAACGGAATCGGAGACGCGCGGCATCGGCGCCGCCCGGCGGTGGATTCGCGGCGAATTCGAACGCTACGCCCTGCTCAGCGAACGCGCCGGCGCCGAGGCGATGAAAGTGTACTTTGACGAGCACACCTACGGACCGGACCGGCGGCGCGTCCCCGTCGAAACGCGCATCGTCAACGTGGTCGCGGAGTTGCCCGGGGCGCTTCCCGAAGCGCGCAGCCGGCGCTACTACGTCATCGGCCACTACGACTCGCGCGCCAGCGGGGAGAACGACACCGCCAGCGACGCCCCCGGCGCCAACGACGACGCCTCCGGCGTGGCGGTCGTCATGGAACTGGCGCGGGTCATGTCGCGACGGCGCTACGATGCCACGATCGTCTTCATGGCCACCGCCGGCGAAGAGCAGGGACTCATCGGCGCCCGCCTGCACGCCGCCACCGCGCGCGAACAGGGGGCGGACATCCGCGCCGTGCTGAGCAACGACATCGTCGGCGATCCCAAGGGGCCTTCCGGCCGCGTCTTCGACCGACAGATCCGGGTCTTCTCCGAAGCACTGCCGCGGACGCTCGCGGCCGAAGACCTCGCCCGCATCCGCTCGCTGGGCATGGAGAACGACTCGCCCTCGCGCCAGATCGCCCGCTACGTCGCGCAGGCCGCTCGGCTGCACGGCCTGGCGGTGCAGCCCCTGCTGGTGAATCGCGCGGATCGCTTCCTTCGCGGCGGCGATCACACCGCATTCAACGAGTCGGGCTATCCCGCCGTCCGCTTCACCATCGTCGAAGAGAACTACGACCGCCAGCATCAGGACGTACGCGTCGAAGACGGCGTGCAGTACGGCGACCTGCCCGAGTTCGTGGATGGCGCCTACCTCGCGGAGGTGACGCGCGTCAACGGGGCGGCGCTGGCCCACCTCGCCAACGCCCCATCATCCCCCGCCAATGCGCGCATCGTTACCGCACGGCTGAGCAACGACACGACGCTGCGATGGGATCCTTCTCCGGAGTCCGACGTGGCCGGTTACGAAGTCGTGTGGCGCGCCACGACCGAGCATGAGTGGAGCAGCGTCCACGACGCCGGACCGGCG
This sequence comes from Phycisphaerae bacterium, assembly GCA_039794345.1. GTDB lineage: Bacteria > Planctomycetota > Phycisphaerae > Phycisphaerales > UBA5793 > UBA5793. The sequence continues at coordinate 57,420 of JBDIVQ010000004.1, read as the reverse complement.
ACGGAGGCGACCCTCGAGGTCAACAAAGACATCTGTTTCTTCGGCGTGCGCGCGTATGACCGCGACGGCTACCGCAGCCCGGTCGCCTTCTGCGGCAGCGCCGCCCGTTGAAGGGCATCGACCGGATTCGGGCCACCATCACTGAAACGAATGAAGCGAGGACAAAGATGCGCAAACCGCTCGTCGGCGTGATCATGGGGAGCAAGTCAGACTGGGAGACGATGGAGCACTGCGCGCGGACGCTCGAATCGCTCGGCGTTCCACACGAGACGCTCGTGATCTCGGCGCACCGGGCGCCGGACCGGCTCTTCGAGTACGCCTCCTCCGCGCGGGGGCGCGGGCTGGAGATCATCATCGCGGCGGCGGGCGGGGCGGCCCATCTCGCCGGCGTAACAGCCGCCAAGACCTCGCTTCCCGTCCTCGGCGTGCCGATGCCCTCCAAGTCCCTCAACGGCCTTGATTCGCTCCTGTCCATCGTGCAGATGCCCGCGGGCATTCCCGTCGGCACGCTCGCGATCGGCAAGCCGGGCGCCATCAATGCGGCCCTGCTGGCCACGGCCATTCTCTCCGCCGCACACCCCGAGTTTCTCCCGGCCATCGAGGACTACCGGCGGAGGCAGACCGAGGCTGTTCTGGCCGATCCGGATCCGAGTCGGTCCGGATAAAGTCAGCGCCGAGGACGGACCGGGGCCATTTCCGCGCTTTTTCGGACTTCGTTGAGTTTCTCCTTGACAGGCGTCGCCCGCTCCGTTCTAATCTACTCGTGGCACCGTCGGTGGGGATTTGATCGCCGTCGTTTTGCGTGCGCCTTGGCTGCCGCGCGCCGTGACCGGCTGAATCGTGGACCATCTGACTTCTCTCCCCGCCGCGTCTGCTTGTCGTAACTTCGGCGGTCGCTCCTGCCGGACGAGTCGTCCGCAGCGGGCGACCGTGGCCCGCGCGAACGGTGCGCCCGAGAAGGGGGCGCTGCTCGCAATTGAGGAGGACTGGAGATGATCAGGCTTTTCACGACCGTGCTGGTCGCCGGCGCCGGGATGACTCTGGCGGCCGTCAATCCGGCGATGGCGCAATACTCAACCGGGTTCGAGACCTCGGACGGCATCAGCGCGTCTCCGGGGGGAACCGTGCTCACAGGTCAGGACGGCTACTACGTCCCGAGCGGCACTGACTACTGGGCGTTCACCTATGCGGGGAACATTCATGGAATCGCCCAGAATCCGCGCGGAGGGGATCAGTTCGTGGCCCGTGAGGGGCCGGGCGGCGGCGTCTTTGCCCGCGCGCAGCGCGACATCACCTGGCCGACGGGTGTCGTCACCGTGAAGTATGATGCCTTGTGCCTCTACACCGGCCAGCCGCCGGCCTCAAACAACCTCGGCAGTTACTCGGTTCAGCCCTACCCCGGCTCGGCCAGCTACATCCACCTCTTTTCGTGGGTCGATCCGAACACGGCGACCAACTGGCGGGCGTTCTACCTCGCCTACGACGCCAATGGCATCGCTCATCCTCAGCCGGGAATGAGCCCCGGACCCGCCTGGGAGAATCTGACCCTGAACAACTGGTACGGCTTCGAGACGGACATCGACTTCACCGCCAACCGCATCACGCGCGTGGAGATCACTGACCTGAGCACCAACCAGTCGTCAGAGGCCTTCCCGACTGACTGGTACCTCGAAGGCGGACAGGGAGGCGGACGCCCGCATCCGACGGGCTTCCGCATGTTCTCCGGCGGCGGTACGGTCGGCAACATCGCCGCGTACGACAACATGAGCATCGACGAACCCGGACCCCCGCCGTTTGTCGTGCGCGTGGACGGCCAGTGTCCCGGCGGAATCGTGCTCTCCTGGACCGGCGCCCCGGCGAACCAGCAGATGGCGATCGTCTTCGCGTACGCCACGGGTAGTTTCGTCATCCCCGGCGGGCCGTGCGGCGGGACGCAACTCGGCCTGGGCAGCGGTGGCCTGAGGGTCGTCTACACCGGAAACACGGGTCCGGACGGAGTCGGCGAGGTTCGCGGCGAAGTTCCGGAGTGCGGATGCGGCCGGTTCCTCGAGATGGTCGTGGCGGACGGCAATCCATGCACGACCAGCGGCGCCGTGCAGATCCCGTAAGCAACGGGACCGACAGGGTCTGCCAGACCATGTTTCGCGCCACACGTGTGGGCCCGGGCCATGTGCCCGGGCCCACTTTCTTTCCCGCCGCCGGAAGGTCATGCTCCGGATCAGGTCGCGGCAGATGGTTGGGAAGCGACGGCACTGGCACAGGTCGATTCCGCCGCTCTCCCTGCTGCCCCGTCACGCTTCTTGAACGGGCAGGGGCTTTGGTGCAGGGCCGTCAATCCATGCCCCGGAGAGGGGATCGATGGTCTGGAAAGTGGCGTCGCTTCGCGAACTCGTGCAAATGCAGCATTTTTCCCTTGACAGCCGCCTCAAAATCGGTTCCAATACCCGAGTTGAAATGACGTTGGGGGTTTGTGGGGGAGAAGGGCGCTTGGACGCGCAGTGGTCCGGCGCGCCGCAGACAGGCCACTTTCAGGCGCTGTCTCAGCCCAAGACCCTGACAGAAGCAGGGACGGTTTGTCTTTGCGGACCGTCCGACCGAACATGTTGTGCGGCCGGGGGTCCGTTCACAGGTGAGCGGTGCGCGTGTGTGAAGTGCACCGCGAGCGTCAGAGGAGGTTCCGGAAATGTCAAAGCGATTCACGATGATTCTTGTGGCTTGCGCCGGCTCGGGGCTGGCGCTCGGGAGCGCGTCGCTCGCGCAGTACGATACCGGGTTTGAGACGAGCGACGGCATCACGGCGTCCCCCGGTGGTACGCCGCTGACCGGCCAGGACGGGTTCTACGTTCCTTCCGGAGTGGACTACTGGGCGATGACCTATGCGGGGAACATCTTCGGCTTCGCCGCCAATCCGCGGGGCGGAGACCAGTTCGCCGCGGGACAGGGGCTGGCCGGACCCAACTACAGCCGCGGCCAGCGCGACATCACGTGGCCCTCGCCCGCGGCCACGATGAAGTACGACGTGGCGTGCCTCTACACCGGTCAGCCCCCGGCCTCGAACAACCTCGGTTCGTTCTCGATCCAGCCCTATCCCGGCAGCGCCAGCGCCATTCATCTCTTCTCCTATCCCGACACCAACAACCCGACGGCCTGGCAGGCAACGTACCTCGCGTACAACGCGGACGGCAGCGCCATGGCTGCCCCCGGCGCTCTGCCAGGTCCAGAGTGGACGGGTCTCGCGATGAACCACTGGTACGGATTCGCGACCAAAATCGACTTCACCACCAACCAGATGATCGAGGCCTCGATCACGGACCTGACCACCAATCAGACCACGACCGTGGCGCTCACGGGCGTGTACCTTGAAGGCGGATCGGCCGGCGGCCGGCCTCATCCCACGGGCTTCCGCATGTTCTCCGGTGGCGGACTGGCCGGCAACGTCGTCGGCTTCGACAATCTGGACATCAGCGCCGGCGGACCTCCGCCCTACACCTGCACGATCACCGGCACGTGCCCCGGCCAGGTGACCCTCGCCTGGAGCGGCGCGCAGCCCAGCCGTCAGCAGGGCATCCTCTTCGCCAGCAACACCGGCAACTTCACGATCCAGAGCGGAACGTGCGCCGGCACGCAACTCGGCCTCGGAACGCGAAACCTCCGCCTCTACAACACCATCGGAACCGGCAGCGGCAGCGGCAGCGTCAATGCCCAGGCCGGCCAGGGTTCCTGCGGCGGCTTCGTGCAGCTCATTCAGGTTCCCGGCTGCGAAACCAGCAACGTCGCCCAGGTTCCGTAATCTGATCGACGTGCAATCGTGATTCTCGACGGGAGCGCGGCCCGGCCGCGCTCCCGGTTTTTTTCTGCGAATCGGCAACAGACGGATCCGGTGCAGGCGTGGCGGGCGCGGCGAACGCTCGCGGCCCCAGGCGGCGCAGGGCGTTGCCGCCACCCAGCCACACGTCTGAAGGGGAAGTGCTCTATGATCCGCGCGATGCCCACTGCCGAACAGACCGCCGTTCGAATCACAGAGGTCGGGCCGCGGGACGGACTTCAGAACGAGCACCAGGCTGTCTCGACCCTTGACAAGATCGCCTTCATCGACGCGCTCTCGAGGAGCGGCGTGGCGGAGATCGAAGTCAGCAGTTTCGTTTCGGCGAAATGGGTGCCGCAGCTCGGTGATGCGGCCGAAGTCTTCGCCGGCATTCAGCGCCGGCCGGGCGTCGTCTACAGCGCGCTCGTGCCGAATCTCAAGGGCTACGAGGCGGCGGCGTCGTGCGATCTCCGGAAGATCGCCCTCTTTACTGCCGCCTCCGAATCGTTCAATCGCCGGAACATCAACGCCTCCATCGCCGAGTCCATCGAGCGCTTCGCACCCGTCATCAGGTGCGCGAAGACCGATGGCCTGATCGTGCGCGGCTACATCTCCTGCGCCGTCGCCTGCCCCTACGAAGGAGCGATCGCTCCGCGAGCGGTGGCCGACGTCGCCCGGCGGCTCGTGGACCTCGGCGTCGATGAGATTGACCTCGGCGAGACGATCGGCGTCGCCGCGCCGACCGACATCAGCCGCCTCTACGACGCGGTCGGCCAGGTCGTCGCGCCGGCCCACACAACGCTGCATCTGCACGACACCCGGGGCACAGCCCTGGCCTGCCTCCTTCGCGCGCTCGAACTCGGCGTCCGCTCCTTCGATGGGTCCGCAGGGGGGCTGGGCGGCTGCCCCTATGCACCGGGCGCGGCAGGCAATCTCGCCACCGAGGATGTGGTCTACTGCCTCAGTCGCATGGGAGTGGAGACGGGGGTGGATTTGTCGCGGCTCGTTGAGGCCGGCGCGATCATCGAGCGAGCGCTGGGACGCCCCCTTCCCGGCCGTGTGTACCAGGCCGAAACATCCGGCCGATGCTCTCATCCATCGTGAGTGCCGAATCGACTTTAATGCAGCCGGGGTCCGCCGCGGCGCCGCTGGTGATCTTCGCCGGCGGGGGCTCAGGCGGGCACCTGTTCCCGGCCCTGGCCGTCGCGGAGCGAATCCGCGAACTTGCCACCGGCGCCGAGGTGCTCTTTCTTTGCTCGCAACGGCGCATCGACGCATCGATCCTCTCGGAGGCGCGCGAGAGGTTCGTCCCCCTTGCCGCGCAGCCGCTGCTCTGGCGGCCCTTTCCCGCGGCGGTGGGGCGCTTCGCCCTCGGCTGGCACCGGGCCGTCGTCCAGACGCGCCGCGTCCTCGCTGATCGCAGCCCGCCGTTGCGCCCCGCAGTGATGGCTCTCATGGGCGGCTTCGTCGCAGCGCCGGCGGCACGCGCGGCTCGGGCTGCGGGCATGCCCGTGATTCTCGTCAACCTCGACGTCGTGCCCGGCAAGGCCAACCGCCTCGCCGCCCGGTTCGCCTCGCGCATCGTGTCGGCGGTGGCCTGTCCGGACAACCCGGCGTTCAGTCGCGAAGTGGTGGGAATGCCGATCCGCCGGCGCGCCATCGCGACCGAGCCTCCATCCGAGTGCCGCCGCCTCCTCGGTCTGGCGCCGGATCGCCAGACGCTCCTCGTGACTGGCGCCAGCCAGGGGGCCGGCACTCTGAACCGCCTCGTGACCGATCTGCTCCGGAAGAGTCCGGAGGCGTTCGCCGGCTGGCAGGTCCTGCACCTGACGGGCGCATCAGACTTCGATGAGGTGCGGCGGGCTCATGCAGGCGGCGCTGTTCCGAGCGTGGTGCTCCCATTCCTCAGCGAGATGGCGCTTGCGTGGGGTGCGGCCGACCTGGCGCTGTCTCGGTGCGGAGCGTCGAGCGTCGCAGAGGCGGTGGCCAATCGCGTTCCGACCTTGTTTTCCCCCTATCCCTGGCACCGGGACCAGCATCAGCGCCTCAACGCCCAGCCGTGGGTTGACGCGGGCCTGGCCTGGGTGGAGGACGATCGAGTGGATCCGCAGGCGAACCTGGATCATCTCGGGCAGCGGCTCCTCGCCCTCATTGCTGATCGTGAGGCCCGCGAGGGCGTCCGCCGGTCACTCGCGCAGCGCCCACCCGCCGATGCCGCTTCGGCCATTGCCCGGCTGCTTCTCGATGCTGCCGGGAATCCGCACCCGGCGCTGCCGGCGGGGCGGGGCACGCGCTGAGCCACCGGCCGGCGAGGGTGATGGGCAGTCAGAACTGACTGGAACCGAAAGGGGTAAACCTGCGAAGATTTCTCTTGACAAGGGGCGCGAGATCGTTTAACCTTGTCCGGACAATTCGATCTGGCGGCGGCTGAGCATTCCCAATTCATTCGCGAATACTCCACGCCATCATTCACCGGGTTCCCCGGTTGACCCTCCAGCCCCGCCGACAACCTGAATCGAGCATGGCGCCGGGCCCGCCGCGCAAGCGATGGGTGTTCGAGCGTCCGGCGGCGGCCGGCATCCCGGCGCCGTCTCGCGGGTTTCCCGCATGCTCAATCTCACGGAGGTTTCGCGCGTCCTTGTGGACGGGCGAAGGACAATTCGGCGGTAAAGCGACTCTCAGCAGTTCCGGCGGTGATCGGTCGTCCTGAGGGTTCGCGCCACACGGGCACGACGCGCCGCCCGCCGCGGCCCACATCCAAGGAGGTCAGACATGACCAGAAATCGACGATTCGGCTTCACGCTCATCGAACTGCTGGTGGTCATCGCGATCATCGCCCTGCTCATCGGGTTGCTGCTGCCGGCGCTCTCCCGCGCCCGCCGCACCGCCCGCCTCATGCAGTGCGCGTCGCAGCAGCGCGACATCCACAAGGGAATGGTCTTCTACGGCGACGCGAACCAGGACTCCTATCCCGTCCCGGAAAAGGCCAACCTCGCCCACTCGCAGTCCACGCAGACGCTGGGGCACGGCCTGAACTCCGTGGGCAACATCATGTCGATGCTCATCTTCCAGAAACTCTTCGACCCCAAGTTCGCGGTCGATCCCGGAGAGATCAACCCGAACATCCGCGCGATCCCGGTCTACGCGTACGAGACGGATTCGACCAAGCCCGATTACACCTACACCCAGGGGGTCTTCGACAACCGCTTCGGCGGGAACTTCCTCGACACCTACTCCTCCGTCGGCTACGGCTGCAACGTCTCCTACGCCATGATGCGCATCACCGGAAAGCGCCTCCGCCAGCAGTGGATCAGTTCCAGCCATGACGGGCAGTACGCGGTCATGAGCGACCGGGGCGTACGCGACGGCAAGCACGCCGATCCGACCCTCGCCCACATCCTCCACGGAACGAACAAGGCCTGGTCGGGCAACATCGCCTACAACGACAACAGCGTCAACCGCTTCACGGAGCGCTACGAGGTGGACGGCCTCGTCATCGACGGCCAGGCCGACATGGCCTTCGTCCCGGACGGCATTTACTTCTTCAACCCCAACATGGGCGGCATTTACGGCCTCCAGACGCCTGACAACATCTTCAAGCTCGATCAGACCGACGCCGACCTCGACATCGAGATCAGCTTCTGGATCGAGCAGCAGGTCGTGAGCCGGTTCCGCGTCCGCAACATCTTCGACCCCCTCGTCGAGCGTTGAGTGTGCCGACGCACCCGGGCGCCTGGCCGGCTCTGGCCTCCGGGTGGGGAGCCTCGATTCATGGACCGGATCGGCCCCGCGCCGATCCGGTCTGCTTTTCTGAAGGCCCAAGCACCGCGGATTCCACGCTTTCCCCTTGACGAAAGCAACCGATCCGCTATATTTGACGTAGAGACAGGTGCCGGAGCGCGAGCCGTCGCGGCCTCTCCGGCCAGGCTGAGACACTCAGGAACATCCGCATTCATTTGTCATTATTCCCAGGGTTTGACGAACGCCCTCCCCCTGACTGTTCCGCCGACAATCCGACGCCTTCCACGTTGCCGGCCGCTTCCCTTCCGAGGGGCGGCGTTCGGGTGTGCCGCTGAGGCACTTTGCCGGCGGCGGCGTGGATTCTCCCGACAATCACCCTGTTCCGCCGGAAGGTCCGGCGGGGGCGTGTATTGAAGCATTGGCTTTGGATCTCATCCATACCATCATTCAAAGGAGCAAGCCATGCATCGTCTTTCCCGGTCCCGAGGGTTCACCCTCATCGAGCTGCTGGTGGTCATCGCCATCATCGCTCTGCTCATCGGCATCCTGCTGCCGGCGCTCGCGCGTGCCCGCAACAATGCCAAGTTCCTCACCTGCTCGACGCGCGTGAACCAGATTCACAAGGGTATGGTGCTCTTCGCCAACGACTTCGGCGGCACCTACCCCAAGCCTGTGAAGATCAGCCCCGGAACCGCCGGGGTGAACGTGTACGGCCAGAACGGCAACTCCTCCGCCAACTTCTATTCGTACATGATCTTCAACACCTACTACTCGCCTGAAGTCGTGACCTGCCCGGGCGACGCGAGTTCCAACCTCGAGGTCAAGACGAAGTACCGCTACGGCACGCAGGATGATCCGGGCTGGCAGGACATCTGGATGTGGGATCCCGACTTCTCCTGCAACGTGCAGGACACGAACGCGAAGACGAACGCGTCCTATGCGACCCTCGCCCCCGCCGGCAGCCGCTACAACGCCGAGTGGGCCGACAGCCTCAACGCCAACTACGCCGTCATTTCCGATCGCGGCGTTCGCGACGGCGTTCCCGACAAGAAGAGCCCGACCTACCTCTTCCACGGCGCCCGCACCACCTGGAGCGGCAACGTCGGCTTCAACGACGGCCACGTCCTGGGCTTCCAGGAGCAGACCGGTCTCGATCCGAATGGTTCGCCCGGCCAGACCGAGGACCAGACTCACCTCGCCTTCGCCCCTGCGGGCGTGACCTACCGCAACGTCTCCGTCCAGAAGGATCTGCTTGACAATCTCTTCAAGCAGCAGGATCCGATCAGCGGCGGCACGGGCGGCAAGGACATCTGGCTGTGCATGTGGGGCAACTCCCCCGACAACACCACCGCCCCGACCCAGTACTGGGATCCGATCAACTGATCGGCTACGTGGAAGCAACTGCTCGGCGAGCGACTCGCCGCGCGATGCCTGACTCGAAACGGACCCGGCGGCCTGCCCGCCGGGTCCGTCGCTTTCTCTTCACACCCGCCCCGCAGCAATACGCTTGAGGCCCAATGGCGCTAGGATTGCCCCTCTCCGCAACGCGCCTCATTTCGAACGGCGAAGCGAATGGCCAGTGACTCGAATCGAGCCCCCTTCGAAGCCCCCCTCCTGCCCATGGAGGAGGAGATTGACCGCCTGACGGGCAGAGCCTCACTCACCGACGAGGAGGAGCGCCGCCTGAACGAGATGCGGCGCGAACATGAGGAGCGGCTCAGGCAGATCTACGCCCACCTCGAGCCGTGGGACATCGTCAGCCGCGTCGCTCGCCACCCCCGGCGGCCGCAGTCCACGGACTACCTGCGGCGGATCTGCTCGGACTTCTGCCAGTTGCACGGGGACCGGCACTTCGGGGATGATCCGGCGATCCTCACGGGCTTTGCCCGCATCGGCAAGTTCAAGGTCATGGTCGTCGCCCACCGCAAGGGCCGCGACCTCAACGAGCGCATGCTCTGCAACTTCGGCTGCGCGCATCCCGAAGGGTACCGCAAGGCGCTGAAGAACATGCGTCTGGCGGAGAAGTTCAGCCTGCCGGTGGTGACGCTGGTGGACACGCCGGGGGCCTATCCCGGCCTCGGCGCCGAGGAGCGGGGCCAGGCGGAGGCGATCGCGGTGAATCTGCGCGAGATGAGCCGCCTCAGGACGCCCATCGTCAGCGTCATCATCGGCGAGGGCGGATCGGGCGGCGCGCTGGGCATCGCCATCGCCGACCGCGTGGGGATGATGCGCTTCTCGTGGTACTCGGTGATCAGTCCGGAGGGGTGCGCGGCGATCCTCTGGAAGCAGGCGCGTCCCGAGACGAACGCGGCGGCGGCCCAGGCGCTGCATCTGACGGCCGAACAGAACCTGAAACTCGGCACGATCGACGAGATTGTCGAAGAGCCGGTGGGCGGAGCGCATCGCAACCATGAGCAGGCTGCGGAGATGCTGCAGCGGTGGATCATCGACAAGATCACCGAACTTAAGAGATTCAAGATCGAGAATCTCGTGCGCCGGCGCTATGAGCGTCTTCGCCAGATCGGGGTGGTGGCGCAGGCGGTTGCTCCGGCGTAGCCTGGCCGAATCCGCCGGTTCGGCCGCGAATTGACCGCTTGCACGGGGTGGACTATCCTTTTTGGCTCCGCACCTGACGCGGCGGCATTCCACGAAATTTTCCACCGCTTTTCGGCTTATCCACATTGATCCAGGGAGCCTGGCCGTGGCAAAAAAGAAGACCAGCCGGACTTCCGCCAAGGCCAGGCCCAGCCGGAAGAAGAAGCCTGCCAGGAAAGCCGCCGCACGGACCAGGCCGAAGCGTCCGAAGGCGAAGAAGCCCCCCGGGAAGCGCGCGGCGAAGCGCCGACCCGCCCGGTCCAGGCGCAAGACCGCATCCAGGCCCGCGTCCAGGAAGAGCAGCCGCAAGGCGCCGGTCCGACGGAGTTCCACCCCGAAGGCGGGCAAGAAGAAGCGTACGCCGAGGCGTGCGTCGGGATCGCGGCCCTCGGCCCGGAGGTCCGGGCGTGCAGCGCGGCCGGCCTCCAGGCGTGTCGGCCCGTCAGCCGCCGGCGCTGCAGTGCGTCCCTCCCCGTCGCACAACTCTTCGCCTGTCACCCCGCCGCGCCGCAAGGCGCCATCGCTGCCGGTGCGCAAGGCGGGGATGCTCGATCCGACGCCGGTGCACCCCAACGACGCGGCCTACGCCCGGAGCACGCCTGCCCGCCTGACGAAGAAGCAGCTGGATCACTTCCGCGATCTTCTGCTCAAGCGACGAGCCGAGATCCTCGGCGACGTTCAGGCGATGGAGTCCGGCGCGCTGCGGGGAAGCGGATCGGGAGACGCCAACCACGCCCCGATGCACATGGCCGATGCGGGGACGGACACTTTTGACCAGGAGTTCGCTCTCCAGTTGGCCGCCACCGAGCGCGAGTTGATCCTGGAGATCGACCGTTCGCTCGAGAAGATCAGGGATGGCACCTACGGGATCTGCGAGGTGACGGGCAAGCCCATCAGCCTGCCGCGCCTCGAGGCCAAGCCCTGGGCCAAGGTGTGCATCGAGGTGGCGCGGGAGCGCGACCGCTTCCATCGATTCCGGCACTGAGTTCGGCCGGCGCCGATCCGCGCACATCGGGCTTGCACGGCGCCGTCGAGGGCGGAGAGGCGCGGGCGCACTTCCTACCATTCTGCTCCATGATGCAAGAGCGCTCGCTGAAGTTTCCCGGTTCTGATGTCCGTCCGCCGGCGGGACGATCCGTCGCGTCGTGGCTGCTGCTTCTGGCGGTGATGCTTCTGGGTCTGGTGATGGACCTCGCCTCCAAGAGCGCTGCGTTCGCCTTTATCGGCGATGAGGCGATCGTGCTCGATCGGGAGGTCATTCTCTCCGATCCGAACTGGCATCCGCCGCCGGACGCGCACTTCGAGGCGATCCCGAACATTCTCGATCTGCACCTCGTGCTCAATCGCGGGGCGGTCTTCGGCATCGGGCCGGGGCAGCGGATCTTCTTCGTCGCGTTCACGCTCATTGCCGTCGTCGTCGGGTTTTACGTCTTCGCCTGCCGCACGCGATCCGGCGATGCGCTGGCGCACTTCGCGATCGGGTGCATCCTGGCCGGAGCGATCGGCAATCTCTTCGACCGGATCATGTACGGCGCGGTGAGGGACTTTCTGAAGATCCTCCCGGAGACGCACCTGCCGCTGAACTGGACCTGGCCGGGAGGCAACTCGGAGGTCTTTCCCTGGGTCTTCAATATCGCCGATGTGCTGCTGCTCAGCGGCATCGGCCTGCTGATGCTGCGGATGAACCGGCGGAGCGAGCCGGCCGCCGAACCGACCGCGACGGCCCGGCCCTCAAGCGGCCGCGGCGTGCGGCCGATTGACCCGGCGTGAACGCTGACTAGGCTTTATCTCACATGAAACTGAACCGCACCACTGCCACGACCCCCACGACGACCGCAACCACGCGGCCGTGATCGGTTGGTGCGCTCAGCGATGGATTGGATGACGCACGGCCGATGAGGGAGCCGTGCGTTGTTTGTTTTGGGGGTTCGTGGTGAAACTCCTCCCCGGCCCGGGAGGGCCGGGGCTTTGAGGGTCGATGGGTGAACGACGTTGAAGGAACCAGTCATGCCTCGCATTACACTGCCTGATGGAAGCGTTCGCGAGTACCCCGAGCCGGTAAGCGGCGCGCAGATCGCCGCGTCGATCGGACCGGGGCTGGCCAAGGCGGCGCTGGGGGTCAAGGTCGATGGGCAACTCCACGACCTCGGCCACCTCATCGACCGCGATGCGAAAGTCTCGATCGTCACGGAGAAGACCCGCGACGGGCAGCCCGATCCCGATGCGCTCTACTTGCTGCGTCACTCGGCGGCGCACGTCATGGCCGAAGCGATCCAGAGGCTCAAGCCGGGCACTCAACTCGTCTACGGCCCGCCGGTGGACAGCGGCTTCTACTACGACATGCGCTTTCCCGAGGGGAAGTCGCTCAGCAGCGATGAGTTCGCCGAGGTCGAGCGGATCATGGCGGAGATCATCCGGGCCAATCGCCCCTTCTGCCGCTACGAGATGCCGATGAGTGAAGGGATGAAGAAACTGGAGCACGAAGGCTCGAAGTACAAGATCGACAACGCGCGCAAAGCGATCGAGGCGGGGTCGGACCGTCTCTCGTTTTATGCCACGGGCAAACCCGGCGAAGACTGGGAAGACCTCTGCCGCGGACCGCACGTGCCCAGCACGGGGCGCATCGGCGCGTTCAAGGTCATGTCCCTCGCCTCCTCCTACTGGCACGGCGACGAGAACAGCGACCGGCTGACTCGCGTCTACGGCACCGCCTTCGCCAACCAGAAAGACCTCGACCATCATCTCAAAATGCTCGATGAGGCCCGCAAGCGCGATCACCGCGTGATCGGAAAACAACTGCGCCTCATCAGCCTCAACGAGGATGTCGGAACCGGGCTGGTGCTCTGGCTGCCCAACGGGGCGATCATCCGCCGCGAACTCGAAGAGTTCCTTCGCAAGGCGCGGAGCGATCGAGGCTTTGTGTGGGTGAATACGCCACACATCGGCAAGTTGAACCTCTATCGCACGAGCGGGCACTTCCCCTACTACGCCGACTCGCAGTTCCCGCCTCTCGTCGAGGCGGAGGGGTTGAGCCGTTCGCTGCTGGCGCAGGGCGGAGGCTGCGGCTGCGCCGACATCGCCAATGCCATGGCCGCGCCGGAGGTGGACGGCTTTCTGCTCAAGCCGATGAACTGCCCGCATCACATCAAGATCTACGAGGCGGACCAGCACAGTTACCGCAACCTGCCCATCCGCCTCGCCGAGTTCGGCACCGTCTACCGCTATGAGCAGTCCGGCGAGTGCCACGGCATGACCCGGGTGCGCGGCTTCACCCAGGATGACTCGCACATCTTCTGCACACCGGATCAACTCAGCCGCGAGATCGACATCGACATCGAACTGGCGCGGATGGTCCTGGCGGAGATCGGCCTCAACGACTACCGCGTGCGGGTCGGCCTGCGCGATCCGGGCAGCAGCAAGTACGTCGGCTCGGCGGAGAACTGGGCGCTGGCGGAGAAAGTCTGCATCGAGGCGGCCAAAGGAATGGGCGTACCCTACTCGATCGAGCCGGGCGAGGCGGCGTTCTACGGCCCGAAGATCGACTTCGTCGCCAAGGACTGCATCGGACGCGAATGGCAACTGGGCACCGTACAGGTGGACTACAACCTGCCGGAGCGCTTCGGCCTCAACTACATCGGCGCCGACAATGAGAAGCACCGCCCGATCATGATCCACTGCGCGCCCTTCGGCTCGCTGGAGCGCTTCATCGGGATTCTCATCGAGCACTTCGCCGGCGACTTCCCGCTCTGGCTCAGTCCCGAGCAGGTGCGCATCCTGAGCATCTCAGAGAAGTTCGCCGACTACGCCCGGAAGGTGCATGGGGCGATCGCCGGGGCCGGGGCTTTTCGCGTCAGCCTTGATGAGTCACCCGAGCGCCTTCAGGCGAAGATCCGCACCGCGACGGAGGAGAAGACCCCCTACATGCTCATCGTCGGCGGCAAGGACGCCGAGGCGGGTACGGTGAGCATCCGCCACCGCACTGCGGGCGACATCGGAAGCGTGCCGCTGGAGCGGTTCATCGACCTGCTGCGCGAGGAGGTGGCCAGCCACGGCCGCGCGACGATTCTCGCAGGCCTCAGACCGGTTTGAGTCTCCGGGCGCGCCGCGGCCGGCGCCTCTCCAAATCTGCACGCGCGATCCGGCGTTCGACGATATCCTTTGCCGGGGAGAAACGGCAAGCAGGCGCATGCGCATCGCGTTGCGTGAACTGGTTGAGGAGGCGGGTTTGCGCGTCGTTCGCGGCGCCGCGGACCGCCGCTTCGAAGAGATCACCGAGGACAGCCGGCTGGTCACGCCGGGCTGTCTCTTCATCGCGCGCGGAGGCGCCAAGAGCGATGGGCGGCAGTTCATCGCTGAAGCGCTGGAGCGCGGTGCGACAGGAATCCTCGCTGAGGAGGACTCCCTCGAGGTCGGGCGCGCCACGCTGCTCTGCCCCGCCAACGGCGCTTCCGCGTTCGGAGACGTGATGGCCACGACGGCGGAAGTCTTCTTCGGCCGACCCTCCAGCACGCTCACGCTCATCGGCGTCACCGGAACCAACGGCAAGACGACGACCACGCACCTCATCCGGCAACTGCTCGCCGGCGCCGGATGGAAGTGCGGGCTCGTCGGCACGGTCCTCACCGACGACGGCAAGTCGCGCCGGCCCTCGAACCTGACGACCCCCTCCGCCATCGACCTGAGCCGGAACTTCGCCCGCATGGTGGCGAACGGGTGCTCGCTGGCGGTCATGGAAGTGTCGAGCCACGCGCTGCACCAGGGGCGCACCGCCGCACTCGAGTTCGACCTGGGTGTCTTCACCAACCTGACGGGCGATCATCTCGACTACCACGGGTCGATGGAGGCGTACGCGGCGGCGAAGGCGATGCTCTTCACCTCGCTGCCCCCCGGCGGACTGGCGATTCTTAACGCCGACGATCCGGCAGCGGAGACGATGGCCGCGGCGTGCCCGGCGCCAATCCGCCGAACGAGGCTGACGGACCAGTCAGCACAGGCCGGCGAAGACGAGGCGGTCGCGGCGATCAGCATGCTCGGCCCGGCGCGGACGTCCGCCGAGTTCTCCGGCCCCTGGGGAACGTTCGAAATCGACCTGCCGCTCATCGGTCGCCACAACGTGAGCAACGCGCTGCAGGCGGCATGCGCGGCGGCGTGGTGCGGCGTGCCGTGCGAGGTCCTGGCGCAGGGTCTGTCGCATTGCACGGCTCCGCCGGGGCGTCTCGAGCCCGTTCGCCATCCGCTGGCTCCCTTCACCGTCTTTGTGGACTACGCCCACACCGACGATGCGCTCGCCAATGTGCTCCGCGCCGCCAGTCCGACTGTGCCCGATGGCGGACGCCTCACCGTCGTCTTCGGCTGCGGGGGGGATCGCGACCGCACCAAGCGGCCGCGCATGGCCGTTGTCGCCTGCCGACTGGCCGAGCGCGTCTTTGTAACCAGCGACAACCCGCGCACGGAGGATCCCCGCGCCATCGTCGAGGAGATTCTCGCCGGCGTTCCTTCCGACAGCGCCGCGGAGGTCACGGTCGAGGTCGATCGCAAGGCGGCGATCGTGCGGTGCATCGCGGAGGCGCGGGCGGGCGATGTCATCGTGATCGCGGGCAAGGGTCACGAAGACTACCAGATCATCGGAACGAAGAAGTACCCCTTCGACGACCGGCTCATCGCGGCCGCGACGCTTCAGGCGCGTTTCGGGCCGATCCCCGAGCCGCAGGCGGCACAAGCATGAGCGGCGGCGAGCCATTCTGGGATCCGGAAACACTGCGCACCGCCGCCGGCGGGGGGCGCTGGCTGCGCCGGCCGCTGGAGGGCGGGGCCCGGACCGCGCCCGGGGGCCTGGGCACCGATTCGCGCACGCTTGGCGCCGGGCAGGTCTTCCTGGCCCTGCGCGGCGAGCGATTCGACGGACACGATCACCTCGATGACGCCGTGAATCGCGGCGCGCCCATGCTCATCGTTCATCGATCGCCCGCGGAGATGAGTCACTGGCCGGCGAACCTGTACGTCCTGCTCGTCGAGGACACGATGAAGGCGCTGGCCCGGCTCGCGGCGGCGTATCGGCAGCATCTCGGCCTGACCCGGTTCATCGCGGTCACCGGCTCGAGCGGCAAGACGACGACCAAGCAGATGCTCCTGGCCGTTCTTGGACAGCGATTTCGCGTCTCGGGCAGTCCGAAGAGTTTCAACAACCACGTCGGCGTGCCGCTGACGATTCTCGCCGCTCAGCCGCGCGACCAGTACGTCATCTGCGAGGTGGGGACGAACCACCCCGGCGAGATCGCCGACCTGGCGGCGATCGTCGAACCGGACATTGCCATCATCACCAGCATCGGCCGCGTGCATCTCGAGGGCCTGGGCTCCCTCGAAGGCGTGGCGAGCGAAAAGGCCTCCATTCTCGGCGCGCTGGCCCTCGGCGGCTGGGCGGCCGTGTGCATCGACGAGCCCGCGATCCTTCCGCACATCGAACCGATGGAGCGCGGCATCACGTTCGGCTTCTCGACTGACGCCAACCTGCGGATCTGCCAGTGTTCGGTCACGAGCGTGGGGACGACCTTCATCCTCAACGACCGCACGCCCTGGCGCCTGCCGCTTTACGGCATGCACCACGCGTGCAATGCGACGGCGGCGATCGCCGTCGGCCGCCGCTGCGGCCTGACCGATGCCGAGATTCAGGCGGGCCTGCTCAAGATCGAACCGCCGGAGATGCGCTTCGTCCTCCATCGCCTCGGGAGCGTCGAACTCTTCGACGACTGCTACAACGCCAACCCGGAGTCGATGAAGGCTTCGATCCGCACCTTCCGCCAACTCGGCGACGAGGCCGACCGGCGGAGCGTCGTCATCCTCGGCGACATGCTTGAACTGGGCGATCTGACTGAAGCCGCCCACGCGGAGATGGCGGAGACCCTTCTCGACGAATCCGAGGGGGCCGCCCCGCCCGGCCTGGCGATTCTCATCGGTCCGCACATGCGAATCGCGGCTGAAACGCTGCAGCACGATGCGCGCATCGAGGTGCATCACGCGGAGGACCTCAGCGACGCGACCATCGCCGACCTCGTCGAACGGCTCGGCGAGAGGGACCGCATCCTGGTCAAGGGATCGCGCGGGATGCGCCTGGAGCGGATCGTCGCCGCGGTTCGGGAGCGGTTCGATGCGCCGCGCCGATCGTCGGTCCTTCCGGGCGCCACCCGGGGCTGAGAATCCCAACGCGTCGGCCCCGGACGGGTCGATAAAGCCAGTGCGAATCCGGATCGCACCCCCGCGCGCGAGCGCCGTGCGCCTGGCGCTGCCTGCGAATCGTTCACGATGATCGTCGCCCTGCTCAACCTCATCCGCGGCTGGCTGGAGAGCAATCAACTCTACGGCTACGTTCGGATCTTCGACCGGGTGGACTTCCGCGCCATTTCGGCGGTGATCTTCTCGTTTCTGTTCGTGGTGGTGCTGGGGCGGCCGGTGATTCGCTGGCTGCTGCGGCAGAAGGTCGGCGACGCCCCGGAGTTTTACCACGCTGATCTCAACCGCCTGATGGCGCAGAAGGCGAACACGCCGACCATGGGCGGCGTGCTGATCAGCGGGGCCGTTCTCGCCGCTTCGCTGCTCCTGGCGGACCTCCGCGTCTTCTACGTCAATCTCGGGTTGATCCTCCTGCTGGGCATGGCGGTCCTCGGCGGCATCGACGACTGGCTCAAACTGACGAATGCCCGGCGCGGCCAGGGCGCCCGCGAGGGGCTGCACGCGTGGGAGAAACTCCTCTTCCAACTCGGCTTCGCGTTCCTTGCCGGGTTCTTCGTCTACCGGTACGGCCTGCAGAATCCGGAGATGACCCACAGTTTCCCCGCGCTGCCTCTCGTGCGCGCCTTCAAACCGGGCACGGACGAGCCGGAACTGCTCTGGCAACTGCCCGCGTGGGGCTTCACCCTCCTCGCCGTTCTCATGATCGCCGGCTCATCGAACGCGGTGAACATGTCCGACGGGATGGACGGCCTCGCGGGGGGAATTGCCACCATCTGCTCCTTTTCGCTCATGATTCTCTGCGGCGTCGTCGGGTCGGAAGAGATCGCCAAGCAACTGCTGATGCCCTACATCCCCTACAGCAACGAACTGGCGGTGATGGCGGGGGCGATGGCCGGCGCGTGCCTCGGGTTTCTCTGGTACAACTGCTCGCCGGCGCAGGTCTTCATGGGCGACACCGGCTCGCTCGCCCTCGGCGCCGCCATGGCCTACATCGCCGTCGTCATCCGCCAGGAGTTCCTCCTGCTGCTCATCGGCGGCGTCTACTACGTTGAGATCCTCAGCGTCGTCCTCCAGGTCGGCTACTTCAAGTGGAGCCGGGGCAAGCGCATCTTCCGCTGCGCGCCGATCCACCACCACTTTCACCTCGGGGGATGGACGGAGCAGCAGGTCGTGGTGCGCTTCTGGCTCATCACCGCCATTCTCGCCGCGGTGGCCCTCGCGACGATCCGCCTGCGCTGAGGGGAACGCTGGGAAGAAGACACGATAGAGGTCCGACACTGGACGGCCCGCCCGGTCCCGCTCCGCGGCTGGGTTCCTATCCTTGCCCCGTGCCGGAGATCACCGAACTCGCCGAGCAGCACCCGGAGTTGCGCCTGCGGCCGGCGGACACTCGCGCCATCCACGCCCACAACCGCGCCGCGTGGACGGAGGAACTCGGCGCGTACGAATGGTGGGAACTCAGCGCCCTCGACGCGGGGGGATCGGGCCTGCTGTGCTCCATCCACTTCGGCGATGCGTTCAGCCCGACCTACCGGCGCCACGTGCGGCAGATCCGCGCCGGACGGTTCATTGAGGCGGCGCTGGGGCGGAAGACCGCGGCCGCAGCCCTTCGCACTGCCGTCTTCTCGCGCGGGCGGCTGGCGGCGCGCTCCGACCTCGCGATCGATCCACGTTCATTCATCGAGTCCGGCACCGCTGCGCCGTGGTCGATCGACTTCGCGGGCGGCCGCCTGGCGGCTCATGACCAAGGGTGGCGTCTGACGCTTGACGCTCCCTGCACGACCACGGGCTGGCGGCACATCGTTCAGCCGGGAGCCGCCGCGGGCCGCACTCTGAGCGTGCGACTCACTCTGGCGCCGCGCTTTCACACGCCGACCTACTCCCGGCAGTTCCTTCCCGATTCGCCGGCCGGGGCGCAGCATGACTGGCTGCCCGCGTGCCCCAGCGGGTCGGCGAGCGGAACGATCACCTGGACCGATCCCTCCGGCGGCCGGCGCACGCTCGTCCTCGACGATGCGGACGGCAGCCTGGATCACTTTCGCGGGAGTGGTCCGATCGGCGAGGGGTTGCGGCGCTTTTTGACCGCCCGCGTCGCCTGGCCGGGCGGCGCCGCGATCGGGGATCTCATCATCATCCGCAAGTACATTCAGCTTGCTCCCACCTTGATGATCTTCGCCGACGGTCAGGCCCCGCGGATCATCCGGGGCGACCGCACGCCGCGCGCCGAGTTCCAGCGGTCGGCATGGCTGCTGGGCTATCCGATGATGTTGACCTGGGCGAGCGAGCGCCAGGGCGTGTCGATCACGCACGCGATCAGCCGCCTCGCCGACGCCTCACCCTGCCGGATTGCCGCCGTCAGCCGCTCCTCGGTGCGAGTGGAAGGCGGCGCGCGCGAGGTTCGCCTTGAGGATCAGCCTGGACTGGTGCAGATGTTCCAGCCGCCGCGCATCGATGCGTTTCCGTGGCGCTGGTGGTGCCGGCCGCTCCCCGCAGCGCCGGGCTCAGGGGGCGGCAAGTGAGGCGGGAGCGGGGATGGAGATGACGACTCCATCGACCCCGTCCTCCGCTCGGCGCTTCGCCTCTTCCGCGGCGGCAGTGCGGCGGTCCATCCCCACCAGCAGGCCGAGGCACGAAGCCGTCAGAATCCACCCGGTTCCGCCGCTGCTCAGCAGCGGCAGGGCGATGCCCTTGGTCGGGGCCAGGCCTGTTACGACCATCAGGTTCATCACCGCCTGCATGCCGATGGTCGCCATCACGCCCAGCGCCACGAACCGCGCCAGCGGCTCAGTTTGACGCCGAATGACCCGGGCGCCCGCGAGCAGGAGCATGATGTAGAGAAACACGACCAGAGCAGCGCCGAAGAGACCCAGTTCCTCGCAGATGACGGCGAAGAGAAAGTCCGTGGTGTCCTCCGGCAGATAGCCGAACTTGTACACGCCGTGCCCCAGGCCGCGCCCCGTCACCTTTCCCTCGGCGACCGCGACCATCGACTGGATCATGTGATAGCCTGTCCCCTGGGGGTCGGCATAGGGGTCGAGAAAGGCGAGGATTCGGTCCCGGCGATACTCGCTCGTCAGCACCGCCAGGACGACTCCCGCTGCGGGCAGGGGAAAGAGGATGCCGATGTGCCACCACCTCGCCCCCCCGGCGCAGAGCAGAAACAGCGCCACCGCCCCGATGAGGACCGCCGTGCCGAGATCCTCCAGCACGATCAGCCCGCACACCAGCATCGTGATCGCCAGCGCCGGCACCAGCCCCGTCGCGAATCGCTTCATCCGCTCCGGGCCGAGATGAACGACATACGTCGCGATAATGAAGACCATCGCCCACTTGGCGACTTCGCTCGGCTGGAAGGAGAGATTGAGCGAGTCCGGCCCGAGGCGCACCCAGCGGCGGGCGTAGTTCACCTCCTTGCCGAATCCGTCCACGTAGACGAGGCCCAGGCACACGACGGAAAGCACCGCCAGCCACGTGGCCGGCGTCACCAGCACTCGCCGCGCAACGGGTCCTTCCTCCGGCCCGCGAAGCCACTCGATGCGCACGCAGGAGACGGCGAACATCATCCCCACCGCGCACAGCGCATAGAGCACCGATCGCCCCGTGAGCATTCCCTTGAGGGACACGGCATGCCGGGCATCGATCGTCAGCCCGGCGCTGGTCACCATGACAATCCCCAGCGTGAGCAGGGCGATGACGCAGATGATGATCGTCTGTCCCGGCCGCAGCATGACCCATCCTTCATCGGAAGGGCGGCACCGGCGGCTGCAGGAACCGGCGCCGCGTTGGACGCGCTCGTCGGGCGCGGGAACACGCGAGTCGGGGCGGATGCAGGGTGGCGCGGCTGGACAGGGAGGTGCTATAATGACCATCATGTCCACTAAGATCGCCGCGGCGCAACGTCCCACTGCCTCGATCGATTCCGAAATGACCGATGCCGAGCGCGCGGCCCTGCTCGCCGACGTTGAAGCGTACTGCCGCGAACTGCGGCCCATCGAGGAGATCTGCTACCTCGAACATCGACGCAACGAGGCGATCGTCGAACTCGCACGCCGGTACAACCTCATGGGCATGCCCGTGCCCAAGCGCTACGGCGGGCGCGGCGCCGACGCCCTCACCTACGTCCGCGCCCTGGCGCGGATCAACCGCGAAGGCAACGGCGTGCGGACCTTCTTCTCAGGGCAGACGTCCATCGGGCAGTACCCCATCATGCGCTACGGCAGCGACGCGCAGAAGGAGCATTACCTCACGGAGTCGTGCGCGGGGCGGTGCCTCCTCGCCTTCGGACTCACCGAGCCGGAAGCGGGCTCGAACCCGCTCGAAGGCACCTGCACCTACCGCCGCGAGGGGGATGTCTTCCTTCTCAACGGCGTGAAGTACCTCATTTCGAACGGCTCGATCGCCGACGCCGTCATCGTCTTCGCGTTTCCCGAGGGCGCGACGGGGCGCGAGCGGCGCATGAGCGCCTTTATCGTGGACACGGCCGGCGAGACCTTTGAAAGCGAAGCCCTGCACGCCAAGCCCGGGATGTACACCTCGGACACGGCGATGTTCGAAATGACGGATCATCCCGTGCCGCTGACGAACCTGCTCGGCCCGGAGGGGGATGGATTCCGTATCGCGATGCACACGCTCATCTCGGGGCGCCTCTCCGTCGCGGCTGGCTGCCTCGGGGCCATCGAAGACTGCCTCGAAGAGGTTCTGACCTACTCGCGCAAGCGACGGCAGCACGGCAAGGAGATCGGCCGACACCAACTCGTCCAGGAGCACATCGCGATGATCGAGATGATGCGCGCGACGAGCGATGCGATGATCGAGCGCGCTGCGCTGGCCAAAGACGCCTCCGATCGCCGGCCGCACGACCGGGATCTGCTCGCCGAAGCGGATTTCCGGGTCGCGCAGGCGAAGTTCCACGCCTCCAACGCGGCGTGGGAGGCGGCGGACCGCGCGGTGCAGGTCTTCGGCGGGCGGGGCTGGTCTGAACTGTACCGCCCGATGCGCCACCTCCAGGACGTGCGCGTCTGCCGCATCTACGAAGGCACCGATGAGATCATGAAACTCAAGATCGCGGCGCGCCTCCTTGGCAAGGACTTCGAGGCGTTCAGTTGAGCGCGGCGCGGCTGGTCGCGGGGCCAGTCCGCCGAATCAGGACTCGACCTCGCGGCGCAGGGCGGCCCAGCCCTCGCGGATGACCTTGTCCGCCGCCCCGCGAATGAGGGCGGGGCCGACGGCGGCGATGAGGCCGCCGAGTTGCAGGATGCTCGCCTCCCACTTCACACGACTCCCGCCGCCGTGCTCCTCCACCGTCATCGCGCAGCGCACCGTCATGGAAGCCCCGATGCCCTTGCTGGCGATGTCAAGGGCGGCGAAGCGCCGCGACTCATCCACTTCGCTGAAGGTGATCGTCATCTTCAGCGTGGCCCGGATGAACGAGAATCCCGGCTTTACGCTGCAGCGAAGCGTGCGATCGTCCACGCGCTCGGCCGCAACAAGATCGGGTATGCAGCGCGCCAGGACATCGGGGTTCGTCAGCGCGGCAAAGGTACGCTCGGCGGAGGCGGCGAATGTCTCCTCGCCGCTGAAGGAACGAGCCTCCACGGCATGGGCGTCGGAAGCGGACATCACGTCACTCCTTGCAACAGGCCCCGGTAGTCGCCGGGGCAGTCAACATCGACGAGAATCGAGGCGTCCTCCACGGGAAGCCGCAGGCAGCAATCGGGGTGAGCCGCCCAGAACTCGCGCAATCCGCCGGGTCGCCGCGCGGCCTCGCCATCAAGTATGGCGGGGATCAGCACCGGGGGAATGAGAACCGGATGACCGCCGCGACCCTGAAAGACGGGAATGATGGCGCAATGCGGATGGTCCGCGCCGGCCCGGCAGATCGATTCGAGCGATGCGGGGCTGACGCGCGGATGATCGGCAAGGTGAAGCAGCACGGGGGCTGCGGGATCGATGCGGTGCGCCTCGCGCAGACCGGCGAAGACGGATTGGCTCATGTCCTCCCCCTCGCCCACCCTGACTGTGCGACAGCGCCGCTCGCCGAGGGAGCCGGCCACGGCGTCGGCGTCGTGGGAAACGACGACGATCATCTCGCGGCAGGCGGAGGCGACGGCATCGCAGGCGGCGGCGACGAGTGCGCGGCCTTCTGAGTCCCCGGGCAGGGGCAGCGTCTGCTTCGTGCATCCCATGCGCCGACTCCGGCCGGCGGCAAGGAGGACGCCGATCGGTCGGGCGTCGTGCCCGGCGTGCGGCGGGAGGAGGCGGCGCTCGATGAGTTTGCGGCCGTGCGACCTGCGTCCGCCGCGCAGCGCCGCGCGCGCCTCGACGAGTTGCGCCGCAATGGACACCGCGATCTCTTCGACCGTCTCGGCGCCGATGGGCAGGCCGATGGGCGCGCGAACGAGATCGAGCCGGTCCCGCGGAATGCCGCGCTCCTCGAGTTCCTCAAACGTGAGCGCGACCTTGCGGCGGCTGCCGATCATCCCGACGTAGCCGGGCAGTTCGCCTGTCGTGCGGCGGTCGAGGACGGCGGCGAGCGCCTGGGCGTCGTGGCGATGGCCGCGCGTCACGATGACGCAGAAGGTGTGCCGGGACATCGGCGTGTCGGCGAGGCGAAGGGCGATCGGGCCGCACGCAACACCCACCGACGGCGCGAGAGCGCCGAGAAGATCAGGCCGATCGTCGAAGACCGTCACGTCAAAGTCCAGCGCGGCGGCCAGTCGCGCCACCGCCCGGCCGATGTGGCCCGCGCCGGCGATCAGCAGTCGCAGTCGCGGGGGGAGGTGGAGCACGATGTGCTCGCGCCGAGCGTCGCTGCCCACCTCGATTTCAAGCAGCGCCGGTTGACTCCGCTCGACCTCGTCGGCAAGCCGCTCGAGCGCCTCGGCAGGAGGGGCCGGGGCGATGGCGACTTCGATCGCACCGCCGCAGATCAGCCCGTCGTCCCAGCCGTAGTCGCCGTCGAGTCGAAAGCGGAAGATCGCAGACCGGCGCGGGGCGATCAGGGGCATCGCCAGTCGCCGGACTTCCGCTTCGACGCAGCCGCCGCCGATGGTGCCGTGAATGCGGCCGAGATCATCGACGAACATCACCGCGCCGGCGCCTTGCGGAGTCGATCCGCGCTCATCCACGACGAGGCACAGCGCCGCGGCTGTTCCATCCCGGAGCAGAGCCGCGATGCGGCGCAGAAGTTCGGCGTTCGGCCCGCTCACGTCTTCGGTTGCTCCGCAGGAGGGGCGATGCCGTAACGCGCGCAGAGATCGGCGGCGATCGATCTTCCCTGCCCAAGCGCGAGGCGGATCTCCCGCTGCCCGTCGGCCGCTTCGTACGCGTCGGTCAGGCCGGCCCGTTCGGCGTCGCCGATCATCTGATCGGCCATCTGGAAGAGCACTTCGTTCTCTTTGTAGATGTGGTTGCGGAGGAGGTGAATGAACTCAAGACCTTCGCGCAGAACGCGCTGGAGTGCGGCCGCATCGCCGGCGGCGGCGGCGGAAAGCGACTCCGCGATGGCGCGAACATGGGCGCGGCCGAGTTCGTGTTCGTGGAGCATGACCGCGATCGGACCGTGCTCGCGCGGCAGGCCGCAGCGCTCCAGACACGGAAAGAGGCGATCCTCCTCCTTGCAGTGATGGCATCGGTCGGCGAACTCGCGGAAGAACTTGATGAAGGGGAGGTACTCCGCCTCAGCCAGCGCGTGGGCGGCGGCGCTGCGGCGCAGCGCGATCTCGAAGCAGTCGAGCACCTTGAGAATGACCTGATGTTCGGCGCGAAGGGCGTGCGTTGGATGGTTCATCGGCTCAGGACTGCCTTCCCGCGGGCTGATCGGCGCCGGCGTGGGTGGTTTCGCGGCGTTTGAGATGGCGTTGCAGGCCGAGCAGGGCCGCCCCGTACGCCGCCACATGAGCGGGATGCTCGGGCACGACGAGCGCCTGGCCGAGACGCTGCTCGCACGCGGCCACCATGCCGCGCTGAAGCGCCACGCCGCCGATGAAGACGACGACCTCTTCCGCGCCGGCGCCGTCTGCACCGTACCCGACCATCTTGAGTTGCGAGACCGTTCGCCCCGCGAGCGATTCATGGGCACCGCGAAGGATGTTGGGGATGCTGCGACCTTCCGAAACGTGGTTGATAATCTCCGACTCGGCGAGAACGGCGCAGACGCTGCTGATGGGCTGCGGGTCGTCCGCCTCGAGGGAGAGGCGGCCGACGTCCTCGAGGGATATCTCGAGATAGCGCGCAATGCGTTCGAGGAACCCACCCGAGCCGGCGGCGCACTTCTCGTTGGTGCGGAAGGCCTTGACCTTGCCGCCGGGGCGCAGGGAAATGGCGCGGGTGCACTGCGAGCCCATGTCGAGCACGTACTGGGCGTGAGGCACGAGCGCGGCCGCGCCGCGCGCACCGCAGGTGAGATCGGTGATCTGGATGTTGCGACTCTCCAGGCTGTACCGGCCCAGGCCGGTGGCGGCGACGTACTCGACCTGCTCGGCGTCGATTCCGGCCTGCTCGCACGCCTGCGCCAGCGCCCGGCCCGCGACGCCCTCAAAGTCAGCGTTGCTCCGCGCCAGTCCGCGGCCGAGGATGCGGCGCTGGGCGTCAATGAGAACGACCTTGGTCGATCCTCCCCCGATGTCGATTCCGGCGATGCAGGTCATTCCAGGGTTCCTTTCCGAGCGTCCGCGAGATTCGCGGGGCGTCAGCGTCCTTCGAGTCCGTCGGACCACACCGGAGTGGCGTCCATGCGCCCGACCTCCTGCGGCTGGGCCGCGAGGAGTCGATCGACGGCGAACAGAGCGGCGCCGAGCGCGCCCATGAAGTGCGACTCCGGGCCGACGTTGAGTTTCGTTCCCAGTTTGTCCTCCAGCGCCCGGACCATGCCGATGTTGCGGGCGACGCCGCCGGTAAACGTCACTTCCTCCTCGACGCCGACGCGCCGCACGAGGCCGATGGTGCGCGAGGCGATCGCCTGGTGAACTCCGGCGAGGATGTCCTCGACCGCCTTGCGCTGCGCCAGGTAGTTCATGATGTCGGACTCGACGAAGACGGTGCAGACGCTGGTGAGGCGGATGGGTTTCGTGCCGCGGAGAGATACTTCGCCGATCTCCTCCAGGCTCAGGCCGACGACATCGGCGGCGGCGGCGAGGAAGCGCCCCGTGCCGGCGGCGCACTTGTCATTCATGCAGAAATCGACGACGTTCCCCTCGGGTCCGGTCCTGATGGCCTTGGTGTCCTGTCCGCCCATGTCGATCACGGTCCGGGTGCCGGGGAAGATGAACTGCGCGCCGCGCGCGTGGCAGGAGATTTCCGTGACCTGCGCATCGCCGGCCTCGACCTTGTAACGGCCGTAGCCCGTTCCGATGACGCAGCGGACGTCTTCCGCCTGTATCGAGGCTTCGGCGACGATGGCCTCGAGGGCCCGCCGCCCGGCGCGGACGACGTGCGCTCCCGTCGGGATGACGGTCCGCGCCACGATGGCGCGCGCCGCGTCCATGAGGACCGCCTTGGTCTGCGTGCTGCCGATGTCAATGCCCGCGGCGTAGTGCATCGCTGACTCCCTCCTTCAGAACGGGCCCGGCCTCCGCGGCCGAACCGCGAAGACGCTTGTACTGGAGCGACTCGAAGAACGCGTCGATGCGGTTCTTCATCTGGGCCTCGGCGTAGTAGCGCGGATCCTCGAGGTCGGACTCGACCATGAGCGTCGGCACGCCGAGTTCCTTCGTGAAGTACTCGCGCATGTCTCCCTGCCCGGCGGAAAACAGCCGGCAGGACTTGACGCTGTGGATCACCAGCGCATCCGCCTCCCATTCCTCGACGTAGCGGCGGATCTGCCGGTAGCGCTCCTGCATCGTGCGGTTGCAGAGGTTGTGCAGCAGCATCTGCTCTGCGATCGACTCGAGAGGGCGGTCGGGATCGTGCCGGAAGCCGAACTCCCACGTGCCGCCGACGGTCGAGTAGGTGCTCTGCACGCAGACCGCCTTCCACGCCGCGAAGAGGTTGCGGAAGTTGCGGTAGTAGGGATATGGCGGCGGTCCCTCGAAGACGACGCGAAACTGCTCCTCGTCGGTCGCGCCCAGCCCGCGGGACGCCATCATCTCGTAGTGGGCGACGGCGGCGTCGAAGAAGTCGGCGGCCTGCTTCGTCCCCCGCAGGGCGTTGATGGGGCCCATCATGTTGATCGAGTCGAAGTAGCAGTCGAAGGGCGCGGGGCGGCTCTTGCACAGTTCCTTGGCGCGGCTCCAGCCGGCTTCGGCCCGGGCGGAATGGCCGACGATCTCGCGCAGGCGGTCGATGTCGAACTTCACGCCGGTGAGTTCCTCGCACGCGGTGATGAGGCCGCGCAACTGAGCCATGACGTAGTGCAGATCGCCCGTCGAGACCGCCTCGCCCTGGCGGACGAAAGGAACGTCAATCATCACCAGCGGCACGTCAAGCATCTCGGCGCAGTGCTCGAACCACTTGATGTAGACGTTGCACCCGACGAAGTTGCAGACGATGAGCGATGGTTTGGGCGTCGAGCCGTGCTCCCCCACCCCTTCCGAAAGCGTGTAGCCGATGTCGGCCTTGACGTAGGCGCAGTTGTCGGACGCGTAGCCGATCTCCTCAGCCTTGAGGATGTAGGGCAGAGCCTTCTTGCGGATCGCCAGTTGCAGCGCGTTGATCTCGGGGAAGACGGGGAGGATGTCAAAGCAGCGGAGAATCTCGACGCAGTTGCCGCTGACCATCATGTAGGCCGAGGGCGCTCCCGTGCGGGCGGCGTCCTGCAACTGCGTCATCCACTCCGTCATCACCTCGCGCGAGAGATCGTGCACGACGCTCCCGTAGTCGTTGGCGGCGGGTGCAGGCTGGGGGGCGGCGGTCGGCATCTCGAGCTCCTTCGCGCGCCGGCGCAGGGCCGGACGACTTCACGATTCAGTCAAACAGCAGCGATTCGGTGAACGTCTCGATCTCGTTGCGCAGCCGCTCGAACGTCCACATCTTCTCCTCGAACTCGATCTTGAGATGAGGAATGCCCCGCTCATCCAGCGCGCGGCGGAAGAGAACGTAGTCGAAGAGCGCCGGCTCGCAGAACTTCGCGGAGGCGAGGATCACCGCGTCGGCGCCCGACGCCTCGACGCGATCGAGAAGCCCCCGCGTTCGCGGCCGGGCGCTGTCGTGGCGCACCGACGTGTAGGCGCTGCTCGCGAGATAGGCGTCCGCCAGAGCGGCGACGGGATCGCCCTCCACGGGCACCTCGCCGCGGAAGATCCGCCAGCCGATCGCCAGGTCGTCCTCAACGATCTGGCAGCCGGCCGATTCGATCGCGTCGATGAGGTCGATCGGCGGCGCCTCGCAGAACGCGCCTTCGAGCACCACGTTCACCGAGTCGCGCTCCACCGGCGCCCCCTCGCGCAGACTGCACAGGAGATCCTCCGCCTTCGGAACAAAGTCCTCGGGCATCATGCACGTGGCCGCGAGGACCACGGCGAAAAGGTCGGCCGTCCGGATCGAACCCGGGCGCTCGCGCCGCTGGTCGTACAGGTCGGCGATGAGGGCGCGAACGCGGTTGTAGAGAACGATACTGCGCCGGATGTCGTCCTCGTCGATGACCCGGCCGAGGTGCTGCGCAAGGTTGCTGCGAAACCGTCCGAACTCCCGCCGGGTGTACTCGCGCGCCGCCGGCGTGGCGGCGTTCTGCGGGAGATGCAGGTACTCGACGTACACGCCCGGGGCGTTGCGTCCGGCGACGCTGCACAGGTTGCGCGCCACGTCGCAGATGGAACTGAACACCGCCCCTTCGAAGCCGCTCTCCCGGCTCAGGTCGCCGCTGAGAAAGAGTTCGAGCGTGCTCCGGGCGATCGAGCAGATGAAGGACTGGAAGCGCGAATCGGCGCGGGTCGTTTCCAGTTTGGCGCCGGCGCCGAAGAGGCCGATGGGCATCAGCCCCGCCGCATGGATGATCTCCTGCGGCGCATAGACCGGAAAGACGCCCAGGCCGCGCAGATCCGGCCGGGACTGCCGCGCGCGGGCGAGGGCCTGCGAGGGCAGCAGTTCGACGAGTGTGCGGCACTCGCGTATGACCTCTTCGGCACCGGCGGCTGGCCGGCTCCAGCTGGCGTTCATGGAGACTCCTCGATGCGTGCGGGCGCAAAGGCGGCGTCGGCCGGGTACGTCCACCCCGGCAGTTCGACGCCGTTCACCTCGTAGTTCATCTGCGGCGGCCGGACGGAGCGGTCGAGCAGGCGGAGCAGTCCGGTGCGGATGTAGGGGTTCTTGCGCGGGTTGAAGGTCTCTCCCGTCTCGCGGGCCAGTTCCTCGTCATCGGCGGCGCGGGCGAGTTCCTTCTTGAACAGCGCGCGGGACCAGGGCGGGTCCTTGGCCATCTGCCGCAGCCGCTCGTAGCCGTGCCTCAGCGCCTCGTGTTCATCATCGAAGACCGCGTTGGAGAGGCCGACCTGGTGGGCGCGATCGGCCGTCAATCCCTGATCGAACAACTCGAAGATGACTGAGTCGCCCATTCCCAGGCGGCGCAGTTCCCCGGCCGCGCCGAACCCGGGAAGAATGGCGTAGTGCAGTTCGGGCTGGTTGTACGTCGTCTTCGCCATCCACTGCGACGAACGGGTCACCGGATCGAAGACCAGTCCGGTCAGGCGCACGTCGTAGCGCAGATCGAGGTAGTAGGTGAACTCCGCGCCGCCGCCCCACTTCTCCCCGAACACGCCGAGGCTCGCCACCGGACTGCGCTGAATGAGCCGGAACAGGCGCACGGCGTTTCGGCTCGACGCCGCCGCCTCCTCTTCGCTCAGCGGACAGTACCCCTTCTCCCGCTCGAACCAGCCGCGATTGAACTCCCGCGCATCAGCGCCGAGGAGGCGCATGCCTTCTCCCGCCGCGGTAAAGAGCACGGCCCCGCACCGGCCGGCGCGGTGCATTTCGAGCACACGGGTGAACGCGTACGTCAACTGGTCGATGAGCGCGCGATTGAAGACGTTGCCCCGCATGGGGTGGTTGAAGACGATGCTCGCGACGCGGTCGCGCGACGAGGGTTCAGAGAGGCGCAGTTCGCCGCAGCAGGGCCGGTAGGCGCCGCTCTCGAGGTCAAGTTCAGCCACCGGCGTGCCGTAGGCGCCTCCATAGCCCAGCAGGGACTCGACGCGCCGCCGGCGCAGGTCGTGCAGGAGGCACGGCCGGCCCCGGCGCGGGCCGCACTCCCCGTCGGCATCGAGCATCTCGCACATGAAGGGATCATCCGCGTTTTCGTCGCGGGCGCGGCGGACGAGTTGCAGCAGGCCGTCGATCGTCAGGTGCGCCATGAGCGCGTCGATCGCTTCGATGAGTCCCGTCTTGAAGCGCAGACCGGCGCGCGTGCAGATGTTGATCTGCCCCGGCGTGGCGAAGCCGTCCTGAATCAGGTCGAGCGCGTAGAGCATGACCGGCAGGACGTATCGGCGAAACGCCCGGCCCCCGGCGTCGTCGTGCTGCGCGACAAAGACGATGGACTCGGCGCTGCGGATACGGCCGGCGCGGGCGTCGCGCTCGGCCGCTTCGTACCACGACCAGAAGTCGCGCCGCGAAGGTTCGACGAGGGGCGCGTAGGCATCGCTCGCCGGGTCATACACCTGCTCAGCCTCGGCGCGCTCGCCTCCGCTCCACGCGAAGAAGCCGCGGCGCTCGCGCGACGCGATCCCCGTGCGCCCGGTTGATTCCAGCCGTGCAATCCACTCCGGGTAGTGCCGCCCCTCGCGCTGGTAGAGCGAGCGAAGCCGATCCTGCTCGGGCAGCGCCTGCCCGAGGTGCCGGCCCGACTCGGTGTAGGGCATGTGCCCCGTGCGGTCGAGCACGTTGAACGGATTGGCGGTGAAGAGCTCCCAGACGGCGCCGAGCGAGAGGAGATCGCGGCCGGTGCGGACGTCCCACGACACGATCGCCGCCATCGCCTGAAAGATGGGGTCGGTGAGGTAGCCGTGATGATCGCGGGGCAGGGCGATGACGGTCTTCTCGAGGAGTTGCTCGCCGAACACCACGCCGAGTGCATAGGTCTCGGCCGAGGCATACGGCCCTTTCATCACGTCGAGCAGCCGGTTGCTCTCGAAGGGGTAGTAGCCGTGAACCGTAAGCAGTTTCTCCCGGAAGGCTTCGACGCAAAAGAGCAGGGCGAGTTCGCCGGTGGTGTGCGAGGAGGTGTTGGAGAAGACGGCGGCGAGGCGCTCGGGATCGAGAGCGGCCTCAATGCTGCGGAAGATGGCGGCCTTGATGTCTGCGCGCTCCGTCGCCGCCTCCCAGATGAGGTCGCACTCGCGGAGGTCTTCGTAGGCAGAGGCGCAGGCGAGGCGTGCTTCGAGCGAGCGGGCGTCGGCGTCGCGCATGCGGCCGGCCTTCACCTCCGCCGCCCAGCGGCCGGCCAGCCACTCGCGGGTCTGCTCCAGCGCCTCCGGGCGCACGTCGAGGAGGAGGACGTTGAGCGCGGTCTTGCGGAGGAGATCGAAGGCGATGCCGCGCCCCATCGTCCCCGCGCCGATGACCGCGACAGTGCGCAGCGCATTGACGCGCCGCACCGCGGCTTCCATCTCGCGCTCGCCGAATGCAAAGGCCCGTTTCATGCGTGCCTCTCCCGGCCGGCGGCCGTATTGCGAATGACCATGGCCAGTCCCTGTCCCCCGCCGATGCAGGCGGAGGCGACGCCGAGCGCGGCCCCGGTTCGCTCCATCTCGTAGATCAGGTCCACCGCCAGCCGCGCGCCGGAGGCGGCGAGCGGATGCCCGATCGCGATGGCGCCGCCGTTCACGTTCACGCGGTCGCGCGGCAGGCCGAGTTCCCGCTCCACGCCGAGATACTGCGCGGCGAACGCCTCGTTGATCTCCCACAGGTCCACATCTCCGACGTCGATGCCGGCGCGATCGAGGGCGCAGCGCACGGCGGGGACGGGGCCGCGGCCCATGACGCGCGGCTCGACGCCGGCGATGCCGTAGGATGCGATCTCGAAGCGGGCGTCGAGC
Source organism: Phycisphaerae bacterium (assembly GCA_039794345.1). GTDB lineage: Bacteria > Planctomycetota > Phycisphaerae > Phycisphaerales > UBA5793 > UBA5793. Next base: position 25,086 of record JBDIVQ010000004.1, on the reverse strand, counting down.
CCGAGTTCCTCAGCCCGCCGGCGCGAAGCGACGACAAGAGCCGCAGCGCCGTCGGCGATCTCGCTTGCGTTGCCCGCCGTCACGAGCCCATGCGCCGTCAGCGACGGAAGCCGCTCCAGGACATCCATCGATGTCTCGCGGACGCACTCATCGCGGGCGAGGTGAACGCGGCGTCCGTGACCATCCACCGCGTCGAGCGTAAAGAGGCCGCCGACCGCATCGCCGCCGTTGACGCGGCTGGTGCGCCGCGCGGTGCGGGCCCGCTCCTGCGACAGGAGCGCCAGTTCATCGCACTCGCGCCGCGTCAGGCCGAGGCGATGGCCGTATTCGTCCGCCGTCCGCATCATCGCGGTCTGCGCCAGATCGTGATTGAGCGAGGCGAGCATCGAGTCCTCGAGCGCGCCGTCGGCCGAGCCGTGCCCTGCCCGCTGGGCGAACTCCCAGAAACTCGAGGCGGAACGGCGCGGCGTGCGATCGATGCGCGGGCAGCGCGACATCGTCTCGGCGCCGAAGCAGAGCACGGCCTGCGCCTCGTCGATCGAATCGGGCAGGGCGATCTGCTGCACGGCGCTGACCAGCGTCTGCAGTCCCGAGCCGCAGATGCGCTGCACCATGAGCGCGCCGACCTCCTCGCGCAGGCCGCATCGCAGCGCGACGTTTCGCGGGAAGTAGATGTCCTGGGCGCCGGGGGCGGTGAACTGGTAGACATTGGCCCCGACGGCGGCGTCAATGCGCGCGCGATCGATGCCGCTGCGCCGGATCGCCTCCTCGCCGGCGAGCACGGCGAGATCCTCGGCGGAGAAGACGCTCAGCGTCCCGCACTTCATTCCGACGGGAGTCCGCGCCCCGCCGCAGATCACCACGCCTGTGGAGCGGCATGCGCCCATGAGTTACGCCCCCCTCCCCGCCAGCACCGTCGCCGCCTGAGCCGCCTCGATCGGCAGCACCGCCGACGGCCTTGGATCGGCAAAGAGCATCTCGATCTCGCGCCGGCACCCCTCGCAGATGCGCTCGCGACAGACCTTGCCCGAAGGCGTCAGTTCGCCGCGCTCCAGCGAGAGCGTGCGATCGACGAGCAGGACGCGCGACGGCCGCTGATACTTCACCTCGATCATCGGGTTGATGCGGGCGATTTCGGCGGCGAAGAGTTCGCACACCTCGGGATGCGCGAGCAGCGCCGCACCGGCTTCCCCTTCCAGACCCCGCTCCCGCGCCCATTCACCCAGCCGCGCACGGTCGGGGAAGATGAGCGCAGCCACATAGTCCCGCCCGCTGCCCAGCACGACCGCGGTGTTGATGAACGGCGACTCCCCCGCCAGGAGGTTCTCGATGCGATGGGGATGGACTTTTTCGCCGGTGGTCAGTTTGAAGGCGCCGTCGCGGCGGCCGAGAATGCGCAGCCCGGCGCTCGATCCGGTCCCGCTCTGGAACTCGCCGAGATCGCCGCTGTGAAACCAGCCGTCCTCATCGATCACGCGGGCGGTCATCTCCTCGTCATCGAGGTAGCCCTGCATGACGTTGGGACCGCGCACGAGGATCTCCTGGTCGCTGTCGATGCGAATGCTCACTCCGGGGATCGGGAGGCCGACATACCCGCTGCGCCACTCTCGGTCGATCGTGGTGATGGTGCAGGCGGGAGAGGTTTCGGTGAGTCCCCAGCCCTCGAGCACGGGGATTCGATGGTCGCGGTAGATCTGCGCCACGTGCGCCGGCAGCGAGGCGCCGGCGGTGAAGACGAAGCGCAGGCGCCCGCCGAAGACGAGGTTTCCGGCGGCCTCATCCTGCCGACACCGCGCCAGCAGGAGGTCGTGCACGCGCGGCACGCTGAAGAAGAGCGTCGGCCGGAAGTGCCGCCAGTTCTCGAGCATCCGGTCCACGTCGCGCCCGGCGGAATCGTCGAGGCAGAGTTCGCAGCCCTGGTAGAGGGCCATGAAGCGCTCGAAAAGCCCGCCGAAACTGTGATGCCACGGGAGGTAACTCAGCAGGACATCGCGGGCGCTGACGTCCCAGATGAGAGTCATCGCCTTCTGCTGCGAGATGATGTTGCGGTGCGCCAGGCGAACGCCCTTTGGCGGGCCGGTGGTGCCGGAGGTGTACATGACCATGCAGAGGTCGTCGGGGCGGACGGCGTCGATGCGCGCTTCGAGTTCCTCCACCAGCGCGCCGCCCTCGGGCGTGAGCAGGGAGGCGAAGTCCTGCGCGCCCCACTGCTCCGGTCCGGGGCCGAAGTCCATGCAGTACCACCGCTCCACCCAGGGATGGCGCTCGGCGTCGATCTTCTCCAGCTGGTGCATTCCGGAGACGACGGCCATGCGCGGCCGCGAGTGGCGGAGGATGTAACTGATCTGGGGGGAGGGATAGCCGGCGTAGACGGGCACCGAGACCGCCCCGATCGACATCGCCGCCGCCTCGAACATGAACATCTCCGCGCGGTTCTCCGAGAGCATGGCGATGCGGTCTCCGGGGCGAACGTCGCAGGCGATGAGGTGCCGCGCGATCCGGAAGATGGTCGAGGCGAAGTCGTGATAGGAAAGCGACTCGACGGGCGCGCCCGCGCGCGGCGCCTCGAAGCGCCGCGGGCGATGCCGCAGGAGAACCTTGTCGCCGTGCTCCTTGGCACGCTCGCGCAGCACGACGCCGAGGGACGGTTCGTACTCGCCGAGCGGGACGGGAGACTCGTGGACCGGTCCGATCCGCCGAATACCCATGTGCTTGTCGAGTTCGAGGGGCGAACTCTGGCAGTAGGCGAGGCAGGTGCCGTTGAGCAGGGCGCGCGAGAGGCGGAACTTCTCCTCGACGGGAAGATGGATGGACTCTCCACCGGCGAGGTCGAGGCCGACCTGCCGCCTCGCCATGTGCGTGGCGGCGTAGTAGACAATCGCCGTCGCAATCTCGCGCAGGTGCGAGCAGCCCACGCGGCCGCCCACGCGCTTGGAGATCTCGTTCATCACCCCCCGCTGAACGCGCAGGCCCACCAGCGACTCGGCCGCGCTCTCCACCTCGCGGCAGACGTGGTAGGGGACGCGGATCATGTCCAGGCGCGAGGCGGTGATCTGCTCGTCGGGCAGGTGGATGGTCAGTTCGAGGGTGATGAGGTGTTCGCTGTCGAGCAGCGTGCCGACGATGGCGAGATCGTCCGGCCCGGCCTCGAGCAGTTCCATGGTGATGGTGCGCTGGGCGATGAGTTTCATGGCCTGATCTCCGTGTCGGGACGAACGCGGGGCGGCGCCGCGGGGGCGCCGCCTGATGGCCCGCGCCATCGATTCCTGCACGCGCTGCGCGAGCGAGCGGAAGAGTTCCGCCTCCGCTTCCATGCCGGCGCGGACGGCATAGCGGCGCAGGGGGGTGAGGATCCACTCCTCGTTGGTCATGAGCGCCACCCCCGCCGTGCCCGCCGCCGCCGCGTCGCGGAAGGTCTTGATCGAACTGGTCACGTGCCGGGCGTGCGCGAGAATGATCGAACGATGCCCCTCCCAGACGCGCTCGTAGGCGTCCTCCGGGCCGTAGGCGCCGATGGCGCGGCCGACGTCGAAGACGGCGCGCGTGATCCGCTCGACGAACTCGAGGTGCGTCGGATCGAGGCAGAGATCGCCCATGCGCAGGTCGATGAGTTCACCGTCGGGCTTGACAAGGTGAATGAGCCCGCCGACGTTGATGACCGCCGAGATCATCGCCTTGTCGAACTCGATGCGCGTCGCGGGCACATCGGGGATGTGGCGGCCGGGGTACTGGTGGGAGGCGAGAATGTCCACGATGCGCTCGCGCGCCTGGCGCGATCCGCCCGCGAAGAGCACCTGGCCGCAGCGCTCGAGGAGATAGATGGTTTCAGAGCCTGCGCCGCGCCGTCCGCCGGCCTGCATCGACACTCCGCGCACCACGCGGGAGAGAAGTTCGTCGATCATCTCCACGGTCACGCCCGGCAACCGGTCGAGCAGGCGGCTCTCATTCAGTTGGCGGCCGTAGGTCTCGATCGTCTCCTCCGCGAGGATGCCGTTGGGCAGGAGCAGAAGGATCGGCGTGCGCCGGCGGATGTCCTCGACGGTGCGCAGGTGGCCGCGGCGCGCGTGGCTGGACACGAACTGGGTGAGTTCGGCCGTGGACGCGGCGAGTTGCCCGGGGTTGCAGCAGACAACGAGCAGTTCAGGGGCGGCGCCGTGCGCGTCGGCTTCGAGGAGGTTGCTGAAGATCCGGCCGCGAAGAGGAACGGAGCGGACCGCCTGGCCGTCGTCGAGCCGCAGACACCCCGCGCGGCGGAGATCTTCCGTCACGCCTCCGCCCGCCCGGCCGATGAGGCATTCGGCATGGGCGTGCATGAACATGGCGACGCCGAGCGCGCCGGCCGGGTAGACGCCGAGGTGCCCCTGCTTCAGCATGGCCGCCCCCGCATCGAGGATGCTTCCGAGCACGACGGGCCGTTGCGACGAGGAGAACCGTCGCACGAGCACGACTGCCCGGGCAGGTCGGCGCGGTGCGCCTCGGGCGCTTCGTGCAGCGCGATGGCTGACCCGTCAGCGGCGCCCTCCGCAGCGAGGAGCGCAGCGCCGCAGGCCCCCGCGTGCTGGGGCAGGGGCGGGCGGTGCACCGGCACCCCAAGCGCCTCTTCGAGCGCGCGGCGCATGGCGCGGCAGTAGGTGACGACGCCCCCCGTCGCGGCCACCGGCCCGTCGCGGCCCCCGGAGGCGAGCATCTCAATCACCCGCGAGGCGATCGCGCGGAACATGCCCATCGCGATGTCCTCCTTCGCGTCGCCCGCCTTGATGCGCTCGAGCACCTCCGTGCTCGTGAAGACCGTGCAGTAACTGTTGAGCGTGAGGCGCATCGTGGACTGCATCGCGAGGGCATCGACCTCGGCGAGCGGCAGGCCGAGCCGCACCGCGATCGATTCGAGAAACGTCCCCGTTCCCGCGGCGCACTTGGCGTTCATGCGGTAGTCGGCCATGCGCCCGCGATCGCACAGGCGGATGACCTTGGTGTCCTGCCCGCCGATGTCAATGACGTGGCGGACGGCGGGGTACCACTCGCGCGCCCCGCGCGCATGGCAGGTGATCTCGGTGATGCGGCGCTGCGGCACGCCCTCGGGGAGGCGCGCGCCCGCGCGGCCGTAGCCGGTGGCGACGCCCGAGGCGATGTCCCCCTCCGACGCCCCCGCCGCCGCGAGCGCCTCGCGCAGCGCCCGGGCGGACGCCTCGGCGTAGTCAAAGCCGGAGGGGGTGACGGCGTGCCCCACGACGACTTCGCCCGGGGGCCCGAAGCGGAGCACCACGCACTTCGTCGCCGAAGAGCCGGCATCAACGCCGACGAACACGCGTCCGGTCATGATCGCCCCTCCATCTGCTCGATGAACGCCTCGATGTTGGTCATCGACTGGGCGGTGGAGAAGAAGCGGACGTCGGAGAGGTCGCCGTCGAGCACGAGAACGGGCAGGTTGAGCCGCGCGCGGAGGCGCTCGGGCATCCCGTAGCGCGAGTTGGTGTTGTTCGGGCAGGTGCGCGCGTTGTGGAAGATGGCGCCGTCCACGCCAAAGCGGGCGAAGGTCCGTTCCAGGAAGCGCTCCTTGCTCGCCTCGTCGCGATTGATGAAGATCGCGAGGCTGGTGCGCGCCATCCACTCGAGCGGATCGCCGCCGTCGTACGGCTCGAACGCCCAGGAGTTGCAGTAGGTGCTGGCGACGACGGCGGCGCGCAGATCGAAGAACTTCTCCGACAACTCGCGCAATCGCGGCCAGACGGGCATTCCCTCCCAGTAGAGGCGCCACTGCTCCCCGGGCACCGCCGCCGTGCCGCACACGAGGCGCTCCTCCATCTCCGCGAGAAGCGCTTCGTAGTAGGCGATCGCCTCCTCCGAGCCGCGCATCAGGATCACCGGCGCCATGTGAATGAGCATGTCCCAGAAAGTCAGCGGGCTGGGCCGGCGCCGCGCCGTCTCGAGCACGCGGCCCCAGAGAACGCTCAGACGACTCGAACGCTCCACCGTCTCGCGCAGGCGGCGGCGGTCGAGGCGCAGTTCGAAGCGAATCTCGATCTGCTCGATGAGGCGCTCCAGTTGGACCACCACGTCGGCGACATGCTCGGCCTTGACCTCACTCAGATGGCGCGGCGGCTGAAGGCCCGCCACCATCGCCTCGTGTCGATGCCCGAAGTAGTGGAACCACTCCTGCACGTCGCGGCACTGATTCGTGCTGTAGACGAGCAGGTCGGGCCGCGGCGGGCCGTCAACGCCGTACAACTCCCGCAGCGGACTGCACCCGAGCAGGTCGCAGCCGATGTCGCTGTTCATGTAGGAGCACGCCTCCGCCGAGTACCCGAGCCCGGCGGCGCGCGGGATCATCTCGTGGCTGATCTTCTTCGCCCCGAGCAGCGCGCCGTGGTTCTCCGGGAAGTAGACCGCGAATCCGAAGGCTGCGAGGATCTCGCACGGACCCACCGAAGTGCACCACGCGACCCTGCGGCCCGGATCCTTCGCCGCCTCGTCGAGATCGAGAAAGTAGCGGCGCATCAGCGCCCGCAGGCGCCCGGTCGCCTCGATCTCGATTCGCTTGACGGCGGCTTGGCCCATGACCGGCTCCGTTCAGGGAACGACGATGGATCGCAGAGATTCGCCCGCGTGCATGACCTCGAACGCGCTGCGAATCTCGGCAAGCGGGAAGCGATGGGTCACGATCTTCTTGAGGTCGATGCGGCCTTGCGCCACAAGGCGGATGAGCGGCAGATAGTCAACGGGCCGGCAGCCGAGCGAGCCGACGACTTCGAGTTCCTTGAACATGATCTTGCCGGGCACGATCGCCGCCGCCTCGTGGGTATAGCCGACCGCGACGAGGCGCCCGCCGACGCGCACGCACTCGAACGCCTCTTCGAACGTCTTGGGATTGCCGATGACTTCGAGGACGATGTCGGCCCCGCCGTCGGTGAGTTTCTTCACCTCTTTGCTGACGCGCTCGACCTTGGAGCCGTTGATGACGGCGGCGGCGCCGAACTGCTTCGCCCACTCCAGTTTGCGCTCGTTCACATCCACGGCGATGACGTGGGCGCCGCAGAGCGCGGCGAGCTGCACGGCGTTGATGCCCACGCCGCCGCAGCCGAAGACCACGACACGATCGCCCGGCTGCACCCGCGCGCGGTTCTTCACCGCATGGAAGGGCGTCGAAAGCGCATCGGCGATGATGGACGCCTCCGCCAGGGGAATCGACTCGGGCAGGTCGAGCAGGTCTTTAGCGGGGACGGCGACGTACTCCGCGTAGGCGCCGTCGAAGTGGTTGCCGAGCATCTTCATCTCGGCGCAGATGTTCTCGCGGCCCTGACGGCAGGCGACGCACCGCCCGCAGGTGAGCACGGCGGGAATGAGCACGCGCTGCCCCGGCCTGACGTTCATCACGCCGACGCCGATCTCCGCCACCACGCCCGACGCCTCATGGCCGAGGATGATCGGCGGCTTTTTGAAGGTCGGCACGCCGTGCTCGATGTAGTGAAGGTCGGTGTGGCATGCGCCGCACGCCGCGACTTTGATGAGTGCTTCGCCCGGCTTGACCGTCGGGACCGGCACTTCCTCCACGACCATCCCGCGCTCCGGCCCGTGAAACACTGCCGCTTTCATGGCTTGCTCCATCCTGCGCTTTGCCGCTATGCGTGCGCCCAGACCGGCGCGCGCCGGTCGAGAAAGGCCGAGAGGCCTTCGTGCGCGTCTCTGAGATTCATGAGTTGGCCAAGGTAGATTCGCTCGGCGTGTTCGAGGTGCGCCAGCAGGTCGGCGCGGAAGGGATCGACCGTCGCTCGCTTGGCGAGCCGCACGACCGGCCGCGAAAGGCGTCCGACGGCGGCCAGGTACTCGCCGACCTTCGCCTCGAACTCCTCCGCCGCGAAGAGGCGCGACGCCAGCCCGATGCGGTGCGCCTCGGCCGCGCCGATCGTCTCACCGAGCGCGTTGATCTCGACCGCCCGGCCGACGCCCACGCGCCAAGGGAGGATCGTCGCCGCCACGGGCGGAAAAACGCCGACCTTCACCTCCGGCTGACCGAACTTCGCACGTTCCGAAGCGAGCACCACGTCGCAGAAGCAGGCGAGTTCGCACGCGCCCCCCAGCGCCGCGCCCTGCACGGCCGCGATGGTCAGCGCATCGGTCGAGAGGAGAAGACGAAACACGCGATGAAAGGTCTCGATCATCGCGTCCACTTTGTCGGCGGCGTGGTCCGCCACGTCCACGCCCGCGCTGAACGACTTGCCCGCCGCCCGGAAGACGATGGCGGCGAGCGACTCGTCGGCCACGGCCGACTGGAGCGCCCCGACCATCTCGCCGAGCATCGCGAGGTTGAGGACGTTGAGAGGCGGGCGATCGAGGGTGATCGTCAGGATTCCCTCGGCCTCGGCGAGCCGGATGAACTCGCCGCTCGACGCCGTCTGCGGTCTCGGGTTGCGTGTCACAGGTACTGCCCTCCGTCCACTCGAATGACTTCTCCGGTGATGAAGCGAGCCTCGTCGGAGCAGAGAAAGGCGACGAGGTCGGCGACGTCCTGCGGCCGGCCGATGCGGCCGAGGAGAATCTCCTCGACGGAGCGTTCGCGGACATCGGCGGGGAGCGCTGCGGTGGCCGGGGTGTCGATCATCCCCGGCGCGACGGCGTTGACGGTGACGTTGAACCTGGCCAGTTCGCGCGCCAGGGACTTGGTCAGCCCGATGAGCCCTGCTTTGGACGCGGCGTAGTTGCACTGCCCGAACTTGCCCCGAAGGCCGTTGATGCTCGTGATGTTGACAATCGCGCCCCACCCGCCGTCGCGCAGCGCCGGCGCCGCGGCGCGGGCGCAGTTGAACGCACCCGTCAGGTTGACCTCGATCACGGTGCGCCACTGCGCGTCGGTCATCTTCCAGATGACCGTGTCGCGGAAGAGGCCGGCGGCGTTCACGAGAATCTCCAGCCCGCCGAAACGCTCGAGGAACTCCGCGAACGCGCCGGCGACGGCGCCGGAGTCGGCGACGTCGCAGCGCCGGGCCCACGCCTCGGCCGCGCCCTCCGAGCGCGATTCGATCTCGCGCGCAACCGCGTGTCCCTGCTCCGGCGAGTCGAGGTGGAGGATGCCGACGCGGCCGCAGCGCCGGGCGAGGGTCTCGGCGATGCACCGGCCGATGCCGCTGCTCCCTCCGGTCACCAATGCTCGCCGCACCTGGTTCATGTCAATCGTCCGATGCGCTGCACCACGAACTCCCGGAGGCCGCGCTGCCCCCGCCGCCCAAAGCCCTCGAACCGGTCAACGCTTCGCCGCGGCCGGCTCCGCCGGGGCGCCGCTCGGCGGCGCCTCTTCCAGCGGGGCGCCGCACTTGCCGCAGTGGTCAAAGAACGCGGGAAGCCCCTTCGCGCCGCATGAGCGGCACTCGAGGGCATACGGGCCCCAGAGAAACTCGCTCGAACCGTCGGGGTCGGCGGCGCGCTCCCGCATGCCGACGTAGTCCGCCTTGCGCTTCTCGACGAAGGCGGTCATGCCCTCGTAGGGCTCGAGGCTGGTGTAGTGGATAGAGAGCCAGTCGCGGGCGTGCCCGGCGGTTGCGTGCCAGGCCAGGTCCTTCCAGAAGTTCACCTGAGCCTTGGTGTAGCGCGTGCACTCGGCGAACTTGTTGATGATCTGGCCGCAGAGGTTGTTGACCGTCTCATCGAGCGGGCGCAGGTCGATGGAGTAGCCGTCGGCTCCTTTGAGCGCCCTGCGGATGTCTTCGGCGGTCGCCCGGCGTTCGAAGGGGTTCTCCCAGGCGTCGGTGTTCCAGTCGGCGAGGAAAGCCCGGCCCTGCGTGAAGCGGGTGACGAACTGTCCGTCCGGTCCTTTGACCGTCGGGACGACGGCGTTGACGAGTCCGAGCGAGAGCGCGGTGAAGGCGGGGTAGCGCTGGTTGAGGAAGAGGATGCCGCGGGCGCGGCGATCGCCGGCGTGGACGGAGAGCCACTGCGTCGAGCCGCCGCAGGCGACCGAACCGACGCTCGTTCCGACTTGCGCCACGAAGGTGTGTTCGCCCATGACGGCGAGGTCGCAGGCGAGTTGGCTCTCGTTGCCGCCGCCGACCGCCATGCCGTTGAGCCGCGCAATCACCGGCTTGGAGCAGTTCATGATCGATTCGATGTAGGCCTTGAAGCAGGACATGTACTTCCAGTAGTCGCGCGGGCGCTGCGTGTAGGACTTCTGGTACTCCTTGACGTCGCCGCCCGTGCAGAAGGCGTCATGTCCGACTCCGGTGAAGACCACGACGGCGACGCGGTCGTCCCGGCTCGCGTCTTCAAAGGCCGCCGCCAGTTCCTGAAGCGCCGGGGTGCTGTAGGCGTTGAAGTTGAAGGGACGGTTGATTGAGATTCGGGCGATCCAGTCGCCCTTGGAGTACTGCACTTCGCGCAGGCCGAGGGATGCGGGCTCTCGTGTCGGGAACTGGCTCATGGTTCAACTCCGTGTCGAGGGGAATGGCTTCGGGACGATCAGGTTTCCGAACGCGCGTTCGACGAGTCGGCGCGCGGCGAACGGAGGAAGGTGAGGATGGAGCCGATCAGGACAAGGCCTTGCCCGCCGCCACGAATAGGATATAGTGATCCCAAACTCCAGTCAAGGCCCCGCCTCCCCCAAGCCAGCCCGCAGAACTCCTCGCGCCATGAAGCACCGAAAAGTCGAACACCCGTTCGGAAGCGGCCGTCAGCGGGAACCCGCGCCTCGGACCCCTCCTCGCCGGACACTCTCCCGGGCCGCCGGCGCCGCCCGGCGCGCCGACCCCGAGCGGCACGGCGCCTCGGCGCGCCTCGACCGCATCGTCGCCGCCGCTACCGAAGCCTTCGCGCGCGACGGCTACCACAAGGCCACGATGCGCCAGATCGCTCGCGAAGGCCCCGGCGGCCCGGGCGTCGGCCTCGCCGGAATGTACCACTACGTGGACAGCAAGGAGCGCCTGCTCTTCCTGATCCAGTTCCGGGCCTTCTCCGGCCTGCTCACCGAGGTGACCGCGAAGATCAGCGGCGTGAGCGACCCCGTCGAGCAACTTCGCCTGCTCATCCTCACGCACGTCCAGTACGTGGCGAGCGACATGGCCACGCTCAAGGTCTGCTCCCACGAACTCGACTCGCTCACCGGCGAGGCGTACGAACAGGTGCGCCGCGTCCGCCGGCAGTATTACGACCTGGCGCGCGACATCGTCGCACGCCTCATCGCGCAGGAGCGGGCTTCCGGCGGCGCCCGCGGCGCCGACCCGCGCGTGGATCTCTCGGGACGCGGCGGCCTCGACGAGAGCGTCGCCACCATGAGCCTCTTCGGGACGCTCAACTGGATCTACCGGTGGTACGACCCCGGGCGCGACCGCTCGCCCGCCAGCCTGGCCCAGCAGGTCTTCGCCCAGTTCCTCGCCGGGCTGCTCGGCACGCTCGGCCAGTCGGCGAGACGCCCCGCGCGCGCACCGGCCGCGGACCGCACGCCGGCCCCCCACCAGGCGCTTGACACGTGTCCGACTGATTCCTCTCCACGAGGCCGTGATGATCACCGGTGAACTTCACGAACCCACCGACCTGGCCCAGGCGGCTGACCTGCTGGCACGCTTCCCCGGACGTGCCCGGCTCCTCGCCGGCGGCACAGACCTGATCGTCGATCTCAAGTCCGCCCGCACCAGCGCCGAACACCTCGTCTCGCTCAACCGCATCGAGTCGCTGCGCGGCATCGAGAACCAATCCGGTCTGCGCATCGGCGCGATGACGACCATCGCGGAGATCGAGCGCTCGCCGCTGATCGGCGGCCCGTTCGTCGCACTGCGCGAGGCGGCGCGGCAGATGGCCTCTCCGCAGGTGCGCCACCTGGCGACGATCGGGGGGAACATCGCCTCGGCGGTGCCCTGCGCCGATCTTCCCCCGGTGCTCGGCGTTCTCGACGCCGCGCTGGTGCTCTGGTCGCCGGGCGGCTCGCGGCGCGTGGCGCTGACGGAGTTCTTCATCGGCCCGCGGCAGACGATCCGCCGCGAGGAGGAACTTCTCGTCGCCATTCTGGTTCCGGCGCCCCGACCGCGCTTCGGAGCGGCCTACGAACGATTCGCGCTGCGCGAGGGCAACTCGATCGCCGTGGCGTCAGTCGCGGCGTCGCTCACGCTCGGCCGGAACGACTCAATCACGGCGGCGAGGATCATGCTCGGCGCCGTCGCCCCCGTCCCGCTGCCGGTGCGCGATGCCGAGCCGGTCCTGTGCGGCCGGAGGCTCGACGAAGGCATCGACCGCGCGGCGGAAGTCGCCATGGAGGCGGCCCAGCCGATCTCCGACGTGCGCGGCAGCGCCGCGTTCCGCCGCCGGCTCGTCGGCGTCCTCACGCGCCGCGCGCTCCGCGCCGCCCACCAACGCGCCCGGGAGGCTTCGCATGACTGATCTGCGAACACTGCACATCAACGGCGAGGCGCGCCCCGTCGCCATCGGACCCGGCGCCACCCTGCTTGACGTGCTTCGCGACACCCTGCGACTGACCGGCACCAGGAAGGGCTGCGACGAAGGCGACTGCGGCGCCTGCACCGTGCTCGTGGACGGAAACCCGATGAACGCGTGCCTTCTGCTCGCCGCCACGCTCGAAGGGCGGGAGATCACGACCATCGAAGGACTCGCAGCGGGAGGCGAACTCACGCCGCTCCAGCGCGCCTTCGTCGAGGAGGGGGCCGTCCAGTGCGGATTCTGCACCTCGGGCATGATCCTCTCCTCAACGGCTCTTCTGCGCGACCATCCGCATGCGAGTCGCGCGGAGATCCTCCACGCGCTGTCGGGCAACCTCTGCCGCTGCACGGGCTATGGGGCGATTCTCCGCGCGGTCGAACGCTGCACGGGTCGTTGCGAACAGTGCGCCAACGGGGGGCCCGGCGCCGCCCGGTCTGCGCCGCACGCCGGCGGACACGCGTCGAACGGATCAGGCGCGGCTGCGACGAACGCGCTGTGCTCGGTCGGAAAGCCCGTCCCCCGTGTGGACGCAGCGGACAAGGTCACCGGCCGCGCCGTCTACACCGCCGACATCGCCCTGCCCAACATGGTGCACGGCGGGATTCTCTTCTCGCCGATCGCGCATGGCCTCATCCGGCGGATCGACACCAGCCGGGCGCAGGCGCTTCCCGGAGTGCTCACCGTGATCACCGGCGCCGACGTGCCGCAAAACACCTACGGCGTTTCACCGGCGCGGTACGACGAGGAGGTGCTGGCGCGGACGAAGGTCCGGCACGTGGGCGATCCCGTCGCCGCCGTCGCCGCGGTGGACGAGGTGACGGCGCGCCGGGCGCTGGGCCTCATCGACGTCGAGTACGAGGAACTTCCCGCGGTCCTCGACGCTCTCGAAGCCGTGAAGCCCGGCGCTCCGCTCGTTCATGACCGATACGAGCGGAACATCAACACGCACGTGGCGCACCACTTCGGGGACGTTGAAGCGGCCTTCGCGGCCTCGCACCACGTCCGCGAAGAGGTCTTCACGGGCAACTTCGTCTACCAGTGCCCCATGGAGCCGCAGGCCGCCGTGGCGTTCTGGGAGCATGACGGCCGGCTCGTGCTCTACAGTTCGACGCAGGCGCCGCACTACGTGCAGTACATGCTGGCGCACGTGTTTCGCATGCCGCTGGGACGCGTTCGCGTGATTCGGCCCTGCGTGGGCGGGGGGTTCGGCGTCAAGGCGGCGACCAATCCGCTCGAAGTCTGCTCCGCGGTGCTCAGCCGCAAGATCGGCCGGCCGGTGCGCCTCGTCTTCTCTCGTTCGGACATGTTCCACTACTACCGCGGCCGGCACAAGCAGCACATGCGCTTCAAACTCGGCGTCGATGCCGAGGGCCGCATCACCGCCTTCAGAAGCGAGATTCACCTCGACGGCGGCGCGTACTCGAGTTTCGGCGTGGCGACCGCCTATTACGCCGGCAGCATGATCCCCACCCTCTACAAGATTCCCAACTACCGCTACGACGGCCTGCGGGTGATGACCAACAAGCCCGCGTGCGGCGCCATGCGCGGACACGGCGTGCCCCAGCCTCGCTTCGCCTTCGAGTGCCTCCTCAATATGGTCGCGGAAGACCTTGGCATCGACCCGATGGAGATCCGCCGGCGAAACGCCATGACTCCCCAGACGCGCACCGTCAACGACCTCGACATCGGCTCGTGCGAGTTCCGCGCCACCATCGACGAAGTGGAGCGCGAGTCGCACTGGCGGGAGAAGTACGGCCACCTCCCGCCGGGTCGGGGCATCGGCGTCGCCAGCGGCGGCTTCGTCTCCGGCGCGGGCTACTGCATCTACCGCGGGCAGGTCCAGACCCAGCACGAGAAGGGTCCGGAGCACTTTCAGAAGAAGTCCGTCTTCCCCCACGCCAACGCCGTGATCCGCGTCAGCGAGGACGGCATGGCGGCGTTTCTCATGATCGGCGCGGCGGAGATCGGCCAGGGCAGCGACACGATTCTCGTCCAGATCGCCGCCGAGGCGATGGGCATTCCCCACGAGCGGGTTCACATGAAGAGCGAAGACAGCGACATCAGCCCGCTCGATCTCGGCTCCTACTCGTCGCGGGTGACGCTGATGGCGGGCAACGCCGTCGCCGCCGCAGGAGCCGCGCTCCTTGAGCGACTGCGACCCTTCGCGGCGAGCCTGCTCGGCTGCGCCGAGGCGGATGTTCGCGCCCGCGACGGCGCCTGTTTCGCGGCCGGCGACCCGTCACGCACCATCGAGTGGGCGGAGGCGGCGCGCCGGTACTTCAACGAGCATGGCCCGCTCGTCGCCACCGGATGCTACAAGCCGCCCGACGGGCTCGGCGGCGACTACAAGGGCGCGACCGTCGGCACCAGCCCCGCCTACTCCTTCGGCACCTGCGCCTGCGAACTCACCGTCGATCTCGAAACCGGCAAGGTGCGCTTCGAGCGCTTCACCGACTCCCACGACTGCGGCACGCCGATCAATCCGCAGCAGGTGCACGGCCAGGTCGAGGGGGCGATCGTGATGGGCGCGGGTGAAGCCGTCATGGAGGATGTGCAGTTCGATGAGCGCGGCCGCATCCTCAATCCCAACCTGCACGGCTACCTCATCATGACGATCAAGGATGCGCCGGAGATCTTCAGCGGCATCGTGGACTCCTACGAACCCAACGGCCCCTATGGCGCCAAGGAGATCGGCGAAGGCGCGACGCTGCCGGTCATGGGCGCCGTGGCCCACGCCATCCGGAACGCCACCGGCGTCTGGATCAAGGACCTGCCCATCACGCCGGAAAAGATCCTCGCGGCGCTCGATCAGCGTGCTCGCGCAGAAGGCCCGACGGGCCAGGCGACATCGGCGCACGAGGTTCCCGTCGGAGCCGGTCCGTGAGCACCCGGCCGCTGATCAGCACCGGCGATTCGAGGGAGCCGGACGGGACGCCGCCCACCCCGAAGCGCGCGGCCGACTGGCGACAGTGGGTCTATCTGCTGTTGTTCACGGCGTTCTTTGCGCAGACGGGGCTGGTGTACTTTGATCCGCGGCACGCCGAGGTGGCGGCGCCGCTCTCGCCGGCGGCGCAGCGCGGGCTGGCGATCTGGCGCGCCAACAACTGCCAGGTCTGCCACCAGATTCACGGTTTCGGCGGATTCCTCGGCCCGGACCTCACGAACCTGCTGAGCCGCCGACCCGAGGAGGACTTCACCGACGTGCTGGTCGAGGGACGCAGGCAGATGCCCGCCTTCGGCTTCGATGAGGAGCAGCGTGAGGCGATCATGGCGTTTCTCTCGGAAGTCGACCGCACCGGCCTGGCGATTCCGCAGTTGACTGCTGTGCGGCGCGATGCCGATCTGGCCCGGCTCATTCCCGACTCTCTGGAGGCGGCCGGCGAAACGGCGCCGCCGGCGGTGCTGCGAGGCGATGCGCTCCTGCGGGCCAACGCCTGCGGCGCATGCCACGTGCCCTTCGCCGTCGGCCTTCGCGGCGCGCCGGACCCGACGACGATGATGTCGCGCACCTCGCGGATCGAGGCGAAGCGGGCCATTCTCGAAAGCAAGGGAATCATGCCCGCCTTCCCGCACCTGTCCGAGCGCGAGGTCGAAGAGATGATCGAGGCGCTGGAGTGGATGAGCGCCCGCCGCCGGGAGCTGGGGATCTTCGTGTCGCAACGTGAGAAGGGAACGGACTTCCGCTGGTCCGCGGTGCCATGGTTCGAGTACCCGAATCCCTGACGCCGACGGGACGACGGGCGCTGGCGGCGCTGCTGTTGTGCGCGCTGTGCTGCAGCACGCTCGCCATCCTCTTCGGCACGGTGGCGGCGCATTCCTACCGGCCGGAGCACCGCTCCTCCATCGGCTTGACGCTTCAGCACCTGCGCCCGCTTCACACGACCTTCGCCGCCGCGTGGATCTTCCTCGGCGGGGTGACGGTCGTCTACTTCCACCTCTTCTCGCGTTTCCAGGAGGCGCCGCGAGGGTTCATGCTCCGGCTCAAGGCGCAACTGCTGCTCTGGATCGTCGCGGGCGCTGGGATCATGGTCAGCCTGTGGAACGGACAGTTCTCCGGCCGCGAGTACATGGGGGCGCACTGGTCGTGGTCGGTGTTCATCTACGCCGGGTGGATTCTCTTCGCCTGGAACTACTTCAGCGTGGAGGGATGGTCACTGGCTCGCAAGCCCGTGTACATCTACATGTGGCACACGGCGGTGCTGCTCTTTCTCTTCGCCTTCGCGGAGGGGCACGCCTGGATGCTCGAGCGCATCGGCGCAGCGCCCCTGCGCGACATCGCGGTGCAGTGGAAGTCGTACGGTCCGCTCGTGGGGAGTTTCAACCTGCTGGTCTACGGCTCGATGGCCTACCTCGCCTGCCGGCTGAGCGGGGACGAGCGGCCGGCCCGCTCGAACACGGCTTTCGCCCTGTTGTTTCTGGGGCTGCTCAACAGTTTCACGAACTACGGACACCACACCTACCACCTCCCGCAGTCGCACCTCATCAAGTGGGTGAGTTGCATCGTCAGCCTCGCGGAAGCGGTCCTCGTCGTCAAGTACCTGCTCAACGTCCTCGCCTGCCTTCGGTCGGTCCGCCGGACGCGGGGCGAGGGGGATGGCAGCGTGCGCCTGCTCGTGACCTTCGCCTCGATCTGGTCGTTCCTCCACGTGGGGGCGGCGGTGATCATCTCCGTCCCTCCGGTCAACACGCTCATTCACGGCACGCACTTCGTGGTCGGACACGCCATGGGCAGCATGCTCGGAATCGATTCGATGATTCTCTGGGCCGCGCTGCGGTACGTCATGGCGCATCTCGCGCCTGCGGACCGGCGCGCCGCTCGGGCCCGATGGACGTCCTGGACTTTCGCCTGGATTAACGTCTGGATGCTCATTCTCGTCGTGATGCTGTGGTGCAAGGGACTGATCGACGGCTACCTGCGCTACATGGGTCCGGTCGCGCCGGCGCCTCCCCGGGCGCTCAACCTCTTCCCCGATTTGTTCCTCACTTTCGGCGCCGCATTGGCAGCGGGGATTCTCTGGGTCAGCATCTCGTGGGCGTTCGCGATCATCCCGGTGCTGCGGGAGGGGTCAGCGCATCGGCAACGTCGCCCGGCAAAGCGGTCTTCACGGCACGGGCGCCCCGCCTCGATCAGCCGCGCCCGATCGGTATGACGCACGCCGCGCCGGCATGGTGGTGATCAACGTGATTCGGAGATGATGCTGGCCAGCAAGCGGGCAGCGCGCTCGCACTGCTCGCGCGAGACGTCGAGATGAGTCACGGCCCGGATGGTGCGCGGGCCGAAAGCGAAGATGAGGACGCCCTGCTCGAGCGCCCGGGCCACCACAGTCGCCGCGTCGGGCGCTTCGGCGGCCAGATCGAAGATGAGGATGTTGGTCTGCACGGCCGCGGGATCGAGAAGAATGCGCCGGTTTTCGGCGAGCACTTCCGCGATGCGAGCCGCGTTGGCGTGGTCCTCCGCGAGCCGATCCACGTGGTGATCTATCGCGTAAAGGGCGGCGGCGGCGAAGATGCCGACCTGACGCATCGCGCCGCCGAGCATCCGCCGACATCGGACCGCTCGCGTCATCAACTCGCGCGAACCCGCCAGGGCCGATCCGCCTGGCGCGCCGAGTCCCTTTGAGAATGCGACCGAGGCAAGATCAAAGGGCGCCGCCAGATCGGCCAATGACGACCCGGTCGCCACGGCCGCGTTCCACAGCCGCGCGCCGTCGAGATAGGTCGCAATGCCGCGCCGCCGCGCTTCCGAACAGATGCGCACGGCCTCGCGCTGCGGAAACACAACGCCGCCCGCGCGATTGTGCGTGCTTTCGATCTCGACGAGCGTGGTCGGAGGATAGACGACGTGGCCTCGCGGCTTGCAGGCGGCGGCAAACTCCTCGCTCGTGAAGACGCCTCCGCTGCCGACCTCCGTAAACTGCACGCCGGCGTTGGCGCCCGAGGCGCCCGTTTCGTGCCAGACGGCGTGGCATTGGCGGCTGACGATGACGTCGTCGCCGGGCCGCGTGAGCAGCCGAAGCGCGACCTGGTTCGCCATGGTCCCAGTGGGGAGCCACAGCGCCGCTTCCTTGCCCAGCAGCGAGGCGACTCGCTCCTGCAGCGCGTTGATGGCGGGATCTTCGCCGAACTGATCATCGCCGACATCGGCGGCGGCCATCGCGGCGCGCATCGCGGCGGTCGGCCGGGTGACGGTGTCGGAGCGAAGGTCGATGGGCATCGCTTTCATTGATGGTCAGTCTATCTCGATCGTCCGGCGGAATCGGCGCGTAGCATGATCTTCATGGCCGCATCGCCGCCCTGCACGCCGACGCCTTCGCTCCTGCGGATGTCGCGGATCTCCCGGGCGTTCGGCGCGCAGCAGGTGCTCCGGGAAGTGGATCTCGAACTTGCAGCCGGCGAAGTGCACGTCCTCGCCGGAGAGAACGGCGCCGGCAAGAGCACGCTGATGCGCATCCTCGGAGGCGCGCTCGCGGCTGATGAGGGAACGATCGCGATCGAAGGTCGGCCCGTGCGCTTCCGCCGGCCCCGCGACGCGAGACAGCACGGCATTGCGATCATCCACCAGGAACTCTCTCTCGTCGGCCCGATGTCCGTCGCGGACAACCTGCTTCTCGGCCACGAACCGTCTCGCGCCGGGTGGATCGACCGCCGCGCCGCGCTGGGCCGGGCGCGGGGGGCGCTTGAGCGCGTCGGACTCCGTCTCGATCCCCGTCGGCCGGTGGGATCGCTGCCGATTTCCTCGCAGCAACTCGTGGAGATCGCCAAGGCGCTCTCGCTGGGCGCGCGGATCATTGTGATGGACGAGCCGACCAGCGCGCTGAGCGAGCCTGAAGTCCGCCGCCTCTTCGCGCGCATCGCCGATCTCAAGTCGCAGGGCTGCGGGGTCATTTACATCACGCATCGGCTCGAGGAGATCTACGCCCTGGCCGACCGCATCTCCGTTCTGCGCGACGGGGGACTGGTCGCGACGCGCGCGGCGCACGAACTGCCGGCGGGCGAACTCGTCCGCCTGATGGTCGGGCGCAGCATCGGCGAGCAGGCGCCGCGGCGCCCGTCGAGCGAGGGAGAAGTGCTTCTGTGCGTGCGCCGCTGCCGCGTGCGCGCCGGTGCGGCGGGCCGGCGGCCCGTGGTCGAGGATGCGCCGCTCGAGGTTCGGCGCGGCGAGATTCTCGGCCTCACGGGGCTGGAAGGCGCCGGCGTGAGCGAGGTGCTCTGGGCGCTCTTCGGCGCCCTCGGCCGGCGCGCCGAGGTTGAAATGGAGATTGACGGCCGCCCCGCGCGACCGACCTCGCCGCGCGCCGCGATCGAGATGGGCATCGCCCTGGTCACCAACGATCGACGGCGATCCGGTCTGGTGCTCTCGATGGATGTCGTCGAGAACGCCACGCTCGCGGCCCTGCCGCGCCTCAACCCCCTCGGCTGGCTGCGGCGCCGGGAGGAGGTCGCGCAGACCGCGCGGATCGCCGGCCAACTCCGTCTCCGCTGCGCCTCGCTGCGCCAGTGTGTCTCCACCCTCTCGGGCGGCAACCAGCAGAAAATCGTCCTCGCCAAGTGGATGGCGACCGACCCGCGCATCCTCCTGCTCGACGAGCCGACGCGCGGCGTCGATGTCGGCGCCAAGCATGAAATCTACCTGCTCATGAACGAGTGGAGCGCCCGCGGATGCAGCATTATCCTCAGTTCCTCCGAGTGGCCGGAATTGCTTCAGGTCAGCGATCGCATTATGGTGATGCACCGCGGACGCGTGGCCGCTCTATTCCGCGGCGGGCAGGCGACGGCCGCCGATCTCCTGCGCGCGGCGATGGGGCACGCAGCCGATGAGTGAAGGGCGCACCGAAGAGTCCGAAGCGTTCGCCGCAGCGCCGCGCTCCACCACTGCCCCGCTTCGCGCCTTGCTCGCAAGCCCGACGGCGACGGCGCTGCTGGCGCTGTGCTTCGTCCTCGCCCTCGGTTTCCTCTTCTCGGGCGACGGCGCATTCCACAAATGGACCACCCACCGCGACGCCCTGCGCCAGGCCTCGGTCTACGGCATTCTCGCCTGCGGCATGACCTTCGTCATCATCACCGCGGGAATCGACCTCTCGGTTGGCAGCGTGCTGGGTCTGGTCGCGGTGACGTTCTCCACCCTGAGCATCCACGAGGCGTGGCCGCCCTGGCTGGCCGTGCCGGCGTGCCTGGCGCTCGGCGGCGCGTGCGGAGCGGCGTCGGGCCTGGTCGTGGCGAAGTGGCGCATCCAGCCCTTTATCGTCACGCTCGCGATGATGGTCTTCGCGCGCGGCCTGGCGAAGACTCTCAGCGGGGGAATGAAAGTCTCCACGGCCGTCCAGCAGGCGGACGGCTCATGGACTGCGGCGCCGGTTCCCGGCATCTTCCGCCTCATCGACTCGCGCCTTCTGGGCGACAACGTCTCCGTCGTGAGCCTGATCTTCCTCTCGTGCATCGTCCTGTCGTGGATCATCCTGTCGCGCCTGCGCTGGGGGCGCTACCTCTACGCCATCGGCGGCAACGAAGAGGCGGCGCGACTCTCCGGCGTGCCGGTTGCGGCGATGAAGGTCATGGCCTATGCCCTCGCGGGCGTCTTCGCGGCCGTCGCGGGTCTGTGCCAGGCGGCGCAGGAGCAGCAGGGCGATCCCGAAGCGGGGCTGGGCTATGAACTCACCGCCATCGCCATCGTCGTCATCGGCGGCACGAGCCTCATGGGCGGGCGCGGGGGGATCGGCCTCACCCTCCTCGGCACGCTCACCATCGGCTACCTCGATAAGATACTCAGCGTCAACGCCGTGCCGGAGGCGAGCCGGCTGATGCTCACGGCCGTCATCATCATCGCCGCGGTTCTCCTCCAGCGGCGGAACCATTGAACGAGAAGGGTGATGCACATGCGACTGAAAACTGCGCGGTATATGTTGACCCTGGCGGCGCTGGCGCTGGTCTGCCTTGCCGGATGCAAGAAGACCTCGTCGAACTCCGCGAACAGCGACTCGAAGGAGCAAGGAGCCGCCGCGCCGGCCGCGAAGGCGACCTACACCATCGGCATGAGCCAGTGCAACCTCGGCGAACCCTGGCGCGTGCAGATGAACGATGACATCCGCCGCGCCGCCGAAGCGCACCCCGAACTGAAGATAATCTTCAAGGACGCCCAGAACGACACGCTCAAGCAGCGCTCCCACGTCGAGGAGTTCATCAGCGCCGGCGTGGACCTGATCATCATCAGCCCCAAGGAGGCGCAGCCGCTCACCGAGCCTGTCGCCAAGGCGATGCAGGCCGGCATTCCCGTCATTGTGCTCGACCGGCGCGTGATCGGCGACAACTACACCTGCTTCATCGGCGCTGACAACCGGCTCATCGGCCGCGAAGCGGGCAAGTGGATCGCGAGCGTCCTGGGCGGCAAGGGCAACGTCGTCGAACTCAAGGGCCTCATGACCTCGACCCCCGGCCAGGATCGCCACTCCGGCTTCCGCGAAGCCATCAAAGACTCGCAGATCAACATCATCTTTGAGGCGGATATGAAGTGGCTCGAACCCGACGCCCGCAAGGAGATGGAGTCAGCCCTGTCGCGCTTCGACCAGATCGACCTCGTCTACGCGCACAACGATCCCGGCGCGCACGGCGCCTGGCTGGCCGCGAAGGCCGCGGGCCGCGCCGACAAAATCAAGTTCGTCGGCATCGACGCCCTGCCGCACGAGGGAGTGCTCTATGTCACGCAGGGCATTCTCGATGCGACCTTCCAGTATCCAACCGGCGGCGCCGAGGCGATCGACGCGGCCCTGAAGATCCTGCGCGGCGAGTCGGTTCCCAAAGAGATCACCCTCGGCTCGCGCGTCTTCACAAAGGAAAATGTCGATTCGGGAGGCGAACCGATCGGCTGATCCTCCACTCCAGTGATCGAGGTGGCTGTGAAACCAATGAACTCGACTGGGCCGAGTCAGCAGCGCCCGAGTCCGTGCGGTTGCGGAAACGGATGCTCCAGCGAAGTCACTCGACGCGACTTTCTGCACACTGCCGGGGCCGGATTGACGGCACTCTCACTACCGGGCCTCAGTCGCGCGGTGATGGCCGGGCCGTTCGCGCAGCCTGATGGCGGCATCGCTCACTTCGTGCCCGCCGACAAGAAACTCGCGCCGCAGTGGCTCGCGGCGCTCATGCAGCGCGGCGAGGCGCGACTCTGCCGCGGCGAGGAACTCAACTTCATCGGCATGCCCGTCGGCGGCGTCGCGGCCGGGCAACTTTACCTCCTCGGCGACGGCACGCTCGGCTGCTGGCAGATCTTCAACCAGCCTTACTTCAGCGGCTACGGGCGCGACAACTACGACCAGCCGCCGCCCGCGGCGCCCGTCGAGCAGGGATTCGCGCTGGTCATCGATGATCGCGGCGTCAACGCCATTGCCCGCATGTCGCGGGCGGGGTTTGCCGATGTCGCCTTCGCCGGCCGCTATCCGATCGGCACTGTTGATTACGCTGATCCTGATTGCCCCGTGGCGGCGCGGCTTGAGGCGTTCTCGCCGTTCATCCCGCTCAACGCGCCCGACAGCGCGCTGCCCGCGACGATCTTCAACCTGACGGTGCGCAACACGTCGGAGAGGGTCATCTCTGTCGGCGTGCTGACGTGGCTTGAGAACGCGGTGTGCTTCCACAACGCCCGATTCCTGCGCGCGCAGCGTGTGAGCAGGGTGGAGTCGCGCAAGGGTCGCGGGGCGATCATGCACTCCGTCGCGCCGCTGCCCAGGGCGGATGAGCCGGTGCGCGAGCCGATCGTTCTCGCTGACTTTGAAGGCGCGGACTACGGGCCGTGGACGGCGGAGGGCGAGGCGTTCGGCGCAGCGCCCGCGCGGGGCACACTGCCCAACCAGCAGCGCGTCAGCGGCTTTCAGGGCCAGGGGCTCGTCAACACCTATCTCGGCGGCGATGGGCCGAAGGGCAGACTCACCAGCCCCGTTTTCGAGATCACCCGCAATCACATCAACTTTCTCATCGGCGGCGGGGCCCACGCGGGGGAAGTCTGCATCAACCTGCTCATCGACGGCAAGAGCGTGCGCGCCGCGACGGGGTGGAACGAAGAGCGCCTCCGCTGGCTGTCGTGGAATGTGCGCGAGTTTGCCGGGCGCGCGGCGCGCCTTGAGATCGTCGATGCGCACTCGGGCGGGTGGGGCCACATCAACATCGACCAGATCGAACTTGCCGACGAGCCGCGCTTCGGCCCCGGAGGCCCGCTGGAGCAACTCGATGACTTCGGCACGATGGCGCTTATGTACGACGGGCCTTTCGTCGGCGATGCGGATGTCGCGCGGTCGGCGGGGAAACTCGTGGACGCGGCCGCGGCGATCTCCAACTGCAACTTCACCTGCGATGTCGCCGAGCGCCACTCGCTCGGATTGCAGGCCGACTCGGTTGAACTGGCGCCCGGCGCTTCGCACACTTTTTCCTTCGTCCTCGCGTGGCACTTCCCCAATCGCCCCGGCGTGGGGCAGCAGTACGCCAACCGCTTCGCCGATGCGCCGGCCGTCGCGACCTATGTCTTCGACAACTTCACGCGGCTGACGGAGCAGACGCGCCTCTGGGTGAAGACGTTCTACGACGAGAGCACCCTCCCCCACTGGCTCCTCGAGCGCCTGCACTCGACCGTCGCCAACCTCGCCACAGGCACGTGCCAGTGGTGGAAGAGCGGCCGCTTCTGGGCGTGGGAGGGCGTCGGCTGCTGCTCGGGCACCTGCACGCACGTGTGGAACTACGCCCACGCCATGGCCCGCCTCTTTCCGGAACTCGAACGCTCCGTGCGCGAGATGCAGGATCTCGACGCCGCCCTGCACGAGGACGGGCTGGTGGGATTCCGCGGCGAGCGCAACGGCGCCTACGCCGCCGACGGCCAGGCCGGCACGGTGCTCAAGTGTTACCGCGAACATCTGATGTCGGCCGACGACGCGTTCCTCAAGCGCAACTGGCCGAGTATCCGCAAGGTCCTGCTCTTTGCGCTCAAGCAGGATGGCGATGAGGACGGGCTGATCGAAAACAGCCAGCACAACACCTACGACATCGATTTCTTCGGCCCCAATACGTTCGTCGGATCGCTCTACCTCGCGGCGCTGCGGGCGGGGGAGGAGATGGCGGTTGCCGCCGGCGATGAAGCGCTCGCCCGACGCTGCGGCGCCGCGTTCGAGCGCGGCCGCGACCTCACGATGCAGCGCCTCTTCAACGGCGAGTATTTCATCCAGGCCGTCGATCTCGACTCGCATCCTCGCGATCAGTACGGGCAGGGGTGCCTCTCCGATCAACTCTTCGGGCAGGGATGGGCGCACCAGCTCGGCCTCGGGTATCTCTATCCGCCGCAGGCCGTGCGCACCGCGCTCGAATCGACCTGGAAATACAACTGGGCGCCGGATGTCCGGCCCCAGAACGAGAAGCATCCGCCCGAGCGGTGGTTTGCGCGGCCGGGCGATGCGGGCCTGTTCACCTGCACCTGGCCGAAGTCGAAGTACCTCGCGCAGGGCGTGCGCTATCGGGAAGAAGTCTGGACGGGGATCGAGTACCAGGTCGCGGGGCACATGATCGCCGAAGGCATGATCACCGAGGGTCTGGCCATCTGCCGCGCCATCCACGACCGCTACGACCCGATTCAACGCAATCCCTACAACGAGGTCGAGTGCGGCGACCACTACGCCCGCGCCCTGGCGAGTTGGGGCGTGT
>JBDIVQ010000003.1:0-71107 GCA_039794345.1 Phycisphaerae bacterium | reverse complement strand
GCGAGAGAAACTCCGTCTCATCGAGGAGGTAGCGCAGGACGCGTTCGAGCCGCGGCCGCGAGGGGATCGCCAGGAGGTGGTGCCGGTGCGCTTCCTGACCCTCCCGCGTTTCGTAGTAGGAGATGTGCCGCGCGAGGTCGCGGCGATTCTCGAGGAACCAGCGCATCCGCTTGGCGAAGCCGGGCAGGCGGCTCACCACGTCTTCTTCGAGGACCTCGACCGCGAAGAGGGGAATCAGCCCGACCATCGAGCGCACCTTGAGGGGCATGAGCGCGTGGTCCACGTGCAACTGATCGTAGTAGAAGCCGTCCTGCTCGTCCCACAACCCCGTCCCGCCGAGCGTGTTCATCGCATCGGCGATGGCGACGAAGTGCTCGAAGAACTTGGAGGCGACATCTTCGTAGGCGGGGTCTTCACCGGCGAGTTCGAGGGCCATCGCCAGCATGGTGGTGCAGTAGAAGGCCATCCACGCCGTACCGTCCGCCTGTTCGAGGTGCCCTCCGGTGGGCAGGGGGCGTGAGCGGTCGAAGACGCCGATGTTGTCGAGGCCCAGGAATCCGCCGGAGAAGATGTGCTTGCCCTCGACGTCCTTGCGGTTCACCCACCAGGTGAAGTTGATGAGCAGCTTCTGAAAGACGCGAGCGAGGAAGACGCGATCGCGATGGCCGCGCGGCCCGGTCATCTTGTACACGCGCCAGCACGCCCAGGCGTGCACCGGCGGGTTCACGTCGCCGAAGGCGAACTCGTACGCCGGAATCTGCCCGTTCGGATGCATGTACCACTCGCGCAGCATGAGAACGAGTTGCTCCTTGGCGAACTCCGGATCGATCTTCGCGAAGGGGATCATGTGAAAGGCGAGATCCCACGCGGCATACCAGGGGTACTCCCACTTGTCGGGCATGGAGATGATGTCGCGGTTGTAGAGATGCCCCCAGTCGCTGTTGCGGCCGGCGAGGCGCTGCGGCGGCGGAGGCGGCTGCGCGGGATCGCCTTCGAGCCACTGCTCGACCACGTAGTGATAGAACTGCTTGCTCCACAGCAGGCCCGCATACGCCTGCCGCGCCACCTCCCGCTGCTCGTCAGTGAGATCGCCTTCGAGGCGCGCGGCGTAGAAGTCGTCCGCCTCGCGCCGGCGCTGCTCGAAGAGATCATCGAAGGCCTTGCCGAAGGGTTTTCCGGTCGGTTCCTTGACGGCGGTCAGGCGCAGGCGCCAGGTCGCGCTCTGACCCGGCGCGATGACGGCCCGCAGGTGCGGCGCCGCCTTCGTGCCCTCTCCCTTCGCGTTCACCGCCTCTCGCTCGCCATCGATGATGAAGCGATGGAACGCGTCCTTTGCAAACGGACTCGCGTTGGGCGCGCCGTAGAGGCGCTGCGTGTTCGTTTCGTTTTCCGTGAAGAGCAGGGGCGCGGCCGCACCCTCGCTGTCGATGTGGAAGCGGTATCGCCCCAGCGAGGGATGCTCGATCTCCAGTGTGGAGTTGTCGATGCGCCGGAGGACGCCGCGCTCGCCCTGCCCCTCGCCCTGGCGACCCCACGACCAGGTGTTGCGCAGCCAGAGCGTCGGCAGAAGATGAATCGGCGCCGACTCCGGGCCGCGGTTGTGAATCGTGATGCGAATGAGCAGGTCTTCAGGCGAGGCCTTGGCGTATTCCGCGATCACATCGAAATACCGATTCTCGTCGAAGACCCCCGTGTCGATGAGTTCCAACTCCGGCTCATCCTTGCCGCGCCGGCGGTTCTCTTCGACCAGTTTCGCGTAAGGAAACTCCGCCTGCGGATACTTGTAGAGCGCCTTCATGTAGGAGTGCGTGGGCGTGGAGTCGAGGTAGTAGTAGCACTCCTTGACATCCTCGCCGTGATTGCCCTCGTTGTTGGTGAGGCCGAAGAGGCGCTCCTTGAGGATCGGGTCGCGCTCGTTCCACAGCGCCAGGGCGAAACACAGGCGGCACTGCCGGTCGCAGATGCCAAGCAGGCCGTCCTCGCCCCAGCGGTAGGCCCGGCTGCGGGCGTGATCGTGCGGAAAGTCGTTCCAGCAGTCGCCGTGCGGGGAGTAGTCTTCGCGGACCGTGCCCCACTGGCGCTCGGCGAGATACGGCCCCCACCGCTTCCAGTTGTGGCGCCGGCGGGAGTCTTCCAGCAGTCGCATCGATTCGGGATCATTCATCCTGCGGACGCTCCGAGGTGGGACTGGCCGACCATTTCGGGCCGAGGGCACCACGACTTCAGTGTGCATGAACAGTATCTCCCTTGTAGACCGGCGCACAACGATCGCGCGACAGACGTTGGATGCCGCGAACAGACGACTGGTTTCACAGGTCTGAAGTGCGAGGGCCGATCGCCGCCCGCATCCGGCCCCGCCTCACACCGCGCCGGCCACCTCGGCCGGGAGGGTCGAGGCGTGCGGCGGCGGCGCCGCCGGGCGCTCCGCCGTCGAGAGGTGCCGCGCCAGCGACGTGTTGAACTGCACGAGGTCCTTGCTGAAGAAGAGATCGAGCGTCCAGTCGAGGGCGACGCGGACCTTCTTCTCCAGCCGCGGCAGTTTGCTCAGGTAGATCGTCCGCCACATCCACCAGGCGATGAAGCCTGAGAAGTTCAACCCCATGATGTTCGCGACGCCCGTGCGGTGGCCGAGCGAGGCGAGTTGGCCCAGGGTGCGGAAGCGGAAGGAGCGCGTCTCGCGGCCGCGCATCCTCGCCAGGATGTTGCGCGCCAGCGTTCGCCCTTCACGAATCGCGTGCTGCGCCGTCGGCGGATGGGTTCTGCCGGTGCGCGGGTCGGGGATGCTCGCGCAGTCGCCCACGGCCCAGACGTTGGACTGGCCGGTCACTTCCAGCGTCTCGTCCACGCAGATGCGCCCGCGGTCCTTGCGACACGAAAGCGCTTCGAGCATGGGATGCGCCGAGGTCCCCGCCGTCCACACCAGCGTGCACGACTCGATTCGCGAGCCGTCGTTGAGATGAACCCCCGCCTCATCGTAACTCGCCACGCGCACGCCCGTGCGGATGTCCACGCGGCGGTCGGCGAGTTTGCGCATGGCGTAGCGGCCGAGTTTCTCGCTCAGTTCCGGCAGGATGACCTGGCCCGAGTGAACCAGAACAACGCGCACCTGCTCGTGCGAGAGGTTGGGATAAAAGCGGATGGCGTCGTGGATGAAGTCGTTGATGGACGCGGCCGTCTCGACGCCCGCGAACCCGCCCCCGGCGATCACAAAGGTGAGCAGGCGCGAGCGTATCGAAGCGCAGCACTCGAAGTCCGCCTCCTCCATGTTGGCGATGATGCGGTTGCGCAGGCGGATGGCGTCGCCGAGCGACTTCATGGTCAGCGCCCGCTCTTCGAGGCCGGGCAGGTTGTAGAAGTTGGTGACGGAGCCGAGGCCGAGGACGAGGTGGTCGTATTCGACCTCGTGGTAGTGCCGGTCGTCGCCGTGCCAGAGGGTGACGCGGCGGTTTTCGAGGTCGATTGACTCCACGTCGCCGCAGAAGAACTGCACGCGGCGGAGGAGTTTGCGGATGGGGTTCACAATCGCCGTCATGTCGAGATCGCTGGCCGCGACCTCGTGGAGCATGGGCGTGAAGAGGAAGAAGTTGTCGCTGTTGACGAGGATGACCTCGACGTCATCGCGCCGCCGCAGACGCCGGTCGAGTTCAAAGGCGGTGTAGAGTCCGCCGAATCCGCCGCCGAGGATGATGATGCGCTTGCTGGGCATGGTTGGAGTTTCGGGGCTTACGCCCACGATGAGCGAGTCTTCGAGCGAATCGTGGGGTGCACTTGTCGGATCCTGGGACGCGTTCACGCCCACGTTGAGGCTCTGCGAATCGTGGGATGCTCTCCTGAGATGCCCCCCGACGCGCCGAAGTTACGGCAGCGCAGCGCGAATGTCCGAATCTTCCTCCCCTCTGTATCGCAGACACCGCTGCGCGTGGCCGTCGGGGTCGCGCAGGTGCAGGCCGGCGTCAAACGTCGCCGCGGCCTCCATCTCGACGACCCCCGGCGAGACAAGGCGCAGCATCGGCCCGCGCAGGCTCGTGAACGCCCTTGCCGGGTCATCGCACGCGAAGTTGATCTGCCAGTGCCAGAGGTCGTTGCCGCGCGTGTCGGCGGGATAGGGCCGCCCGTCGCGCGGAGCGAGGTATTCGAGCAGTTCGATCGCCGGGCCGACGCGTTCGGCCTCGCCGGGCCAGCGCAGGGCCGTGATGCGCAGCCGCGCGCCGAAGACGTTGTTGAGATGCTCCTGCTCGGTCCCGTAGTTCTCCGCGCCGCCCGCGACGATCATGCCGAGCCGATCGCGGTAAAAGGCCAGGCTGGCGTCCGTGTCGCGCACGACGATCGCTGTGTGGTCGATGCCGAGGAAGAGCGCCCGGCTGCTCTGCCACCTCGGTTGCCCCTTGTCGGGAGGGAACTGGAGGATCTCGAGCACGTGATCCTCAGGATCGCGGAAGTAGAAGGCCCGGATGCCGCCGGCATTCGGGTTCCAGGAGGGCAGCGTCTGCGGCCCCGTCGAAGCGTGGCGGACCTTGTGCTCGCGCAGGCGCGAGTAGGCGGCGTCCATGTCGCTGGTGATGATGGCGACGTGCTGAAACCAGCCGTCGTTGCTGCGCGAATCGAGGGGAATCGGCCGGCCGGTCGGCGCGAGGTACTCGGTGAGTTCGAGGCGCTCTTCGCCGAGGCGCAGAGTGCACAGGCGCATCCGCGCGCCGAAGACGCCCTGGAGGCGCTCCCAGTCCCCTCCCGCCATTTCGACATCGGATTCCAGTTGAAAGTCGAGCACGCGGGTGTAGAAGTCGATCGCGCGCTCCATGTCGGCGACGGTGAGACCGACGGAGAGAACGCGCTGCGCGAGCGGCGCTTCGTCGCGCGTCTGCCCCGCTTGCGTCTTCGCCTCAGCCGCTTGCGGCTTCGCGACTGAAGTGCGCAGCACTTGAGCGCCCGCCTCCGCGCTCCGCGCCGGCAGCGTCAACAGCACCGCGAGCAGCGCCGCGAGCAGCGCCGTCGCCGCGATCGAGATCCGCGTCGGTTCAGGCCAGGACCGCGAGCCGGTGGGCCGGGGCGTATTCATGTCGGTGTTCCCTGGTGACGCCGAGACGGTCGAGCAGATGGTCGCCGACGCGGATGGCGTTGGCGATGATGGTCAGCGCCGGATTGACCGCGCTGGAGGAACAGAAGAACGAAGCGTCCACGACGTAGAGGTTGTCCAGTTCGTGCGCCTTGCAGTTGACGTCGAGGACGCTGGTGCGCGGATCGCGGCCGAAGCGCAGCGTCCCGCACTGGTGTGCCACGCCGGCGAGGGGGATCTTGCCTCCTCTAGTGAGGCACTTCCCGCCGTCGAAGGTGCGCATCACGTGCTTGAGATTCGCGATGAGCCGCCGGTGTGCTTCGAGGTTGTTTTCCTTGTAGTGCAGTTCAATGCGGCCGTCGGCGCTGAGAGTCAGGCGATTCTCGGGGTCAGGCAGGTCTTCAGAGGTGATCCAGAAGTCGATCGACCGCTTGCCCATCGCTTCGAGCAGGGGCAGCGGCGCCAGCGGCGGCGCGCCGGCCTTGAACATCTGACCGTCGAACTTGCCGACCATCGAGATGTGCCCCAGCGGCAGATCGGAGTCCGGACCGCTGAAGTAGAAATCATTGACCGCAAGCGTCTTCTGGAAGAGCGTCGGATTCGCCTTGGCGCAGAAGTAGAAGAGCACTGAGTTGTTGTGGGCCATGTAGTTGCGGCCCACCAGCCCCGAGCCGTTGCCCAGCCCGGCCGGGTGCTTGCCCGTCGCCGAGCGCAGGAGCAGCGCCGCCGAGTTGACCGCCCCGCACGCACTCACGACGATATCGGCCGAGTACTCCTCGACCTCGCCGCGGCGCTCGACGATCACGCCTTTCACGCTGCGCCCATCGGTCGGGGTGACTAGGCGCAGCGCCTTCGCCTCGGTCAGCAGCGTCACGTTGCCGTAGCGCATCGCCGGCTGCACACACATCGTCTGCGCATCGGCCTTGCCGCCGACGAGGCAGGGATAGCCGTCGCAGGTCTTGCAGCGCACGCAGGGGCTTGAATCAAGCGTCTTCTCGTTGAGGCGGATGCCCAGCGGGACGTGGAAGGGATGCAGGCCGCAGCGCTGCAAGTGATCGTGCAGTTCCTGCATGCGCGGCTCGTGGGAGACGGCGGGAAACGCGTAAGGGGCGCTGCTCCACGGCTCGGTCGGATCCTCGCCGCGCCGGCCGCGCACTTCGTAGAGGTACTCCGCCTGCGTGTAGTAAGGCTCCAGATCGTCATAGGTGATGGGCCAGGCGGGCGAGAGGCCTCCGTAATGGCGAATCTCGCCGAAGTCCGCCTCGCGCATGCGGAAGAGCGCTGCCCCGTAGAACTTGGTGTTGCCGCCGACGTTGTAGTGCGTGCCCGGCTGGAACTCGCGGCCGCGGCCGTCGAGCCACTTCTCCGGCGCGTGGTACTTCTCTTCGCGGACGGCGGCGCGCGAACTCCAGTTCTCCGCTTCGCGCGGGACGAAGCCGCCGCGCTCCAGAAGCAGAATCCGCTTGCCCGAGGGGGCGAGGTGATAGGCCAGCGTCCCGCCGCCGGCGCCGGTTCCGATGATGATGACGTCGTAGTGCTCGATGGCCGGCATGAGGTTTATCCGTAGTAGAGCGTCTGCTCACTCTGATGCCGCATCGGCGGCGGAGGATTCACGGGCGGCGCTGCGTCCGCCGGCGGCTCTGCGGCCATGAGACGATCGAACTCGCAGCGGAAGATGCAGCGGTGCCCGTTGACGTGGTGCAGTTTGGCGCAGTGGACGGCCCGCCGGCTGCGCAGCGCCACATAGACCTGCGCGCCGGCGAGCATCGCCAGGGGAGGCGCGGTGAAGTAGATCCACCAGTGCGTCCACGCTCCCGCCCACAGGGCCGAGCCGAAGGTCCGCGCCGGGTTCATGCTCATGCCCGAGATCGGCGACTCGAAGGTGATGTAGAGCATGACGAGCAGTCCGGCCAGCAGCCCGGTGGCGCGAGTGAGCGAGCGATGGTTCGACGCGATCAGAACCACGAGCATGAGCAGCAGGGCGATGGCGAACTCACCGAGCCAGGCCGCGATCGGGCCGTAGGGCCCGGGCAGCGTCGCGACGTATCCCACCTGCGGCGCGGCCAGGAGTGTGGGCGTCGCCGCGCGAACGAGCATCACGCCGGCAAGGCCGCCGATGAACTGCGCGACAATGTAGAAGAGGGCATCGAAACCCCTCACCTTGCCGAGGCGCCAGAAGGTCAGCGTGACCGCGGGATTCATGTGCGCCCCGCTCCGCTGGCCGGCGGGCGAGTGGATAAGGGCGACGGCCGTCAGCCCCATCGCCAGACCCATCAGTGCGCGGCGCAGCAGCGGCGATTCAATCGCGCGCGCCGCCGGCAAGTCCGGATGAAAGAGCACGATGGCGAAGACGCAGGCCGAAACCATGAAGGCGCCGAGCAGCACCGCCTCGCAGAGGTACTCCGGCCAGTGCGCGCGCAGGGCCGCCATGCCGCGAGAACACAGATGGCCGCAAAAGGGCACAGAAGGCGCAGAAGATGCAGAGATGAAAGAGTCAACAGGCGCTGTCACCACGAGTAGACTCCGGGCCGCGACGCAATCGGCTTCTCTTCCCTTTGCGCCTTCTGTGCCTTTTTGCGGCCATTCTCTTCGTCTCCGGTCTCCGCCAGCACAGCGCGCTGCAACCGCAGCAGTTCGCCCAGCGACCACGCCTGGAAGGGACAGCCGCGCGGCTCGTGCGGCGCTTCGCCGTCGGCAATTTCGGAGATGTGTCCCAGGCCGGCGGTGTTGAGGTGGACCATGAGCGGCCCGAGGAACCGCTGCCGCGCCTGACGGCGCGCCGCGTCGTCATCTCCATGCACCCGCACCCACGCCTCGACGAAGGGTCCGATGAGCCAGGGCCAGACCGTTCCCTGGTGATACGCGGCGTCGCGCTCGTGCGGCCCGCCTTCATAGCGCGGCGTGTAGGCCGGCTCGTGGGCCGACAGCGAACGCAAACCCACGGGTGTGAGCAAATCTCGCTCGACGCGATCGACGATCCGCCGCGCCCGCTCGCCCTCGATGAGTTGCAGCGGCAGACCACCGACGGCGAGGATCTGGTTCGGTCGCACGGTCGCATCGACGGTTCCGGCCATGTGATCGACGTCAACGACGTCATACAGGCAGCCGCGCTGTTCATTCCAGAAGCGAGGCTCGAAGGCGGCGCGAGCCTTCTCGAAGTGAGACACCCACTGATCATTCACCTGCGCCGCAATCCACAGGGCGTTGATCCACAGCGCCTGCACCTCGACCGGCTTGCCGATGCGCGGCGTAATCTCGCGGTCGCCGACGCGCGCATCCATCCAGGTGAGTTGCTGCCCGCGCTCGCCGGCCGCGAGCAGGCCGTCGTCATCGGCGCGGATGCCGTAGCGCGTGCCGCGGGCGTAGCCGCTCACGATCTCCAGTACGGCGCTGCGCAATCGCTGCACGTGGGCGGGCTCGAGTCGATACCCGTTCTGCCGCGCCGCCTCAAGAAACTCATGCACGGCGATGACGTACCACAACGAAGCATCGACGGCGTTGAACTCCGGTGGCCCCTCCGCGCTGCTCGATGATGAGTCCGGGAAGCGATTGGGCAACATGCCCTGCGAAACGGCGCCGGCCCAGCCGAGCAGAATCGACTCGGCCTCTTCGAGCCGGCCCGAGGCGATGCACAGGCCGCGCATCGCGATGAAGGTGTCGCGCCCCCAGTCGGCAAACCAGGGATAACCGGCGATGATGGTGCGATGCGGCCCGCGATCGACGAGATAGGCGTCGGCCGCGCGATCGAGGGGTGTGGCGAAGCGCGAGCGCCGCAGCCGCTCCACCGCCGCCAGGCCGCGCAGCAACTCGGCCGACGAGCGGGCGGCTCGCCTTGACTCTCCCCCTGCGGCTTCTCCGGTCGAGAGGATGAGCACCGCCTCGCCGCGCGCGAGATCGAAGGAGAATACACCCGGCGAGGCGAGGTCTTCGATGCAATCGAATCCGCGCTGCCGCTCCACTTCGTAGAGGAAGCGCCGGTACCAGACCGGGTCGTGGCGGTACTCGCCGTTGGTATACGCATCGATGGGCGGATGCACGGCGTAGGGCCGCCAGCGCACTCCCTGCCCGGTCATCTCCGCCTCGAAGCGCAGGTCAGGGTTCTCGTGGTGCAGCGCGTGATAGTCGCGGCCGGAGATGAGCGGGCGCACGTGAAGTGTCGCCTGCCCCGCGCCGGACCGCAGCCGCCACGCCATCGCACACTGGGCCGCGCCGTGCGGAACGAATATCTCGTGCTCGAGGCGCGCGCCGTCCGGCAGGCGCCAGATCCAGCGCGGCCAAGGCTCCGTCGTGAACGAGACGATTTCGGCGCACCGCTCGGGATGCACGACGCCCGGCGCGTAGCGATGCGGCGCGAGCGAGAGGCGCCCCCGCGCCGTCTCCACCCACGCATCGACGCCGTTGACGAGCATCGTGCGGCCCGCGGGCGGCGTCGTCGCCGCGATGAGCAGGCCGTGGTAGCGCCGCGTGCGGATGCCGCTGACCGTTCCGCAGGCGAAGCCGCCAAGGCCGTCGGTCTCGATCCATTCGCACGCGCCGCCGGGAAGCACGGAGGCGAGGTCGCGATCAGAGCTGGTCTGCATGCGTATGCTCGGCGGCCTGGGTGGTGCGGTGGATGAGAGAGCAGCGCCGTCAGACATGGCAGATCACATCCTTGATGCTCCCCCGCCCGTCGCGCAGCTTCGCGGGCGCCGAGTCGAGGTCGAGACGATTCGTGAAGAGCGCCCGCACGGCCTGGGGCCAGCGCTGCATGAAGACGCCGAGGTCGCGGATCGCCGCCTCGAAGGCGTCGCGCCCCGCGTTCACTGTGCCGAAGAGCACCTGGTTCTTCAGAACGAGGTTGCGCATGAGCAGGTCGGTATCGATCTGGATCGGCGCCTTGCGCCCCGGCACGCCGGTGAAGATGAACACCCCGTTGGTCCCGAGGGATTCGAGCACTTCGAAGGCCAGTGACGAAGCGCCTACGGCCTCGTAGACGAGATCAATGTTGCCGACCATCTCGGCGAGTTGCTTGACGTTCGTCGTCGTCGAGGAGACATAGGTGGCGCCGATGGCGGCGACGATGTCGGCCTTGGCGTTCGGCGCGGTCTCGCGCGAGTAGACCCACGTGGCGAACCCGGCCGCCCGCAGCGCCATCGCGCCCAGCAGCCCCACCGGTCCGGCTCCGAGCACCACCGCGCGGTGGCACTGGTGGTTCAGCCCCATCTCCTTCGATCGCACTGGGCAGGTCCACGGCAGGCGGTTCTGCACGTCATGAATCTGGATGAGCGCCTTCTCGGCGATCGTGAGCGGCTCGACAAGCACGGCCACCTCGCGCAGTTCGCGCGGCACCTTGACCATGAACTGCTCCTCATCGACGACGTACTCGCCCATGTAGCCGTGCATCTCCTTGATGCCGCGCTCGACGAAGTCGCCGGTGTAGCAGAAGTCCTGCCGGCCGCTGCGGCAGGCGACGCAGTGCTCATGCGGACACGGCCGGCGCACCATCGGGATGACGAGATCGCCCCGTCGCAGTGTGCGCACCTGCGAGCCGACCTCGATGACTTCGCCGAGCATTTCGTGGCCGATGACCAGGTGCCGCAGGCCGCGCGGCGGCGTGCCGTAGTGAAACGAGCAGATCTCGCGGTCGGTCCCGCAGATGCCGATCTCGAGCACGCGCAGTTTCACCTGCGTCGGGCTGGTGAGGCGCGGCTCATCGTGGTTGATGACGCGAATGTCCTTGACTTCCGGGAAAACGGCGACGGCTTTCACGTGAGTGATCTCCTGCGGGCGGGATTCGGGCGCAAGCGGGGTTCGACGCGGCATTCAGATGCACGCGGCACGGGGGTGGTTACGTCGCGCAGCCAGCAGGCGCCGGGCGGCGAGCGCCGTCATGAGTCGCGTCGATGTCGTGCGGAAAGGTGCGCCATCGGTCCCTCCAGCCCGGCATGAGTTTATCGCAGGCGTGTCTCTCCACCCTGTTTGGCGCACGTTCGTCAACGTATCGAAGCGGCGCGCCTTCGCCCCGGAGGGGCGAAGAGCGAGGACGCCTTTCGTGGGTCGCGGACCATCGATGTCCGCCCCGCTCCCCCGTAACCGCGCCTCTGCACGGTGCATCACAGTCCGCATGATCCAGACCGCACCGACTCCATCGCGCCTCGCCCGGCCTTCCATCATCTTTCCGAAGCGCGGCGAGCCATCGCGTTCCCCCAATGCCACTCGTGCCGCCGCCCTTCCCGGGCGAATCGTCATCCACCCCGAGGAAGGGCCGGCCGAGGGCATCGACGTCACCCAGGGCGTCGTCGGCGTCATCGCCTCGGAACTGTGGCGGCTGCGCGGCGGCAACGACGTGCTCAACTGGATCGAGGCGGAGCGCCTGCTCATCCACGCCCTTCTCGCCGGCCTGGAGTGCGATCGCGAATCCGCGGCCGCCGCCGGGCATCCAATCTGACTCATCCGCGCCGCCGGCGCGTTGCCGGCGCCGCGATCCCCGACCCGCCACACACTCAAAGGAGCACTCGACATGTCGCGTCTTCATCGATCACTCTGTTTCCTCATCGCGCTCGGCGCTGCCGCCGCGTCGGCCCTTGCCGCTGCGCCGGCCGCGGGAGTTTCGCTCGATCACAACAGCCGCCCCTTCATGGGCGTGAAAGCCAACACCGGATTCGTCATGCACTCGACGAACAAGGATGGCCGGCACGTCCTGACTCTCTCCAGCGATTTCAAGGTGCCCGACGCCCCCGCCCCGCACTGGCAGATCGTGGACAGCCGCGGCAACGTCTATCTCCTCCAGCGCCTCATGGTCAAGGACGGCAACAAGGAGAAACTCAACCGCGCGATCGTCGTGCCGGCGTACGTGCCCGACGTGGCGAAGGTGCAGATCTGGTGCGCCTGGGCCGAAGCGCTGCTCGGCGAGACGACCTTTGACTCGATCATCACCACCGAGTGCTGCGCCATGCCCGCCGATCAATCGACGCGCACCAGTTCGCAGTTCATCGGCGTCAAGGCCAACACCGGCCGCGCCACGCTCTCTTACGTGGACGGCCGGCGGACGCTGACTCTGTCGAATGATTTCAAGGTGCCCGACGCTCCCGCGCCGCACTGGCAGGTCGTGGACAGCCGCGGCAACACCTACCTCCTCAACCGTCTCGACATCAAGGACGGCAAGGTCAACCGCATGATCGTCGTGCCGGCGTACGTGCCCGACGTGGCGAAGGTGCAGATCTGGTGCGCCTGGGCCGAGGTGCTTCTCGGCGAGGCGGTCTTCGAGCCGGTGCGCTGAATCCTCCTGTCCCTTCCTTCATCTCAAACGCCACAGGTGCGCGCCGTTGCGGGCTGATGCGTATCCACTCGCAGCGGCGCTGCATCTTTCCAGACGACACGACTCCGAGAGGACACACCATGAAAGGCTTTGCACACCAGGCGATGGGCGCGCTGCTCGGCATCGCGCTGCTCACGCCGTCGGCCGCCGCACAGACGATCATCGAAGCACCCTCCCTGACGCTTGAGGGAGCGCGGATCGCCATCGACGCCGCGGCGGCCAAGGCCCGCGCCGACGGCGCGGGCGGGGCGATCGCCGTCGTCGATCAGGGCGGCAACCTCATCGCCCTCGACCGCCTCGACGGCACCTTTGCCGCGGGCGCCGACATCTCGATCGGCAAGGCCCGCACTGCCGCACTCTTTCAGAAACCCACGCGCGTCTTTGAGGAGATCATCCGCAGCGGCCGCACGCCGATGATCGCCCTCGACGACTTCACGCCCCTCAAGGGAGGCGTGCCGATCGTGATCGACGGCCGTGTCGTCGGCGCCGTCGGCGTGAGCGGCGCCAAAAGCGCCGACCACGATGATGAACTCGCGATCGCCGCGGCCGAGGCCGTCGCCTCCCGCGCCGCCGGAGGCGAGTCGATGCTCTCGACGGGGCAGGTGATGCGAATCCCCGGCCCGCAGGTCGCCTCCGCATTCGCGCGCGGCGTGCCGCTCATCGAGAATGACCAGTTCAAGGTCCACGCCAGCCGCCGCGAAGCGCCCGGCCAGGCCGAGGTCCACAGCGGCGAAGCGGACATCATCTACGTTCTCGAAGGCGGCGCCACCTTCGTCACGGGCGGAAGTGTCGAGAACGGCCGCACCACCGGCCCGGACGAAGTGCGCGGCGACTCCATCATCGGCGGCGAGACGCACCGCCTCGCCAGGGGCGATGTCCTCGTCGTCCCCGCCGGCACGCCGCACTGGTTCAAGGAGATCGCCCCCGGCGGCCCCATGCTCTACTACGTCGTCAAGGTTCCCCTTCGCAAGTGAGATTGCACATGAAGACGAATCGAATCAACTCACTCTTCGCGCTTGCCGCGCTCGCGCTCGCTGGTGCGCCCGCTGCGGCCGACTCTCTTCCGACCGGCGCGCCCCTCGCCTCCGTCGATCTGATGACGCACGATGGCCTCGCCGCGGTCGGCGCGGAGTGGCGCTACCGCGATGCGCGCATCATCGAGGTTGACTTCCGCGCCGCCGGGCCCGATCGCAAGCCCAGCGGCCCGCCGAATCGCACCTATGACATCGAGCCGCGCGCCGGCGGACTCGACTTCGACGATTCATCGTGGGAGGTCATCAGCCCGACCTCGCTCCAGGATCGGCGCGGCAGCGGGCGCCTCTGCTTCAACTGGTACCGCCTGCGCTTCACTGTGCCGGCGCTGGTCAACGGCGTCGATCCCACCGGCTGCACCATTGTCCTCGACACGACGGTTGATGACTATGCCGAAGTCTGGGTTGACGGCGTGCTCAGCCGCGAACTCGGGCAGTCCGGCGGCTCGATGGTGGCGGGATTCAACGTCCCCAACCGGCTCGTCGTCGGGCGCAACGTCCGGCCGGGTCAGACCATTCAACTGGCGATCTTCGGCATGAACGGCCCGATCTCCGATCCCCCGCCCAACTACATCTGGATGCGCAGCGCGACGCTCTCCTTCCACGCCGAGCCGCACGCGATCGCGCCGCGCTTCGTGGAGACGACGATCATCCGCAACGACCCGGCGCTCGATGCGATCATCGCGCCCGGCACGCAGATCGAGAAGATCGCCGAGGGCTTCATCTTCACCGAAGGCCCGGTCTGGCTTCCATCCGGGGAACTGCTCTTCAGCGATCCCAATGCGAATCGCGTCTACCGCTGGTCGCCGAGCGGCGGCGTGAGCGTCTTCCGCGAGAACAGCGGGTACGCGGGGGCCGATGTCGCTGAATACCGCCAACCCGGCTCCAATGGACTCGCGCTCGATGCGGAGGGTCGCCTGACCATCTGCGAACACGGCAACCGCCGCGTCTCGCGCCTCGAACCCGACGGCTCGGTCACTGTCCTCGCCGACCGCTACAACGGCCGGCGCCTCAACAGCCCCAACGACCTCGTCTACCGATCCGACGGCACGCTCTTCTTTACTGATCCGCCCTTCGGCCTGCCGCGCGTCTACGACGATCCGCGGCGCGAGCAGGAGCACTTCGGCGTCTACTGCCTGCGCGAGGGTCGGCTCAGTCTCGTCAGCACTGATCTCAAAGGCCCGAACGGCATCGCCCTCTCTCCCGACGAGAAGCACCTCTACGTCGCCAACTGGGATGAGCAGCGCAAGATCGTCATGCGCTACGACCTTGGCGCGGATGGATCAGTTCGCAACGGCCGCGTCTTCTTTGACATGACGGCCGCGCCGGGCGAAGAGGCGCTCGACGGCGTGAAGGTCGATCAGCGCGGCAACGTCTTCGTCTCCGGTCCCGGCGGCGTGTGGGTCATCTCGGCCGAAGGCAGGTACCTCGGCACGATCGTCGGCCCGGAACTGCCCGCGAACTTCGCCTGGGGCGACGCCGACGGCCGGACACTCTACCTCGCCGCCCGCACGGGGCTGTATCGCATCCGTCTCGGGCGCCCCGGCGCGGGGCGCTGAACGATGGGAGGTTGGTGCAGAAGAACAGCCGCTCGGGCCGGGCAGTCCAGCCTGACGCGCCCGGAGGTCGCGGACCCGCTGTGCGATTCCAGAAAAGAAAGCCTGCTGCTTCAACGGAGCAGCAGTCACGAACTCCGGCGTCGCCGCCTGGTTCAAAGTACGAGTCCAAAGCGGGCAAAGGGACTCGAACCCTCGACATTCAGCTTGGGAACGCCTCCAAGAGGCAACCCGATCTCGCAAACGACGCTAGGACCAATGGTTACGGATTGCAAGCGTTGCCAGGATTGGCGCGGTTTTGGCGAGTTTTCGCCGCCAAGCGCGGTCACTACCGCGCGGCACCGCGCGACTCCATCCTACTGCGCGGGGTTCATCGACACGCCGCTTGCACAGCGTCGACCACCGCTTGTCTACGCGACGGCAGTCACCGCTTCGCGGATTGAGGCTGCAGGCGGCGCAGCAACCACGATTCAAAACTCTCCTCGACGAGCAGGCGCTTGCCCTTCCCCCTCAACCCATTCGATCTGATCTTCTCATCCGACGCCGCACCGGACACGAGTCTCATCGCATGCTTGGGTTTGGTGATCGACTCATCAGCGCGCAACAATCGAATGGCCGCCTCCTTCACGGTGATCATGCTCCCTTCGCCACCAGCCGGGACACTTGAGGCGTCGGGAGGACCATTCGTCGGCGCGTTGTTGGCCGACGATCGACCGGTGCGCAGCTTGGGCTTGAGCATCGCCGACATCTGCCGCAGGTAGAGCGCGAGCCTAATCGCCTCGCCGCAGAGCTCGTCGAAGCGTTCACGAAGCCGCTGACAGAAGCGACCCTCGCCGTTCAATGCGTCGTCGCCGTACTCCAAGGGGGTCGAGCGTGCCTCTCGTTCCCAGTCGCGCAGGCCCCGCAAGAAGGCCTGGATTCGATCAACAAAGACCTTGGCGTAATCAACGGAGATGTTGAGCTCCAGCCAGCCGCGACACACTTCGATTCCGCTCTGCCCGGCGTACCATGGGGCGGCCTCTCCAATCTCGTGTGACCAATGCGTGATCGGGCGCTTAAGGCGCTCTGGCAAATCCCACACCTTGCAGCGCTGGAACCGTTGCAGCGCGTCCGCGAGCGGGTCCAGACAGTCAACACAGGGGTTCCAGGCCCTTGAAGGGGCATTTGACGCCGAGCCGCTGATCGATAGCACAGAGTTGCGGGGAGTCGCGCCAGACGCCATCCATCCCTCCCCCGCTGTGATCATTGCCGCCATCTGCTGCAGGTAGTCAGCGAGTTCCAGCGCATCGGCCTTGACGTCGTCAAATCCATCGCGAAGGTGCTGGCAGAAACCTGTCTCCCTGCTCAGTTCGTCTTCATCGCGACCTGGGTCTCGGGCTGCCTCCTGCTCCCATGCCCGCAACTTCTGGAAGAACGTCGCAACCCGCTCATGGAAGACCTTTGAGTACTCGACTGAGATATGCTGTTCCAACCACCTCCGGCAGACCTCGATGCCTGGAGTGGCTCGTACGCGACGCGGAGACCGCTCGATGTCGAAGGACCAGCGTGTGCCGGTATCGGTCAGCCTCTCGGCCAGACCGCGCCCACCCTTCCAGCCGAACTCGCGAAGCGCTTTCGCCAGCGGGTCAAGGCAGTCGTCGCAGGGGTGCCAGTAGGGGACGGCCATAACCGATCGTATCGCGTCGACGGCATCGCCGCGACGGGTGCCGAAGGTTGGTTGAGCCCGCGCCGACCTTTGCGGTGCCAGACCAGGCGGCACCGTGACTACGAACCCGTCGCTGGCAACTGACCCTGCCGGTGGA
Organism: Phycisphaerae bacterium; assembly: GCA_039794345.1. Classification (GTDB taxonomy): domain Bacteria; phylum Planctomycetota; class Phycisphaerae; order Phycisphaerales; family UBA5793; genus UBA5793. The sequence goes on along the minus strand of JBDIVQ010000003.1, from coordinate 54,368 downwards.
TCGAGGCGGTCGTCGCGGAGGCGCCGGGGGGGGGCCGGGGGTGGCGGGCTTGCGGAGTCGTAGAATGGCGCATCGCCATCATACGGCGCGCCCAAATGCTGCTGCCCTTGAGGCACCATTCTTGTTCAATACCCCAGGGATGTGACCGAGTGGGAGCGATTCGACGCTACGATGCAGCTGGTAGTCGGCAAGCGACTGAGGTATTCTGAACTGGCTGTTGGTGCGGTGAGTCCACATTTGGCATAGCGGAATTGGAATGGGCGCGCTAGAGTTCCACAAGGTGCGCGACTCGTCTCTTTGGCGTCCTTCGTGAGGCAAGGGCTTACTCATGCGATATGCGGTTTGGAACAACAAGGGCGGAGTCGGTAAGACCTTCCTGTCGTTCATCCTCAGCACCGAGTGGGCGAATCGGACAGAGAAGCCCGTCGTGCTGGTGGACATGTGCCCACAGGCAAATCTCTCCGAGATCGTGCTCGGCGGGAACGGCGATGGGTCGAAGGTGCTGGAAGGTCTGATCAATGCGAGGAAGACAATCGGCGGCTACTTCGACACGCGCATTGCTTCGCCGCATGGTCCCACGGGAAGAGAGACTGAGTACCTCGTCCAAGGTTATTCGATCAACAAGAACCTTCCCCGCACACTATTCCTGATCCCCGGTGATCCAAGCCTTGAGATTCAAGCGCAGGTCATCAACCAGATCGGCGGTCAAGCACTTCCAGTCGAAGCGTGGCGCAACGTCCACCTGTGGCTGTGGGACATTATCGAAGCATGCACTACGAAGTTGGGCAAGGACACCGCGGTCTTTATTGACTGCAATCCGTCCTTTGCGGCATACACGGAACTATCAATCCTTGCTGCCGATCGCCTGATTATCCCTTGCTCAAGCGATGGATCGTCTGCCAGAGCGATCGACAATGTTGGCGCGCTGGTCTATGGACACACAAAGGGCAAGGACTACGGCCCGGCAAGTTTCCCCGCCAAGGCGAAGGCCAACGAACTCCCGCTTCCGAAGATTCACTCGGTCCTCCTGAATCGCTCGACGCAATACAGCAACAAAGCGAGCAAAGCGTTTCGCGCAATGTTCGAGTCGATAAAAGAGCGCACAAATGAGTTGGCGGCCGCAGAACCGACAGCGTTCGTGAATCCGAAGATGCACTTCCTTGACGTGCCGGATAGTCACTCTGTCGCAATCGTCTGTTCGCACTTGGGCCTCCCGCTCTATAGCATCAAATCCGGACAGTACCCAGTCCACGACGAGAACCCGCAGGTGAATGACGAACCGCTTGAGCGGTACAGGACTGCCGTAGATCGCCTGATCAAGACGCTTAGTTGACCTCTCCAAGTTGTTCTACGGGCCATTCCCTGCTGCACCAAATGGCTAATCACTCTCGATCAATACACGCAACCCGAGAACTGCCTGACGCACGCGATGGTCTGCCGCTCGACGCCGACTGGTCGCTGTTGCGGCAGTTCATGCCCTGGAAGTTGAATGAAGGCAGGCGACCAGTTCGCCCCCGGCAAGACTACTGAACACTCTGTGGCGCAGGCGGCGAGACCCGAGGATGAGTCAGTGGTGAACTCTCCGTTGCTGGTTACGGTCGCCCACCGCCGGCCAGGTACTCCCGGCGCACATCATCGAGCGATTGGGCCCTTCCGTTAGCGCGGTGCGGGCTCCCGCTTCAGTCCATGCCGATCCACTCATTGAGAGACTCGGCTAATCGATCGGCCCGCCACTGGCAAAACTCCTCGTATCGGTCTATTCTCAGCCTATCACCGGCAGCATCGCCGAAGAACTGGCTACCTGCAGCGTGCCGCTGGTCCGGTGTAAGCGTGGCATGCACCTCATCCGCGGGCCTATCCCAGAACTCGCTGTTGGTTGCGCGACTCAGGAGGGCGAAGTTCGCCGGGCTGTTGGCCTCATCGGGCTCGAATCCCATGTCCGCAAGCACCTTCCGCGCGAAGATGTGATGCACCGTCAGGTCGCCTCCCGGAAGGCTCGAATTCCCCGAACGGGCAAGGACATCCAAACTGTCGCCCGACAGCCAATCCGTTGCCGCTCTGCTTACGAGCCAAGCGTGCATGACCTGCGTCGCAGGCCCCCAAGGTTGAGCGTAACGGTTGAACTCCTCCGGCCTGATCCGTCGCCCTTCGTCGCGCTTGAGCGACTCCACCAATGCACGAGCGGCGTCGTGCTTTGATTCGCGGACGGCACGACAGAGTCGATTGAGCGTGGTCTCCACGGAGCCTTGGAAGACATTCCGCAAGGTCGTAAGGCAGAGCCACCGTCTGTAGAGCTGCTTGGACTCCTCGCTGATCTTCGCATCGGACTTGTCCATCGCCACCGCCAGCGCGATGACGGCGTTGTTGGACGGCAGCAGCGCCCGACGAGACCAGCCCATGTCCTCATCAACGAACGCCAACGCGGCCGCGATGGCACGTTCAGTCTTCGCCCAGGATTGGGCTAGGGTCCGGCCATGAGGACCCGGTGCATCCATCCAGTCGGGCTTGAGCGAACTGAACTGAGCTGTCTGGCGATGGAAAACCACCAGCGATCGGAATGCGAAGGAGAACCCAAATCCCAACCGCTTGGGTCGCTCTTCCGACACATACTCGCGCATTCGCTTGAGGACATCGACCGCTCGGCCTCGCGCCAGTTCAGCAGCTCGTACATCTCCCTGCCGCAGAGCGCTACCACCCTTGTTCAACCGGGCGAAGACTTCGACGGCTTCCGCGTCAGAAACCTCGCTGATGGTGGTGCAAGGGACCATCTGATCGAGCATCCTGCAGGCGTGATCAAAGCGAGCGAGCGCCCCTTCGGTGCGCTTTGCGCTCCACCCCACCATCGTTCTCAGAGCGCTCTCTGTTTCCTTGCGCAAGTCGTGGTCCAACCCATCGAAGAGTTGCGAGACGGATATGAGCGTTGAGTCTCCCGCCTCGACTCGCCTTGCAACCGATCGATGACCCGCGTAGGTGACGAAGAGCCGCGTGTCCCGCCTGCGAGCTCCGTCGGCCGCGGCCAGATCCAAGAAGCACCGCAACTCGGCGCCGTACTTGTCATCGGCGGTGAAAAGGTCGTACGCCGCCTCAAGGCTGGTGAGGCGTTGCTGGCCGTCAATCAGGTATCCGACAAACACCGCCTCAATGTGCTGCTCACCCACTCCCTTTGGCTTTGGGTCAATTGCCCCGCTCTGCGGTCTCCACAAGTAGAAGCCGCCGATGGGAAAGCCTCGCAGCAGTGAGTCAAGCAGGTTTCGGATCCTGATCGGCTTCCAAACGTAGTCACGTTGGAACTGGGGCAGCAGAATCGCTCCGGTGTGGAAGTCCCGGACTACCTCTCGAAGCGAACGCGTTGTCGTTTCGAACCTCATGCGGCTGGCCTCGACGACGGGGGGGGAACGAAGTCTATGGGGGAGGTGGTGGTCGGTCACCGTGGTCGTGGCGTACTTGCCTTCCTGCAGTATGGCAGGTGTGCATCGGCAGGTTCACCCTGTGGTGGATTCGCACTGCCAGCCCCGAACAGTGAGAAGCGCCCCATCGTAAGTACACTCACGCGGCCCAGGACATTTGGCGAGGTACATGGTCGATCAGGTTGCCTATCGAGGCATTGAATGAACTGCAAGAATCCAAAGTGCTGGGCGCATCCGCTTGGCGGGTGTGGAGGACGGATTACTGGGGAGCACTACGTCAGCAAATCGACGTTGACCGGTCGAAGTCTGCACATCAAGGGGCTCTCATTCTGCCGCCAGGACTTCGTCGAGATTCCGATCGGCGGAGCGGTCGCCAACATCCTCTGTGAGTCACATAACAGCGGAATGTCGCCGGCAGATCACGAGGCTGGCAAACTCAGAGCTGCGCTGATCGATATACTCAACTACGAGATCCCGCCTGGCGCCTCGCCACTTCATCATCCTTGGCTGACGTCCAGCATCGAGGGCCCGCTAATCAAACGGTGGGCGGCGAAGACTGCCTGCAATCTCTTCACGATGGACGGCAAGCCCCTCCCCATCCACCTGGTGCAATGCGCCTTTGGCCTTCCGACCGATAAACCGGTGTTCCTCTTCGGGGCGAACCAGGTTGGGGACAAACCCGGGCATGAGCGAGACAACTTCCACTTCGCCTCTGGGACGAGCAACTCGGGATACTTTGTGGTCCTTCTCCGCTTCTTCGGCATCACGTGGCTGATGACCGACGAAGATCCTCGTGGCAAGTACGATGGCGTCCAGATCGAAGGGGAACCGCTAATCCCCACGGCAGCGCTGATCGAGAGCCTGCGAGTCATCGAAAAGTCCTTCACATTGCCAAATGGGCCGCGAGTTCAGGCTGCGAGAATTCTGGTCAACTGGCCGCAGCCGTGATCGCGGATCATCTTGACTTTTGGATGCGGACGATGAGCCGCTGCTGACTCGATCGCAGGTGACCAGAATGCAGCCGTCACGTCACCATGTCGCGCGTGTAGTTGCACTTGGGGAACTGCGAGCAGCCAAGGAAGTTCGAGCCTGCCCGAGCGCCACGCTTCGCGGTTCTCTGAACCAGTACGGCGCCGCACTGTGGGCACGTCGGCGCGGATGCATGTGCCGCCAGTGCGACCGGACCGGCATCATTGGCTCTCTGTTCCTCGATGCGCCCCGATGTCTGCACCTCGCTGACCATCTGAACGAGTTCGCGGCCGTCGATCAAGCGGATGGGATTCTTCTCCGCGAACTCGATTGCCGCATGCGAGAACTGGCCGGAGGTGACGACGATTCCGGACTGAGCTCCCTCGCTGGTCACCACGCCGAGCAACTCGCGGACGATCTGTACTCCGACCTGCTGCCGCTTCCAGTGCTTGCACTGCACGAGCGTCACGGAGCCAGCCTTGTCCAGGCGGATGTCGATGCCTCCGTCAGGACCATCTCTGCCCGTATGCTCAATTGCGAATCCCTGGCGCCGGAACGCTTCGGACAGAAGCGACTCGAACTCGCGCCAGTGCAGTTCATTGATGCTCGCCGATCCCGACACATGGTCGAAGCGCCGCCGGTCGATCCGCTTCTTGACTTCCGCCACCACCCAGATGATCAGCACACCCGCCGCCAAGTACGGAGCGACACGCTCAGCGAAGATGATGAACGGCTGGCTCATCCCCTCGCCGAACTTGTTCCCACTCAGCATGACCCGAAAGAGCCACGGGACCACCCAGCGGCTCATCGCGTAGACGAATGCCGCCACGATCGGCCCGGCCCAAATCGGCGAATTGCTGAGGAGAGCGAAGAGATCGTCGATTGCCGTAGACTGGTGCTGTGAACGACGGGCCATGTCGCCCTCTCCGATTTGCCGCTTCCCTCAATGGGGGATCAACCGATCGCGATCGCGTTCACTGAATCCGAGCGACATTGCTGGTGTCGCAGTTGGTCAGGTCAAGCAATTGCAGGAACGCGCCGCACGCTCCGTTTCCCGCGAAGCCGCGAATCGTTCGATTGCCCTGGCCATCCGATCGGAATGTGCCGACCAGCTGGATCTGACTCGATCCCAATCCGAGGCGCGTGCCCTGGCACGGGTAGCGGGCCGGGATCAGAAACTGGCCCTCATCGAGTGCGAAGATGAGAGCACATTGGCCCTCAGGCGTCGCGCGATTCCATTCGACCTCGATCGGACCGCCGCTCGGGCAGGTCGCGGAAACTTCGAGGAACGGGGAGTTAGGCGCGAAGATCTGAATCTCGTACCATGCTGCCCATGCGGCCGAGTCCGATGTTTCGACCGCGACGTAGCGAGCAGGCGTCGGCTGCGCCAGTACCTTCTCCATGACCTGACCGTCAAAGTGATTGCCGGGATATGACTCCACGAGAGCCGCAGAAGAGAAGTCACCCTGCATGGGTTCATCCGAGAACCAGATTCGATACGTTGCCTGACCGGGGGGAGACATGTGAAGCACGAGACGGATGCGGACAAGGTCACGAATTTCGCCAAGATCGACTTCGATCCAGCCGAAATGGTCGGTTGCGACCCATGTGGACTCGAAGACCAGCCCACCGCCATCGAATGCGAGCGCCGGAACGTGGTAGTCGTAGACGGTGCTGGCCAAATACCGGTTGGGCGGAAGGTTCTCAGAGATCAGTTCGTCACCATTCGTCGGGACGACCATACCCCCGACGCCGAGAGCCGCCGCCGCCAGGAACTCGGCACATCGCTTCGAACATCGCATCGCACTTCTCCTTCCGCCACGCCGACTGCAAGCATACCCGGAATCCCGTGTCGCCACCAACGGCGATCAAGGGGCATCCTCAGCCGCTGGCGCGTACTCCGACGCATCCAGTGCCTTCACTCGTTCGCGGAACACTTCTTGAAACGCCTCCAGCGTCTGGCGCATCGTCTCGCGCATGTTCGGCCACTGGCTTCGATCCGCCGGGTCGCGGTTCTCGAAGGTTCGCCGGATGTGGCTCTCTTTCTTCTCGGGCAGTTCGCGCCACTCCAGGTCGCGGCCGAGCCGCTCCTCGATCGCCTGCTGATCCTGCTTGAGCAGGTGGAAGTGTGCCAAGCGGTCGCGGCCCATCAGCACGAGTTGCACCACCATGTTCTTGTACCATGCGCTGACTACCGCCGACAGGGCGAAGCCGGTTCGGCCGAGCGAGAAGTTCGTCCACGACGCGGCAGGCGGCTTGCCCATGCGAACGCCTGTACCCTTCTCCTCGAGGTATCCGCGGAACGCCGTCCAGTACTCAAGGTAGAGGCGCTGCGTCTCAGTCATCTCACCAATAGCGACGGGGCCGGTGCGCGTCCACTCGTTGGGCTTGGCGACGATGTTGAACTTCGGCGCCGCCGGCGAGTTGCCGATACGCCACACCTCGATCTCCAGCCCGAAGAGATTTACGTGGTCGCTCGTCTCGCGGTTGAGCCAGTCGAGCGCAGCGCGATGCTCCTCGGTGAATTGCCTCGCGATCCAGACGATGGTCACGGCGTCCAGCCCTGCGGCGTAGGTCAGCAACTGGCCGAGGTGGCAGTGATCTGTCTTTGCGAGTTGATTCTCGATGAGCACCCATGTGCCGTTGGAGGTGTCCTTGCAGAGGATGTCGGCTCGAAACGGGCCGACGTCCTTCTCCTGAGCCTCAAGTTCAAGTTCGATGCCGATCGTCTCGCCGAGGAGTTTGAGATTCTCCTCCCGCGCCAGCCACGGCGTGAAGTCGCCCGATTCGCTCTCCCACGCCTTGCGAAGATCAACCGGTTCCAGTCGTCCCATGGGTTCCTGCGGCATCGTTCTCTCCTTCTCCCAAGTCCAAGCAGCCGAAGATCTCACGCATCATGGTCCGACGGCGCTGGGCACTCGCTCAGCGGACTCGGCCAGGAGCGATCTCAGCTCTGCCGCGATCCGGGCCGGATCGCGGCACACATGGAACCGCCACTGGCCCAATTGGCCCCAGATGTTCACGGCGCTGATCCATCGCCTCGCCGCGTCGTGCTTGGCCCGTGTCTCGTTGTCTTCGAAGCCCTTGACCTCCAGAATCAGCGTCGTGCCGTCGGCCAGCCGGACGAGGAAGTCCGGCTCATACCCGTGATTGAGGCCCAGATAGTCGTAGGGAATCGAGAACGCCATGCCTTCGTTGCGCGCGTAGAACTTCACGAGGCCTGCTTCGACCGCTGACTCAAGCCGAAATGCGACCGACGCCTCCCACGTCTCCGTGTCGAGCACGACCTGGTCGATGTGGCTCGCCTGCGTCGCACGGCAGGGCCTCACCGTCTTGAAGTCAACATCGTCGGTCGATCCGACCGGCTTCGTCCGGTTCAGTACGGGCAGCAGAGGCGGCTCTCCCTGATCTTCGTCGGGTTCGATCCGATCGACGAGCCGCTCGATGATGGGCCGGGCGTATCGCTCAAGCCCGATTTCCTGCAAAGGGCAGCCCCGGTCATCGACCTTGCAGCGGATGTACTCATCGACGCACCGGTACACCTGCGGGAACAACTGGTGCCGCGACTGCAATCTCAGCACGCGCGCCCGCCGGTCCGCTTCGCCCGATCCGGCCGCGCCGACCAGCAGGCATTCCATCACGCGGCGCGCAATCTCGAACTTGATCGTCTCGATGTGATTGTGCTCGTAGTACGTTGAGCGCGTCTGGCGAGTCGTCGGGAAGGGCGTGGCAAGGCTCGTGGTGTGCCCTTCGGCGTAACCGACGACCATCGCCGCCACGGTCTCAGTCGGCTCGATGTTCGGTTCCAGCGCAAGCGGCTCCATGCTCTCGATGTCGCAGCGGATGAGATTCCGCCGCAGGGCGAAGACGTACCCCTCGACGACCGGGAACTCCATCCGCATGCGCGCCCGTTCCGGGAGCGCCCGAACGTGGTTCTTCGGCCGGTCCTCGCCTGCCGTGGCCTTCGTCGGCCGTCCCTTGAAGGGAATCACGCTGAAGGGAATGCCGTAGACATCGACATACTCGGGGTGCAGAAGACCCGTCTCAGGGTCCGGCTTGTAGTCCATGCGCCGCAGGCCGCGCCCGACCACCTGCTCGCAGAGCAACTGGCTGCCGAAGGCGCGCAGGCCGAGGATGTTCGTCACGTTGTTCGCATCCCACCCCTCGGTCAGCATCGCCACCGACACGACGCAGCGCACATGCTCTCCGGGCTGGCCGCGCTTGCCAACGGTCGAAACCACGCGCCGAAGTTCATCAGCGGCGTCGCTGCGCTTCTTGCCGGGAACATCGCTCTCCGCCTCCGCGAGCAGTTTCGAGTCGATGCGGATCGTGAACTTCCGCTCCGCCGTGTTCGAGAAGTACTCGGGGAAGACGTCGCCGCGCCCGTACACCGTCCGCTTCTTCGGCTTGTTCGACCTTCCGCGCCGCCGGGGCTGCTCCTCTTCCTCCCCACCGTCATCGCCGAGAACTTCCTCGACATCCTCCTCGGTCACGATCTCCTCTTCCCGCTCGCCGCTGATGCGCCGGAAGAACTCCTCGGCGATATCGGTGTTGTCGCAGACGACGATCAGCACCGGAGGCTCGCGCTCCTTGCCCGGCGTCGCCCCCTGGATCAACTGGAATCGCTCCAGCCACTGCCCGGCCAGTTGTGCCAGTGCGCCCTGAGCCTTGCGGTAGACGACCTCGGGCTTCGGCTTGCCCTTGCGCTTGCCCGGAAGCCGCTCGCCGGGTTGGAGTTCATGCGTGATGTTCTCCCACAGGCGGAAGTACTGCGGGTCCGGCCGCCCTGTCGTGTCCGATACCGGCAGCCGCGGGATCTTGACGATCCCGCTCTCGATCGCGTCCACCAGTCCGAAATCGCTCACGATCCACGGGAATGGCGAGCCCTCGGGATGACCGCTGCCCTTGATGTAGAAGGGTGTCGCTGACAGGTCGACGCACACAGACACGCCGCGCCCCTCCCCGCCCACGGCGCCGCAGTTGTTGATGCGGTCCAGTGCGCCGAGCCAGATGCGGGCCTCTTCGACGTCCTCCTCCGTCGCCTCGTCCGTCGCGGAGTCATCATCTGCCTCTTCGGCCGCATCATCCGGCCGCTGGCGATAGCAGTGGTGCCCTTCATCGTTGAGCACCATGATCGGCAGGCGATCCAGCCCGCCGAGTTCCTTGAGCACGCGCTCGGTGAAGGAGCGGCCGTCTTCCTCCCCTTTGTCCACGACGCGGTAGGTCGATCCGCTCTCAGAGTGCTCCGACGCCAGCGTCAGCGCGTGCCAGTTCGTTACGAGCACCTTGCCGCAGCCCATCAGGTCGCGGTATCGTGCCGGCACGATGTCGAACTCGGCGTAGTAGTTCTCCGCGTGCTCCGGCCGCAGCACCTGGAGCCGCTCCTTGATCGTCAGGTTTGGGCAGCACACGAGCACCGCGTTGGGAAACTCCGCGCTGCGCGGATTGCGGCCGCGATTGCAGAACGCCCAGGCGATGAGCATCGACATGACGACCGTCTTGCCCGAGCCCGTCGCCATCTTGCAGCCGATGCGCCGCAGGCCGAGCAGATTCGCATCGCCCGCCTGATCGATGAGCCTCGGATACCAGTCCTTCGAGCCTCCAGTCGCCTTGAATGAGGGCCGCTCGCCGGCGAGGAGTTTCGTCAGATCCTCGTCCGTCAGTTGCGGGTTGAACCCCAGCGACCGGCCTCTCCCTGTGAATCGCATCTCCGAAAGGTAGATTACCGTCTCGACCGCCTCGCGCTGGCAGAAGAACAGCCGCCGCGTCCGGTCGGTCCGCGCCCAGTGGCGCAGCAGATCCTTCGTGACAGTGCTGGCGCCGCGGTACTCTGCCGCTCGCCATCGCTTCACATCCTCGCGCAGCGCGTTGACGAGCGGCAAGTCGTCGAACTGCTCATCGGCGAAGAGCCGCTGCTGCGTCGAGCCGGTGCGCTCCGTCTTGTAGAAGTACCCGGCCGGCCGCCGATGCCCCGCCCGCTTCGGCACACCCGTCTCGCGGTCGTACAGCCAGTGATCCTCCGGCTCCTCATAGGGATTGCAGAGGATGGGCTGCGGAACTGGCTGGATGGGAAGTTCAGATTCAGTCAATGCCGGTCCTTCAGCCATGAAGTGCCTAGCCAGATGCGAATTGTACCTCGCTGCCTACAAGTGAACGGCGCCAATTGGACGGCCCCTGATCGCCGCCGGCATCCGCACTATTCCCATTCAGATCCTGCTGCTTCAATTCCTCTGACCGAGGCAGCGATGGCGATAGGAGCTGAAGTGTTACAACACTCGCCCCTATGATCGCCACGAGAAAGAGCGCCGCCATCTGAAAGTACCGAGAGTAACTGCGTATGCACTCACGAGGGTCTATGCGGTGTGCGACAAGCACACGATCCTCGGCATCCTTCGCAATGCGCATGTCCTTGCGATTGGACTCGTGTAGGCACAAGAGATATAGCCACGTCAGCGCCGCTAGCGATAAGTGGCTGAACCAGACGACAACAAGCCAGACAAGAGTCCAAGCGAATGACTGCGGCACGTGTACATTCGCTTGGCCTGTGAGGAACGCTCCCGCGGTGAGGACCAAGAGGGTCAACGCGGCAAACAGGAATTTGATCTCGTACCTGCGCCGTTCGTCATGCAGATGGCGATACTTATCGGAAATCCACTTGAGTTGTACAAAAGTATCCTCCCCGATCAGCGGATGTGAGTCCCGGCCGAAACGGCTCCGGTTTTGGCGCCTCCGTGTCATAGTGTCACCACCCTCATCACTTCATTCCCCCTCGGGTCAATCACCTTCACCGCAACCGTCCCATGCTTGCCCTTCGGGAATGGCAGGCTCGTCATCCCTGAGAACGCCTCGAAGCGCTCCGCGTCGATCGGGCCGCCCGGGCCGTTGAGCGCCCGGCTCAACTTTTCCCACGCCGAGCGATCGGGGAAGAACGCCTGGCTGACGCAGAAAGTCCGGCCGTCGTAGTCGCTGTCGAGGAACCATGCCGCCACCTTGTCGGCGTTGGTCGGGACGACCTCGTTGCTCACCGGATCGTACAGGTCCACGCCCTCCATCGTCACTGTGAACTCGCCTTCAGGCGGCTCGCCCGTCGCCAGGTCGCCGAACGACCCTGCCCGGCCCGGTCCGTTCACGCGCACCCGCGGCTGGCCGAACACGGTAAACAGCTGGCTGCCCGGCTGCTCCTTGAGCAGGCCGTTCATTCCCGGATTCACATCGGGCCTGATGTTGGCCATATGGACTCGCAGGCGGTGCCCGCCAGCCGTGCGCATTCCCTTCTCGCCGCCGATTTCGTCAATGACGGAGGTCGCCGCGCCGTCGAAGGAGAATCCCGCGATCACGAGATCGTCGTACTGCGCCCGCGCTGCCGCCCGCAGACACTGCTCGACCATCTTCGCCGTCACCGGCCCGTACTGCGGCCCGAAGACCACGACGACATTCGCCTTGCCCTGCGGGTCGCTGTCGTCCTCGCCCTCGATGGTCCAGCGCCCCTCGGCGTGGAACATCTCGCCCGAGCCGCTCTCGTAGAGCGGGTCGAGGCGCGACCAGACCATTTGCCGGTTGCCGAGGAAGCGCACGCCGTCGCGGCGCAGGTGGTCGAACATCTGCTTGAGGTAGGCCGCCGCGTTGCGAGCCTCGACATCATCGCGCCCTTCGACGATCCGCATGACCCGCGCCGGCTCGCCGTCCTCGTGGAACGACTCGAGTTCCTTCGGCGCGCCGGCGAACTCCGGATCATCCGTCCGCGCCGCCACCTCGCCCAGGCTCATCTCCGGCGGCTGCACCGCCTCCACAGTGAACGGCCCGCTCACCCGCGTCACACCCCGGACGACCTCCGGCTGATCGACGAGTTCCTCCTGATCGGCGTTGGCGGCGATGCAGGCGTTCACTTCATCCATCTTCGCCCGCCACGCCCGCCGGTACGCGCTGACCGCTTCCGAGAGCGCCGTCGGCCAGTCGGGATCGGTGTCGAAGGGAACCTGCCAGTGCTCCCAGCCGATCGTCCCCTCGGGCACACTGCTCGGTCCGACCTGCGCCCGCGTCGGGATGCGCTCGGCGAGAGCTGCGACCTGCTTGCGGTTCGCGCTCTTCTTCGTGCCGGCGAAAGCCGCAGCGAGGGCCGACTCGACCATCGCCCGCGTCGTTCCGGGCAGAAGCCAGCGGCGATGGTCGGCGTCCGTCGACGCCCTCCAGCCATCGGCGGCGATCTTCGCGGCCAGTTTCCCCGCGAGCGCTGCCCGCTGTTTGTCCGTCACCTGGGCCAGCGCTGCATTGCAGCGGGCAAGACGATCATCGAGGATCGGCTCGTGCCGGGCGAAGATCGGATCGAGTTCGGACCTCTGCGCGATGCTCCTCAGCGTGATGTGCGGCACCGTCCTGCACTTGAATGTGCATGGCCCTTGCACGCCGCTGGCCCCATTGCTCAGCCACGGGCCGCCCGGGTTGCGCTTCTGATCTTCATCGTTGATCGACCGCAACTGGTGGTAGTCGAACCGGGCGGTGAGAAGTCGCTGGCGCGCGATGGCAAGGGCGACGCGGCTCGTGTCGATCGTGATCCATCGCCGGCCCCACTGCTCGGCCACGAACGCCGTCGTCCCGCTCCCGCACGTCGGATCGAGAACCAAGTCGCCGGGATCGGTGGTCATGAGCATGCAGCGCTCGATGACCGAAGTATTGGTCTGAACGACATAGACCTTCGGATCGACGCGACTCTGGATACCGCCACCAACGTCTTCCCAGAAATTCGTGATGGCGACGGCACCGAAGTCGTCGAAGAACTTGCGAAATCGAATCTGACTACCGGTCTGCATGACCCGATCTGAACCGAGCACCCGCGCCATGCCGACACGATTAGTTCGCCAGGTTCCTACGGAGGGCGGATATTCTCGTCCCTCAAACTCGATTGCGTACCGCTCGGCCGGAGTGCCGGTTCGCCTCGACGTGAGTCCTTGATCCGTGAAATAACGGCAACCCTCGGGCAGCGTGGAATCTTTGTCGCGCTCCTCCGCGTTTAGCGGGCGCATGACGCCGTCTGGAAGCAACGCGTAGTTGTATCGCGTCGCGCCCTTCTCGCCGCGCTCCAGCAGCTTGAACAGCGGGCAATACTTCATTCTCGATTTGTCGCGGGCGAACCAGACGATGTGATCACAAACCCGATCGACGAACTCGGCCCCGAGTCCGACCGAGGTCTTGAACGTGATCGTCGCGACGTGATTCTCGCCGCCCATTACCTCGTCAAGCAACGATCGGAGTAGGTGTTCATTCTGGTCTCCGATCTGCACAAAGATGCTGCCCGTGTCCGCCAGCAGCTCGCGAGCGACGATCAGCCGGTCGCTCAGGTACGACAGGTATGAGTGAATGCCCAGGTGCCACGCGTCGCGGTAGGCGCGGACCATCTCCGGCTCACGAGTGAGATCGCTTTCCTTCTCGCTGACACTGCGATTGCCGACTTGCGATTGGAAATTGCTGGCGAATCTGATCCCGTAGGGCGGGTCCATGTAGATCATCTGCACCTTGCCGGCGAGATCCTCGCGGCGGGCCAGCGATGACATCACCGCCAGCGAGTCGCCGAGGATCAGGCGGTTCGTCCAGTCGATGTCGTGGCGGTAGAACTGCACCGCCTCGTGGTACTCCTGCTCGGGATCGGCGAAGAGGCTGCGCTCCACATCCTGCCGCGCGGCGATTCTGAGAATGGCCTGGGCGCTGACACGCTCGTGGATGTGCAGGGCGACGGGATCGACCTCGAGGTGGCCGCGCTCGTGCTGCTCGCGCTTGCTCGCCCACTCGAGCCAGGGCTCGCGATCGTCAAGCGCCTCGCGGAGGATGGCGGCCTCGTCGGCGTTGAGCGGCTCACGGGCGGCCTTGTCGATGAGCGCGGCGATGGCGGCCGCGGCCCGATCGGCATCGGCGGCCGGATCAAACCGCAGCACCGGCGCCAAGTGAGGCGAGTAGGCGTACCGGGCCTTGGCAACGGCCGGCACCGTCCCTTCAGCCGCGATCTTGGCCGGCGGATTGTTCTTGCGCGTCGAGGTCTTGTGCCGGTAGTCGGCGGCAGGGAGAGATGAACCGCCTGAGGCCGGGGAGGGGTTGGACGCAGCGAGGGGCAGTTCACCGTCGCCAGCGGCCTTTCCCGCCGACCCGCGGGCGGCGGCGCCGCCGCCGCGCGGCCGGGTGGTCTTCCGCGACGAGCGGTCCGTCGCGCCCGAACTTCCGCCGGTCTTCGCTTTGCGTCGTTTGGCCACGTGTACGCTGCTCCCTCGATCGCCCGGCCATCCCTCCCCGCACAAGGCGGCGGGCCTGGGTACATTATGCCCTGCCGAAGGGGCCGAGAAACGCCGCTGCCCTAAACGATCGCACTCACGATGGCGATTGGACGGGTCACCCAGAGTCGGGTCGTGCCTGGTCAATCGTCTCCCCAGCACCTGAAGTACCCTTCTGTTGCGTCGGCAATCCCCTCAGAAGCGAGCGAGCCGCCTCAACGGCGGCGGTGACCGCGGTCGCCAGCTCACCACTCGGCTGATCATCCATCTCGACGCTGGCCAATGCACGGACCAGCGGCTCGAAATCGAAGAGGCGTCTCGCCGTCGGCTCGTCGAACTTCGATTGCCATGTTCGCGTCCTGCCAGGCAGCCCCTCAGTATCTGGATCTGGCTCGATGACATAGTTGGACTGCGTAACGAATGGTGCGACGACCTGCGATCCAAGGCCCGGGTCACTCTCGATCCACTTAAGGAGGCCATCGGCCATGTCGCTCCATGCTGGAAACGGCAGGTCGTCAAACTGCTTCTTCCGAATCCTGTCGAGCCCCCAACTCGCCCAGTAGAACGTGTATGTCGAACCTTTATTGAGTGCCTTCTTCATGGCTCCCGGCCCGCCACGTGCAATTGACCCGAGTGCTGCCTGCAAGCTTGCTTCTACGGAGGCAGACTGCTCCGGGTCCATGAGAGCCGGAGTGCTGCCGCTCTGGTTGGCGAAGAAGTAGACCAGATCGTGAGCCAGTGGCAAGTTGTCCGCGGCCACGCGCGACACCAACTCCGTGATTGTCGCAGCGAGATCCGCTCGCTTGGGATTGCGCCGGTGACACATGCGCCATACAGAGGTGATACCAGGCGGATGATCCCCATCAGTCCACTCAGTCGCGGACATGCCTCTGACCGCTTCCACGCACTCTGAAAGCAATCGCAGGAGTTCTGATCCAGAGAATTGACCCCCGAAGCACTCCACCTGACGAGAGAGATTCTCATCCAGCAGACGCGCGATCAAGTCGTTTGGCTTTTGCTTCTTCCACTGCTGAATGGTGCGCAGCAGTGCCTGATCGCTCTGCACTTCGGGGATGGCTTCGCTATTGCAGAATCGGCGCCAGTATTCCGTATGGAACTCAACTGCTATACCCTGCGGCTTCTCGAGCAGTGATCGAGAGTCTCCACGGTTCTCATGGAACGCTGGGAACAAACCGCTGATGATTCCCTTGATGGCCTGCCGATGTCGATCGCTCGGCTCCTCGCTCAGCAGGCGATCGAGTTCCTGCATGACCGAGTGATCCTCGACCTTCTTGCCGGCATCCAGCACGCTGTCTCGCCGGAAGCCCAATCGAAACTGCAGGATGTTGTCGTCGATCAATGCAAAAACTCGCGGCCGAGTGACCTTGAGAACGCATGCAAGCAGCAGGTCATCAACGTCGATCTCCCCGCATAGCGCTTCCCACGATTCCCATGTGAGCCGCAGCGCAGTCTTGAATGAACGCGGCGTCTCTACGAGAAGGCAGATCGCCGTCTCCGGCGTATCGACGGCATCCCTCGCCATCTGGAAGTAGAGGTAGAGTTGTGAGGCATGTTCAGGTTTGTAGAACTTGCCCCTGACGTTTGGCGCAGCCGGATCGATGATCTCCTTTGGATGCCCGGAGAGGCAGTGCGCGCGGAGGAGGTCGATCGCCTTGGCAACCTCGTCTGCGTCCAGAGGCGGCGTGCGCTCAATGTACCTTGCCAGTTTGTCCAGGTCAAAGCAGGATGTCGAGGACACATCGGACACGACAACGGAGAGGTATTCGGTACGATCCAGAAGGTACAGAAGCGAACGGACCGGATTGAGGCGGTCAGCCTCTCGGATGGGGAGCGCCTCCTCCCGGGAGAACTCGGAGGTGCCCGCAAATCTCTCGAGGTCCTCAACCCACACGACGAAACGCACGCCGACTGCCGTAGCGATCTCGCCGAGGCGCCTCAGGACAGCAGCGGGCTCGTGATCACCGCTGAGAAAACGCGCAAGGACACCATACTTGCCCGCGACATGCGCCGCAGCGTCAATGTACGCATCGGGAAGTCCCGTCACAGAAATGCAGCCAACATGCTGGCGAATTCGTTCCACCAGGGCCGAGAGGATGCCCGCCACGGCCGCTTCGGCATTATTGAACGGCCACAGGCTCACAGGCACGATCTCAATGCGGTGGTTCTGTGCGCAGTGATGTGTGACAAGACGTCGGATACTCGACTTGCCGGCGCCCACAGGGCCGACCACCGCCATCGTCGGCGGAGTCGGCGACTGTAGTCTCTTCGCGATTCGCTGTGCCACCCTGTCATGGTCGAACAGCGCTTGAGAAGGATGCGCGATCTCGTCGTCTGTCCGGCTCCACTCGATCAAGCACTCGGCATCGGACAGGACTCGCTTGAAATCGGGCGCCTCAGATCGTTCGCTTGAGTGTCGAATCTGCCGCAGCGAGGTGAGCATCCGCTCGCTGACACCCATCACGATGCACGGCGCGATCGCGGCGATCAAGTACCACCCGACGGCGTCGCGTGCGTCATGCCATGCTACCGAGACCCACTCCAATTCGTGTTCGTCGTGGGATGCGCCAATCAGCCAAGCGAGAACAACGAGCCCGGTCAGAACCGCGAGCCCGAGCGAGGGATAGGCAATTGGATGGCGCATGCCGGAGAATGCTCGCCAGCGCCCGCGACCGTGACGCCACCCCAGTAGGACTGAAGCGACAGCGACACTTGCGACAAGCATCGGTTCCGGCAGAGATCCCAGCCGTGAACTGACCGAATTCAAGGGAGTGTGAATGAGCGGTAGCCCGAGAAACAGGAGTAGCGCGGCGCAGGCACCGCATGCGACAACACTCACCCAACGTCGAACAACAATCTTGGCTCTCTTGGCTCTATCCAACTCAGCCTCCCGCGCCTGCCATCAACCGCCCAAGCAGTTCCGACACTCGCGCGCCTGAAGCGCGGAACTCCATTGTTCCCGCCGGCGGCGGCTTTACTTGACCCGATGTCCGATCTCTCAGGAGCGTCCGCGCGTTCATGGCTGCCTCATCGCTCCGCCACTGTAACACGGCCGTCGCGCTCGCAAGCCAGCCCCCGGCGGATCGCGGCGTCGATGGCCTGGCCGATGGTCTCGACGACGCGGGTGGTCATCCGCTGCAAACCGAACAGCCGCGCCACCTCGCGCATCAGTTCGTCGCGCGGCATGCCGAACTGCACGCGCAGCGTGTGAACCACGGCGTTTGTCAGTTCGGCCAGAGGAATCGCTTCCAGATCTCGCACTGTCCTTGGGTCTGCTGAGGACGGAAGCCGAACGGTGCTGAATGACTTGGGATCGGCCTCCCCGCTCCACAGTGCTCCGTCAAGTTCCACGACATCTCCCGACTGCAGGCACTTGCGGAGCAGTTCATTGAATCGCTCACGAAATCGTTCACGGATTCGCTCGACGCCAAAGGCTTCAGCAAGTCGACGCATGGCGAGTTCCGCGACAATCGGCGCCTCCGCTTTGACGATCTCAACGATCGCGCCGACAGCGCGAGTGGACACGGCGTTATCGTAGATGTCGAGGTGATTCAGACGCCTTCGCGACAGCGATGCGACAACGTAATTTGGAAGGGCATAGGCGTCGCCGGTGGTCCCAACATCATCCCTCGCAGCCAGCGGCTCGCTACGTTGCGCCTCGTTCTCGGATCGGTCGGACTCGAACCCCGGATCGGCAGGTCTCGAGTTGGTGCCAGTCGGACGATGACCATCATCAGGACGCTCGGGTGTCGTCGGGGCGTTCAGAGCCAATTCAATGCATCGCTCTATCTTTGCGAGGCATCGGGCTGGGCTGACTCGCCACTCCGTAGACCAGACGCGCTCGATGGTCCAACCCAATCCTTCCAGCACTGACTGGCGCAGGCGATCGCGATCTCGCGCTGTCCTGGCGCTGTGGTAGGCGGCGCCGTCGCACTCGATGCCGACGAGGTACTTGCCCGGCAGTTCAGGGTGCTTCACGGCAAGGTCGATGCGATAGCCGGCGCAACCAACCTGCGTGTCGACCTCCCAGCCCTTTCCCGTCAGCGCGCTCCACACGGCCTGCTCGAATCCCGATTCAAACTCTCGGTCACCGCTGTGGACCACGGCCTCTGCGATCGCTTGCGGCCCGCGATTTGCGTAATCAAGGAATGTCTTGAAGTGCCGCACGCCCACAGCCCGGGTTCGTTTGAGATCGATCTGATCGCTGGTGAGAGAGGAGAAGACGATCAGTCGCCGTCTGGCGCGGGTTACTGCGACGTTGAGTCGCCGCTCGCCGCCGTCCTTATTGAGCGGCCCGAAGTTCATCGATGGTTTGCCGGTCTGATCGGGCCCGTAGGCGACGGAAAAGATGATGGCGTCGCGCTCATCGCCCTGAACATTTTCGAGGTTCTTGATGAATACAGGCTCAAGCACTTCGTTGGTGAAGTACGGCTCGATCTCGGGCATGGCGCGTCGCTTGGTGTCCATGAGATCTTCGATCAAATTCTGCTGAGCCTGATTGAACGTCACGACTCCAATCGAATCGCTGGATAATGGATCGCGAAGCATGCGGATGACTTCATCAACGACCTGCTCAGCCTCGATGCGGTTCGTTCGCGAGCCGCCCCGGTCGTAGACGCCATTGGCGACGTGACGGAACGTGACTCCGAGGCGATCCGAGCGCTGTTCGGGCGATGGGAAAGTGTGGAGCTCGTTCTGGTAGTAGTGGTGGTTTGAGAATGCGATGAGCGACTCGTGCCGGCTGCGGTAGTGCCATCGCAATCGCATGCCGGGAATGCCCGAAGCGTTGCACTCATTGAGGATGGACTCCATATCCTCGATGCCGATGTCATCTGATTCGGATTCCTCCTCTCCGTCGAGCGTATTGAAGAAGTTGGTCGGCGGGAGCTGCTTCGAGTCGCCAACGACAATGACTTCCGTCCCGCGTGCGATGGCCCCGATTGCATCCCACACCGGGATCTGCGAGGCTTCGTCGAAGACCACAATGTCGAACTGCGGGAGTCTCGTGTCGAGGAATTGGGCAACCGAAAGCGGACTCATCAGGAAGCAAGGCTTGAGGCGAGGCAGAAGGGTCGGCATCGCCTCGATCAGCCGGCGCGTGGGCAGGTGTCGGCGCTTCTTCTCAAGTTCGCGTCTCAGGATGCCTATCTCGGATTGCGATGATGCTTGCGTCGGGGTCGTGGGTGCTGCTGCCCGCAACCTCGCAGAAACTACACTGCGGGACAAACGGATGGATCGCCCATCCATCTCCTTGAATCGCGTAATCGTGTCGGTGTGCGCCTCGGCGTTGAAGTTTCGGACCACATCGACGCCATTAGCGACGGCATTGAACCACTTGAGCCCGAAACTGCGCTCAAAGACACTGCCGAGCTCTTCGCGGCGACATTCGCCATGCTCGTACAGCGTGATGAGATCGCCAAGGCCGGCCAGCACCGCCGCATCTCTCGACCGTCGCCAGGTGCACCAGACGTTGAGTTCTTCGAGCGAACCCAGCCACCGCTGGAGAACGCCAGCAACAACTGTGAGCCATCCGCCGGTTGCGTCGTAGAAGGCTGACTCACTCGTCGTGACGAGCACATTGCCAATGGTGGACCATGCCTTGGCCCACTGGTTCCAGCACTCCACGAGCGTTCGTCCCGACGCCTTTGCTCGTTCGACCGCTCCGGCATCGCACGCTGCATCGGCCAGGCGCTCTACGAGCCCCGTTGCGGCAGGATCGGCGTCGAGAATCGTGGTCGCCTTGGCAAACTGTTCACACCACCCGAGCAGGCTCTGAATCTCGTCCCAGTTGGGATTGCCGCCGTTCCACCGGGCGCCGAGCAGTTCGGCGATGTCCGAGCGGCTGGTTATCTGATCACTCAGTCTGTTGCACTCACGCGCCGCTTCGAGGTCCGCGAGCACTTCCTGAAGTGCGGCAGGGCTGCTCTTGCAGTAGACGCGCAGCCGCTTGCGGATCCCCCTGGCGGTAAAGAAGCGAATGAGAGCGGGCTGCTTCAGCGACCGCTGAATCGCATCAATGTGCACCAGCAGATCAAGACCGAAGAACTCCTCGCGGTATCGGGAGAGCAACTCGTCGCGCAGTGCATTTGCCTTGCGACCGGTTTCGCCGACGGCAGCGATCGCCTGGCGAAGGGACGAGGCATCACTTCCGAGAATCAGGCGACGATTTGGGACGGGGCACTGCTGGAACTGCGATCCCATGACAACCAGCGCCTTCAGGGCATCGCGTCCCAACTCGGTAGGCGACGCCGATGAGCCGAAGGATGCGACATACTGCCCTGCAGCCACGCAGAGCCGGTCCATTGCTCGGTTGCCCGCCTCCAGCGCCGCTCGCGCACTGTCGGAGAGGGTAAAACTCCAGGCCGATTGTCCGATTCCTCGCAACGGGTGAGCACTTGGGGGATCGATCGGAGCGGCACGCGATTGCAGGTCCGCGATGTGAATTCGCCATGTGCTAAGTTGCTCGGCGGTCGTCTCAGCCACTGCCGTGGTGGGAGGATCGACATTCGGTCCTTCTCCCAGCTGGCTCAATCTGCCGAGAACGCGATACAGGCTTTCGCCGGTGCTCCGAGGGCGGTGCATCTCCCGAACATATCCGTTGAGCTGTACTCGCGTGTCGGCAATACTTCGGCACAGAGTGTTCCACTCCGCAGGCTCAACGCCGCCGGGTGCATTGAGTCCCTCCTGCAATTGGGCGAGTACTTCCTTCTTGGACGCCTTCGCGGAGTGCAGTTCGAGACAGAATGGCCCGAGCCCGTCTTCTTCGAGACGCTTGCGCACCACGGAGAGTGCCGCCATCTTCTCGGCGACAAAGAGAACGCGATGGCCTCGGGCCAAGCCGTCGGCGATGATGTTCGCAATCGTCTGGCTCTTGCCGGTCCCCGGAGGACCTTCGAGCACAAAGGTGCGACGGTCTGCGGCTGCACGAACCGCAGCGAGTTGGGATGAATCCGCATCGCGCGTGCACAGCAGATCGGCGGGCGTCACTTTGTCGTCGAGTTCTTCAGCCGTGGGAAACGGCTCTGCATCGAAGTCCTCACCTGGACGATCAACCAGATGAGCGACGAGCCGGTTGTCCTTCAGCCGCTGAAGGTTGTCCTGAAGATCGCGCCACATCAAGAACTTGTTGAAGGAGAAAAGGCCGAGGCAGGCAGACTCGACGACTTCCCAGCGCTTCGACTCGCGGATGGCGGAGCGGAAATTTCGCAGGATCAGGGGTACATCGAGGCCCGATTCGTCCTCCGGGAGGTTCTCGAGGCCGTCCGTCTCGATGCCGAACTGAGTACGGAGCTTCTCGAGCAGCGTGACATTCGGGCGGCACGGCTCATCGAGCAGATTGAAGTTGTACAGGTAGCCCGAACCGGTCGACACCCGGTGCAGTTCAATTGGCAACAGGATCAGCGGGGCGTGCCTGGGCTGTTCCGAAGTATCAGTCTCGTACCACCTGAGAAGGCCCAGCGCGAGGTAGAGCACATTGGCTCCGGTCTCTTCGATGCTCGATTTGGCGGTTCGCCACAGCGTGAGGAGTCGCTTCTGAGTCTCAGCGGGTGGCTCGGTCGCGAAGAGGTGGTAGGCGTCGATCTCCTGCCGCAGATATGCCTCATCACCGTCAGATTTGGGATGGATCGAAAACTTCTGCTGTTCGGCAAGCCGATCTTCGAGCCTGGCCAGATCGGGCACGGCGAGCGGCAGTGTTCGACCCGTCACGCGGAAGTTGAGAAGCCGGTTTCGCAGCGAGAGATCGAGCAGCCGCGTCTGCCAGCGACTGATCCTCGACGAACCACTCTCCTTCTCAGCCGCGACCGGCGTGGCGGGTGATTGACCCTCGGCTCGCTCGGCAAGCGCCACGGGGTCAATCGTGCTGACTGTCGCCTTGGCCGTCTCGGTCCCGCCCGCAGTCGTCAGGTCAACCTCAGCGACTTCGGTATGGCGCAGCGGAAGCGGACGAATGCTGCGCTTTCGCCCCGCCCTGATGTCGATGGCACAGAAGTTCCCGCCTGGGTTGCCCATGTGTTGCTTGGCTGCTGCGACGGCCCGGCCGAACTGCGCGCCTGATTGGGTGACATGCGTGGATTCCACCGGCACGATTTCGCCGAGTTCGATCAGGTTTCTGATCCTGGCAGGTTCATCGATCGCCGCTTCAGGCAGATGGGCCTCGTGCGTCCAGAGAGCCGGCATGGCGTGGCCCTCAGGTAGCAGCAACAACGGATGCAGGCCGCACTGTTCCCAGAGGCCCATCATGAGGAGCGAGAGATCGAGGCAGGTGCCGAGGCGCTCGCGCGCAATTCGGTCAACGAGCCGCACTCGCTGACCCGCGGTCTCGAAACTTGCCGGAGGATTGATGTATCCGATGTCGCGAGCTGCAATGGCATTAAAGCACGACTCGGCAATGTGCACCGATCGCTGCCGGCTGCCGGACTGGTAGCCATCGAGCGCGTCTGGAACGCCGATTCCTCGCAGAGCAGTGCGCGCCGCATTGAGCAAGTCTGCGATCGTCGGATGGTTCGGCGTGACAAAGGCTGCGGTAAGTTCAGGGTAGTGGCCAACGCCAGGCCACTGGTCGAACGCAAGCAGATCAATTGGAAATGTCGATCGCTTCTCCGCGCTGCCCGCGCGAACCGTCGCGATGATGCTGGTCCGCTCAGCCTCCGTCCGCGTGGCCAGGCGCTGCGCGGAAAGCGCGAACTCACTGGGAGCTAGAGACACCGTCGCTCCGGGTTCAATCCGCGCGATCCGTCCGGTCCAAGGCTCCGCGTCCCCATTCTCAATCGAGAGCGTCACGACGCAGTCATAAATGGGCGATTCGCCGTCACAGGTGATCTTGACCGCCTCGACGAGCGGCACGCCATTCTGCTGCATCGCGAAGTTGACACGGTCGCAATACTCGATGGCCAGGCGACACGAGAGTCTAACCTCGACAGGTGGGATAACTTGATGATCAGTCATAGTGTCAGTCCGACTGCCCGATGACGACGACACTCCACCTCGCGAGGGCATCCTAGGTCCGTCAATCCCTGCCGAAAAACCGAGCGATCCCGATATTTCGAACAACTCATTGCGATACCCCGCGCCAGCACAGTCAATCGTCCGACCAGCGCCGATGAGTTTTATTGGCGCGCCTTCTGACCGACACGTGCTGGTTGCGGCAGCCGCTGCACCTGCGGTGACGTTTATCCCGCGCATCGGCCACATCCAGCTCCGCCGATTCGGCTTGCCGGTGCGGGGCGATCGACGGACCGGAAGCCACGTGCATCGTCAGCCCGGCACCGCTCTCAGATCCGTCGCAGTTCGTATCGCTCGCCATCGTGAGCGTCGCCGTACCGCCTGTTGCAGCCGGATGCATCGCGGTGCCCCGAGCCGCCGCAGAGGCAGGCGGTGCTCGTCAGGCCGTTGTTGAAGACCAGCGGCCAGGTCGAGTAGTTCGGGCACTGCCGCGCGTCGAAGGCCGCGACTCCGAAGAAGATGTGGATCGAGATGCCGCCGCCGGGCAAGGCGATGACCCAGAGGACGAAGCGCCGCGTCGTCCCGATGACCCGGTAGTTGAGCACGGCGCTGGCGATCGCCACGTTGAAGGTGTTGGCCGTGCCGGTGCAGTTGGAGTTGGCGTACTGTGTCGCATCAATGACGGCGTCGGGCAGGACGACGCACCAGACGAGAGTTGATCGGAAGTGTGTACCTGTTGGAAACCCGGATCACGGGCCACGATTCGGCCTACGATCCTGAAACTGGGCTGGTGGCGGAATCGGCAGACGCAGCGGGCTTTCAGTCGCCCCATGAGGGCCATTGAGCAACCCGCCGAGCACGCTCATGAGGGTTCGAGTCCCTCCCAGCCCATTGGTCCATCACGAAATGAGGTGCCGCCTGCGCGCCAAGACGCGATTGAAAGCACTCTTGTAGTCCAAACCGTCGCCGACCCTTGCTCCAGATCGAATCTGTGTGCCGATGGCGACGGTTACTTCATTTTCTGGTCTGGCGGTTTTTCGGATTACTGGCCCTTCTCCGGCTTCTTCTTGCCGAGGGCATGACGGATCGCGTCCTTCCAGTCAACACCTTCAGCCTTAAATGTCTCTGGCTTTGGGCCGGGTTGCTTTGGCTTATGCTTCTTGCTCATCTCGTTGGTATAACTCTCCTTCTCCGGTGATTTCATGGTAGCGGCTCGCTGGAATGATGCGCAGGCTTTCGATCTTCTTGTCGAGTTCAAGCAGCCCACTGCTGGCATCGTAGGTCATCAGGCACTGTACGTCTGGTTGTCGTAGTGCTGTCGCCAAGTGGATCGCATCCGGCGGTTTCAGGTCATGCTGTCTTACAAGATCAGCGGCACGCTTTGCTACGGGTCGGTCAACGGGAATCACCGTAACCCAAGATCGATCAAAGTAGTCACGAATCTGCTGGATTTCCTCATCGGTAGGTGGCGCATCTTTGCAGAGTTTTACACATTCCGCAACCGCCATCGCCGAGCAGACAATGCGTATCTTCTGCGCCTTGGCGTGTCTCTCGACTTCAAGGATGTCTTCGATGCGCTTCGTCGTCTGCTGATGCGCGTCGATGAACACACAAGTATCCCAACAAACTACCGGAGTTCTACGCCCCATCGCGCATCCGCCTGACGTATTCTTCCGAAGACAACCCGCCCGTGATGTCGATGGGCTTCAGTTCATCGAAGCCGCGATGGTCTTCGGACAATGGTTCAATATCCTGCGCAACGATAGAGACAGGCGTATCGTCCAAACGCCTGTAACGCACTTCACCAGTCACTATGACCCGCGAGTTTAGGTACATCTTAGCGCGCTCAAAAAACTCCGGTGCGCATTCGCACTCGACCGAACGCGTGTACGCCTCGTCCTCGATACTGATGCGAAGTTCCCGGCGCACATTAATAACAGATAGCCGACCAACCAGAGATGCGGTGGCGTAGTAGAACTTGGCCCCGATCAATTCATCTGCATTCGCGGAGACGTGCTGTGTCGGGACAACCGCTTCATGTCCGTTCTGAATGACCACTTCTTGCACACCATGATCCAAAACGGATACAAGGTCTTTGGCATATCTTAAGGATCGCATTGTGAATCGACGTGGCATTTCTGCGACTTCATTTATCCTGCGAAGTCCACGCACCGCCAAATCAATTTCGTCGTCCAGGTCGGCGGCAACCGTCACCACACCCGGATTGATCTTGGTCATCTTCTCAATCGTCCACTGGATTCGCCCTTCGGACTCATCGGACTCAGATTCATCGTGTATTGATTCGACCAGATTCATTGCGGCGCGTAGCACCTTTATCAACGCGCGGGCGGGTAGCCTACCGTCGTTGCCATCTACCGTGATGGTGAGGCGCTGCCAGGTCATTCGTTGCGATCAATCAGACATTCGACGATCAGCGATTCATCCTCATGCTGCACACGGACCTTGGTACATAAGGCGCTTGCCGACAGCGGATTGGATCGCTTTCGCCGTCCGTTCTCCGTCATCATCCTTTCTGGTGTTCCAGCGAAAGTCAAACTCGGCGAGGTATCGGTGCAGGTGCTTCTTGCTGATGTTGTGGTACACGCCGTAGACGCCACGCTTGAACACAGCGAAGACGCTCTCGGCGGTGTTGCTGTGAACGTCGCCGCGAACGTACTCTTTCGCGCTGTGCTTTGTGGACTGGTGGCTTGCGTACTCGGCCGCGAGACCGACGTAGCACGGGTTCTCGTCACTCATCAGGTGCGCAGGTCGTTCAACGTGTTCATTTACCGCAGCGCGGAGAGTGGCGGCAGTCACGTCGGCGATTACCCGAGACTTCACCCGTCCGCCGCGTTCGACCATCGCCATAACGGGCTGCTTGCTGGTTCCCCGCCCTCGCTTGTTGTGCGGCCCCCTGAACCGTAGCTTGCCGCCGGTGTACGTCTCGTCAACCTCAACGGTTCCGGAGAGTTTCACTCCGTCCATATCGGCCATCGCAAAGCGAACCCGGTGGAGAAGGAACAGGGCGGACTTATAGGACAGTCCGGTCTCTCGCTGAATCTGCTTGGCACTGACGCCCTTCTTGCTGGCGCAGACGCGCCAGAAGGCGTGACACCAGTACCGAAGCGGCATTCGGGTCTCTGCCATGACCGTCCCCGTCCGAACGGTGTACCGTTCACCACAGCCCTTGCACCTCCAACGGTAGTTCTTCTCCCGCTCCCCGTCGCGGCCCTTCATCTGGTAAACGTCAGTATCCCCGCAATGGGGGCAACAGGGCGTATCTTCCCAGCGCTGGGACTCTATGAACTCCACCGCCGCCCGCTCGTTCGCGCAGGGGTGGGGGATGTTTCGGATCACTTCGAACTTGTTCTCACCGACTTTGCCGGGCTTCTTGCGAGGCATCTGATTCCCCTTTCGGTACCTACAATTATGATACCTACTGGAAATACGTTGCCAAGGGGAATCCGGAAGATTTCCAGCAGGTACACACTTCCGGTGTTGATTGGAGGGCGTGCCGACACGCTGCGCTACCACACACTGATGTACACCGGCGGATCCTGCGGCGGCGGGTCGCTGAGCAGCGCCACGGCGAGCCCGATGATCGCCGCGACCGGCCCGTCGACCTTGGACATCTCGTTCTCCTTCGTCGGGTAGCGATTGCCCTTGGGATCGCTCATCCACATGAGGTTTCCCGTCATCCAGTCCATCGCCGGGTTGCCGCCGTGGCGGAACTTGTGCTCGATGACCAGTCGCTCGAAGACCTTGCTCGGCTCTGACATGCTGCGGTACCCCTGCCGGACCTCGACCATGCTGAACCCTTCGCCTGAGAGGATGTGGGCCGTCTGGTCGGCGTTCCACGGGTCGTAGCCGACGGACTGCACCTTGTAGCCCTCTTCGCGCAGGTCGATGAGCCGCTGGCGGATGAAGGAGTAGTCCAAGGTCTTGCCCGGCGTGGTGAGCAGATGGCCATCCTGCGTCCACTGGCGGTAGGGCACGCGATCGTGACGCTCCTTCTGATCGAGGCCGATGAGGGGCACGAAGAGGTGCGGCCAGATCGTGTACGTGCCATCCTCTTCCGGGAAGACGAAGGTCATCGCCGCCATGTCGCGGACCGAGGCGAGGTCAAGGCCCACGAAGCACCACTTGCCCTTGAGGGACTCGGGATCAAGATCGACCTTGCAGGCGCGCCAGTCGGTGTCGCGAATCGCCTTGGTGTCGGGGCGCGTCCAGATGTTGAGGCAGTAGCGCTGGAAACGCGCCTCGCTGGTGGGCGAGCGCTTCGCCTCATCGCACTCTTCGCGCATGCTCTCTTCGGTGATGAGCGTGCCGTAGGAAGGGTTGGCCTTGGCCCAGACCTTGGGATCGGTCCAGTCATCATCCTCGTCGGCGCAGTAGATGACGGCGCACAGGCTGGTGTCGGTCGAAGTCCCGTCGATGACCGCCTGCGCCGCCTGGTGCTGCTCCCAGCACAGAGATTCGCGGTCGGTGCCGGCCGTGGTGATGACCATGTGCAGGGGCTGGCGGCGGACCCGCCCGGCATAATAGAGGCGGTCCCACAGGTCTCGGTCCTTCTGAGCATGGAGTTCATCGAAGAGGGTGAAGGAGGCGTTGAGACCCTCCTTGGTGGGCGCATCGGCCGAGAGCGCCTGGTAGACCGAGTGCGTCGCCTCGAAGGTAATGCGCTTGGTCGAGCGGATGGGGTTGAGGCGGCGCGCCAGTTGAGGCGATTGGCTGACCATGTTGGCGGCTTCGTTCCACACGATGCTGGCCTGGGAGCGGTCGCAGGCGGCGTTGTAGACCTCGGCGCCATCTTCGCCATCCATGCACAGGTGGTAGAGCGAGAGGGCGCTGGCCCAGAGGGATTTGCCTCCTTTTTTTGGCGCCTCGATGTAGGCGCGGCGGAAGCGCCGCGTCGCGTCGGACCGCACCCACGAGTACAGCCGCATGACGAATCGGTACTGCCAGGGCAGGAGGATGAAGGGCTGCCCGGCGTACTGCCCCTTGCTGTGGCGGCAGAAGGTCTGGATGAAGTTCACTACGTGCAGGCCCCGGGCCGGGTCGTAGGTGCAGCCCTGGCTCAGCGCCACCTCATCGGCGGCGCAGATGATCTCCGGCTCGACGGTGATATCGACGGCGGGCTCAGCCAGGAAGATCGGGTGCGTCATCGCCGGGCAACTCCTGTCGGTCTCTCCTGCGGGGCGCGTGTCCGAAGCCGCCATCCTCGCGCGCGGTCTTTTTGGAGTGGCATGAGGTGCAGGCGGATTGGTAGTTGGCGAAGGTGTCGGGCCCGCCCGCGTTGAGCGGGATGATGTGATCGACCTCGGTAGCGGGTGTGAGGCGTCCCTGCGCTTTGCAGATGCGGCACAACGGTTCGCGTCGCAACTGAATGAGCCGTCGCCTGCGCCACCGCGCGTCGTAACCGCGCGCGGAGGCGGATGGTCGCTGGGGGGTGGCGCTGCTCACCTTGGCGCGCAGGGCGGCGAAGCGCGCCTTGGCGAGTTGGGCCAGCGTGGTGCGTGGCATTGGCGGTCCTTTCCGAATGGAGCGGCGTGGTGCGCCAGGGCGAGCCGTGGGCGGCGACGTTGCCGCTGGCGGCGATGGGCGCGCCCGGGCCGAGGCGTTGGGCCAGGCGCTGCGGCTCGCCGACACGGGCGAACCTGGCGCGAGGTTCGGCCTTACCTAGCACATGCCTAGCGACTTGCCCACATGTTTGGCGGAGTTGCCCACAATCTGCGAAATGTGCTGGAATCCTCGGCGATTGCCCTTGCATCTTCGCGCTTTGCATGCCCTCATGTGTGCAATGCGAGGCGGAATACGCCGCCCGCGAACAACAGCGAAAGGACGCATCAACATGAGCACGCGAATCGAAACCATCACCATCCGGGTCCACAGCGCCGACGTTCAGGTGACCGCCAGCGCGGCGCACCGCAGCGGCGGCGGGTGGAATGACTTTCAGGATGGGCAGGCCAACGTCTCTGTCGGCGACATGTACGCACCGACGTACGGCTTCATGCCCAAGGCAATCGACACCACGCGCCGCTCGATCGCGCACCGCCTCTTCGAGAAGAAGGTCGAGGAACTCACGGCCGAGCAGCGAAGCGAACTCGACGCCGTCGTTCGCGCGGCGATGCTCGTCGCCAACGTCAGCGCGATCTGAACCACACCAACCACCACCAGCAAACGCGAAAGGACCACGACCATGACCATCAAACGAATGACCATCAAGGGCGTCGACGGCGACGTCGAGATTCGAGACGCCGACTACGGGGCGCAGATTCTCTTCGGGCAGACGTGCATCGAACTGCCGCGCCATAGCAGCGACGAGCAGCGCTGGACCGCAGCGCGGGCGGCGGCGATGGCCATCTACGGCGTCGACCGCAAGGGCCGCGCGGCCGCCACCAACTCGATGATCCACGCGGTGCAGACCGAGATCGAACGCATCGCGGGCTGCTGAACCACCACAATGCGAAACGGAGACGCCATGAGCATCACACGCGACAACACCCTGAACACCATCGCCCGCGAGGCCCTCGGCCTTGAGACCTTGGAGACCCGCAAGAGCGACCGCCTCGACTTCCACGACCTCGCGGTGTGGTGCGTCAAAGAAGCGCTGGAGCGAGCCTACGAGGCGGGACGGCAGGCAGCGCGGCCGACCAAGGCCGTGTGCCCCGCATGCGGCCGCGAGATCGAAATCACGCCGGTGCCGACGGGCAAGTGAAGGAGGAGCGCCATGAACACCAGCACCATTCAGATCGAACGCCACCGCGCCGCCCGACGAAGCGCCGCCGCCGCGCCCAACGTCGTCATCCGCGAGGCCTGCGACCGCGACGGCATCGTCCTCGACCATCTCGTCGCCAGCCACGACGGCACGCCCGAGGGCATCGTGGCCGCCGCACGTCGCGCGACGCAGCGCATGTTCGCCGCCTTCGCCGACGCGTCGAACGTGAGCAGTCGCATCATCGCCACCGACGCCAGCGGCCGGCCGCGCTGGACCATCTCGCCGAACTTTCAGGTCATTGAAGAACTCGCCATCGCGTGATGGCGGTTCATTTCCACCAACCGCTCGACTCACGAAAGGAGAACGAGCATGAAGAAGAACGAGATCAAGATCGGAAACACCTACACCGCGAAGGTGAGCGGCACCATCGCCAAGGTGCGCATCGACGCCGAAAACCGCAACGGCGGCTGGGACGCGACGAACCTGGGCACGAAGAAGAAGGTGAGGATCAAGAGCGCCCAGCGGTTGCGGACTGAGGCGGGGCCGCCGAAGTCGGCCGCGACGCCGCCACCAGCGGCGGGCGACAAGAAGGATGCCAAACCGGCCTCCGGCGTGAAACCCGGGGGCCGCGTTGTTGACAGGGACGCCGCACGCATCGCCGAGCGCGACGCCAAGGCGGCGGCCAAGGGCCTCGTCATGCACACGGTGATCGTCGATGGCAAGGAACGCTCGCGGTGGGTGAAGAAGGCTGCGGAAGCGGCGGCGAACCAAGGCACGACGCCCACGACGCCGCCGGCCGAGAAACGCAAAGGCCGACGCACGCCGCCGCGCATCGCGCTGGTCAACAAGCCCGACCACGCCGAGATCGCCAAACAGGTGCAGGACCTGGCCACCAGCCGCAACCATGTCTGCTGGAAGCGCAACGGCAAACTGTACGAACTCTTCTTCCGCATCGACGGCCGCACGCCGCTGCTCTACCGGGTGCCCGCCGACTCGCCCATCGATGAGAAGACCGGCTGCCGCGAGGTGGACGCCGTCGGCAATGTCACCGGCGTCTTCCACATCAAGCAGTCGATCAAGCAGCTCACCGGCAAATCGCCAGCGCAACTGGGCATCACCATGCCGCCCGATCGCGGCGCACCGAAGGCTCGCACCAGCAGCGCGAAGACTACCGGCGGCAAGGATGGCACCGCCGAGGCCAAGCCGCGCAAGAAGCGCGATGGCTTGAGCGGCCTCGACGCCGCAGCGCAGGTGCTGGGCCGAGCCAAAGAACCGCTCGACGCGAAGACGATCGCCGAGCGCGCCATCGCAGCGGGCTGGAAGACCAACGGCGCCACGCCGCACGCGACGCTCTACGCCGCGATGATCCGCGAGATTGCCGCCAAGGGCAAGGAAGCACGCTTCGCCAAGGTCGACAAAGGCCGCTTCACGGCGGCCGGAAAGGGAGCGTGAGCGATGATGAAGTTCGTCGTCCTCGTAAAGAAGTCCACGCTCCACGCCCTGAGTGAGCATGCCGTCACCGACATGGGGCCGGTCGTGGAGATCAACGACGCCGAAGCGCTGGTCATGCTCAGCGCCGAGGTCATCACCAGACTCATCGCCCTCGCCACGCCGGCGGATGAACGCATTGACGACGTCATCACCCGGCTGGCGCTGTAGGAAAGGACCATCCACCCATGAACCACGAACCCCCCAGCGACCACCTCGTCGCGATCGAAGACGCCTGCCCGCGCTGCGCGGAGCGCTGCGTTGACCGGCTCGTCTGGATCGAAGACGGCCAGCGCGTCCGCTGCGCCACCTGCCTGAACGTCTACACGCCGCCGCGCACGAAGCAGGAAGGAGGTGATGACCATGCCGCGCCAACTCAATGAGTCGTTCGTCGTCGATGGCCCGAGCGGCGCGCTGCTGCGCCGCGTCGTGCCCAGGCGCGGCACTCCCTACGAGCATGCCTGCACCAAGGCCGTGTACGACGACGTGGCCTACGCCATCGAGCAACTCGGCAACGCGTCCTTCACGATGGAGGACATCCGCGCCAAGGCTGGCGGCGGCGACGAATCGATCATGCCGCCGTGGTCGCAGGTCGCCGTCGCCATCGCGTTCCTCAAGGAGCGGTCGTGCATCGTGCCCGCCCGCAACCGCAAGCACATCGCCGCGAGCGACTTTGTCTACGAGGATGCGCTGATCGAATACCACGCCTTGCGCGAGAAAGGGCCGGAGCCAGCGAGCGAGTAGCGGGCCCATCTCCGTCGAGCATTCATAGCCGTGGCCAAGGTCGCGGCTGTGTCTGCGGCTGGAGCCACCAGATGTGGGAAGAACCAGCGACTTCCGGTCAGGCGTCACTGTTCAACATCCTGATCAGGTGACGTGTCAAGAACGACACGAGGTTCTCGATCACCATCGTTGCGTTCATCCATGCTCCGTTGTTGCACGAATCGTTCATCTTGCAAGAAGTCCAACAGCCGCCACGCCGGTATCACACACGCCATTGACGAGTCTAACCAGACGGACACCTTCTTGGGCGGCGCGCCCTTCTCCCGGATTTCACCGGTGCCGCTAACGGGCATGTGGGCCCAATCAACGCCAAGGAGCAGCGGCCCTACATACGGATGCCTGCCTTCAGCCCGTGCACGATACCGCGTTGGAATCGTCTTCGGCCCAGTTGCCAATGTGTACAGAAACACCGGTGCGCCGCTGAAACCCCCAATGGACCGCATGTCAACGAGAAAGCTCTCTTGTTCGTGGCCATCCGGATGAACAATGGGCTCGTCCGGCATTTGGGCAATATTCCCGAAGCGAACTGTCGGCAGATTCCTCTGAGTCCCCTGGTGATCAACATACCGACCGACCATGAACACATCATCGCCGATGCCAAACCCGTCCCTCTGGATTGCCTCTCGTGTGACAAACGACTCGACGTTCATAGTGGCGATCCGTAAGGACGAAGGGGCGCCTCGCAAGGACAGCACTGCCAAATCGTCCCCCGCGGGATGGCATTCCCAATCGCTCCCCCTGGATTCGATGCACCTCCTATGACCATCGAGAGTATTGATTCGCACGACGATGGGACCGTCGGGGCCAGCGTCACTCACAATGTGCGCGTTGGTGACGATGTAGGCGTGTAGAAATGGCCTGCCATCCTCGAAGTTCATGCCGACAAAGAACCCCGTTCCACCTACGTCGATACCTCGTTCGGCCTGGTCTCGGGAGTAGTAGAGATAGACTACGCAGTCGAGACACTTTGGATCGATAACCGGCATGGTTTGACTCCGTGTGGTGAACATCGTATCACCCTCTACCGGAATCAATACGTGGCTGTGGATGGTTTGACGTGGACGATAGCAGTGGGCTGCGATCATCGTGGCTCCTCTTTGACAATTGCAGCGGGTATCGATCCGGAAGCATCCGCCGAACGAGCGCCCCCAAGTTCCGCCGTCTTCCCTGAAAACGCCTCGTATCTTCGGACGATGACATCGCAGTACGCAGGGTCGATCTCCATGAGGAATGCGTGGCGACCGGTCTGCTCGGCGGCGATGAGTGTCGAACCCGATCCCCCGAACAAGTCAATCACGTTCTCGCCGACGCGCGACGAGTACTGCATGGCGCGCACGGCGAGTTCCACAGGCTTCTCCGTCAAGTGGATCATCGACGCTGGGTTGACCTTCTTGATCGACCACACATCCGGCACGTTGTTGGGGCCGAGGAAGACGTGTGCGGCGCCTTCACGCCAACTGTAGAAACACCATTCGTGGTCTCCCATGAAGTCCTTGCGTGTGAGGACCGGGTGCTGCTTGTGCCAGATGATCGTCTGGCTGAAGTAGAGGCCGCACGCCTTGAGTGCCGGCGGGTAGTTGGCGACGTTCGCGTATCCGCCCCAGCAATAGAATGCCCGGCCCGGCAACAGCACGCGCGAGATGTTGCCGAACCACGCGAGGAGCATCTGCTCGAACGCCTCGTCACTGACGAAGTCGTTCTCAAGCGGCCTGTCCTTCGCGCGCATCTGCCGCGTCGTTCGCTTCTTCGGTCCTTGTCGCGCGAGATCGAATGACTGGTGATGCATGCGCTTCGCCTTGCGCGCGCGATCCTTCTTGCCGCGCTCAGTCGTGGAGTGATCGCACTGGAGATCGGCGCGCCGCGCGAACGAGGTGACGCCCGCCGCAATCGCGTTGTTGCTGCGCGGTTCGACGCGGACGTTATAAGGCGGATCGCAATTCGCAAGATGAATCGGCTGGCCATCGAGCAGCCGATCGACATCGGCGGCGCTGGAAGAGTCGCCGCAGAGCAACCGATGCTCGCCCAACACCCATAGGTCGCCTGGCTTCGTGACTGGATCGTCGGGTGGCTCAGGAATGTCGTCGGCGTCGCACTCACCCTGCTTCCCATTCGGGTCGAGCAGTTGCGCGAGGTCGTCGAGCGTGAAGCCGAGCGACGAGAGATCGACGCCGAGTGCGCTCAGGTCGCGCAGTTCGAGCGGCAGAAGTTCAAGATCCCACGTCGAGAGATTGCTCGTCTGGTTGTCGGCGATGCGGTAGGCTCGCGCCTGCTCGGGCGTGAGATCGTGCGCGACATGAACCGGGACTTGCGCGAGGCCGAGTTTGCACGCGGCCTTCCATCTCGTGTGCCCGACAACGATGACGCCGTCGCCGTCCACCACGATCGGCTGCTTGAAGCCGTACGAAGCAACCGAGTGCGCGACCGCATCGACCGCTCGGTCATTCACGCGGGGGTTCCGTTCGAACGGCCTGATCGAGTCAATCGCCCGGAGTTCAACTTTGAGATCGACGACGTTCATGATGCGGTTCCAATTCTGCCGATCACCGGCGCTTCCATTCTCATTTGCTCGAAGGCATCCAGTTCGCCGCCACCTTCGTTGACCCGGATCGTGCTGCGCGAACTGGGCGACAGGCCGAAGGCGCTCTCGAAGTTGGTCATCTGCTGAACGAGCCGGTTCAACTGCGCGAGTTGGGGGAAGGGCTGCAGGTAGGTCACGCGGCCGCTGTCGTCCTTGATCGGATAGCAGTCGCCGTTCGTGCGCAGGAACTCCCGGTTCCGCTTCCATTGCGACCATGCGTCGCAATACCTGGCGATCACGCCTTTGTCAATGCGCGCCAGCAGGCGCATCGCCTTCAACTGCGGCACGATCTCGTGCCAGACCTTTTTGCCCTCGGCGTCCAGCCAGCGCGGGCACGCAGGCAGGCCGGGAGGCGGCTGCGGCTCGCGGTGGTTGATCGCGCGCTTCGAGGGGTTGCCTCGCAGTTGCCTGAGCACCGTTGGTGTTGGTTTCCGACCGCGTTTCACTCGTCAATCTCCGTCATTGGCCGAGGCACCTGCCCGTTGCGCTCGACTTTGCCCAAAGTTGACCCGTCCTGTGTCGCGCCAAATCGGCCAGAATCGGCCTTCCTGCGCCACCAACGCCGATTCCGGCGACCACCCCCCCTGCGGAATTCTGCGGAAAACCGCGCACGCAGGCGAGATGGTCCCCGTCTGAAGCCCCGACAGGATTCTGACCGGCCACCGGTCGGCCCTGCCGCCCCTTGGCCCCGTGGGCCACGACGTTGGGCCGTGTGGCGTCCTGCAGGCGCGCGGCGAAGCGTTGGGCCACCGCAGCCCCGGCCGCACGAGGGGCAACGACTCGAAGAGGCACATGACGCTCGTTTGAGTTCCGCCCACCATTGCCCACGCGACGTGGCGGAACACAGGCGGCGCTGATCCTGCTGATTCTGCTGATCCTGTTTACCGCTCTCTCTGTTTTGTTTTGATACCTCCCACCCCCTTCTTTCGCGCGAAAGGTATTGGAACAGGATCAGTACGATCATCAGGATCAGTTTCGTCATGGGGTCACCACCCTCCAGCGAGCGGCACTGCCCTTGGGCGTGTTGGGCACCATGTCGATGTAGCGCCCGCTCACAGGCCGACGCCGCATAGCGGTGAGGCGGCGGGCGAGCGAGTGAGAGGTCGGCGTCTTGCCCGCCGGGCAGGCGACGAACGCTTCGATGGCCCCGCGCAATTCGATGCTTGCAGCGTCGGTGGGCATCTGGTCGCGGTGCGGCGGATAGAGGCGACCGAGCAGGCCGGCGGCGGTCCAGCCGTTCTGTTGAGGGTCGCAGGCGATGCAGGCCGCGATGAACTGCCGCAATCCATCAACGGTTGAGTCCGAGGTCTCGGCGAGTGCCGCGCGGGTCTGACATGGATCGGGAAGACTTACCCAGATCACGGCATGACGCACAATGTGTGACCACCCTTCATACGACCCGAACGGCGGGACCTCACTCTGGGGGCAGCCTGCGTTGAAAAAGGCCCTCAGGATCGTGAGACCCGCCACCACCAATCGCGGCCGGTGCTCTGCCACCCACACCAGGAGATCGCTGTGCTTGAAGCCCCCTCGCTCCTCCGGAGCGTCTTCGAGGCAGTCCAGCCGGATGTGAATCACCCGACGCGCCGTGTCGGCGGCGAGGATGATGTTGTTGCCGCTGGCGAACCAGATCGTCTGCAGCGGCAGATCGACATTCTCGTTGCGGCCGAGCATCCGGTCCTGCCACCGGTCGCAGGTCAGCGCGCGATCGAGCGCGGCATTTCCGAATGTCCCGCTCAGATTGTCGAGCAGGACAATCGGATCACCTGCGATCGCGATGGCGGTGATGCGCTTCTGCATTTCGGCGATGTCGTGGGCATAGGCGCTCACCGACACCGGCCGGCCCATCGCGATGAGGCTGGTCGCCTGCACGAGCAGCGTCTTGCCTGAACCTCGGATGTTCGAATCGACAGCGAACAGGGGCGCCGGGCCGTCGAACGCGTGCCGCGCCAGGGGAGTCAGGAGCGACGCCAGCCACGCCGCGCGATGGGCATCGGAAGCAAACGGAAAATCACAGACCACCTCGAGCAGTTCGTCGCGCGCGACGTCGGCTTCGTCGTAGGCGACATCGGGGTGAATGGGCGGGAACGACACGCCCGGCTCGGGCAGGAACAGCACGCCGGTCTCGGAGTCGTAACCCGGCTCCTGGTGAATCGTGCCATCTGGACGCAGGATCGGGGTGTGGGAGATCCCGCAGAGTGATCGAAGTCCCGGCCACACAGCGCGGGCCATCGTGCCGGAGACGAGCCAGGGAGTCGGATGGGCATTCACCCATTCGCCCTTGGCGTTGCATTGGACGATGCGAGCTCGGTGCGCCAATCGCTCTCGAAGGCTCTCGGCGGGCATCAACTGGATGAACGCGGCTCCCTCGGGTCGTCGCACGCGGGCGCTTCGCCGGCCGGACGGCTGGCGTCGTCGCGGCTCACGAACGACGCGGACGAGCTTGCAGCCGCGGTGGTAGAGGTTGTCTTCGGCGCGCAGCGCCTCGACCGCCTCGTCGATCGAAAGGTCTTCGCGGGCGCTGAGGAAGATGAGGGGTCGGCCATCGGATGGCGGTTCACTGTTTGTATCGGGCGACGCGTCGCTGCCCTTGCCGGGTCCGTAGAAGTCCTTGGTCCCCGCGATGGCGAATTCAATGGTCCGCTGTCCATAAGTCGTGTTGCCTCGCCTCTTGTCCCACTTCTCCCGGTACAAGCCTGACTGTCGGAAGAGTGCGTCCATGCGATTGCCGTCGCCGCCGGTCCAGAACGCGAGCATGCAGCACAGCGCCACGTCGGCCGCACTGTCATCTCCACCATGCGTTGAGGTGTCACCGGCCCACAGGCGTCTGAATTTGCTGCCGTTCTTCGCGTTGGATGCACGTTCGATGAGATTGGCATCGTCGAGTTCAACGGGTGTGGCGGGCGGGGTGTCGGGCGGGGAGTCGCCACGCGACCGCGTCGGCCACAGTCGTTCGCATAGCGCCTCCAGTTCGGCCTGTCGCGGCTCGATGGAGACCGGTGTGCCTGAGAGGTGCTGGCCCGTCACAGTGAAGTACCGCTCGCGGTCGTAGATCTCAGTTTCCTTGAAGCCGTCGATCTTCTTTGACCTGCATCCTGACCCTTCGGGCTTGACACCGCAAATGAAGATCTTGACGCCCTTGCCGCTGGGCGAGACTTCGGTGCACGAATTGAATTGGTCCACGATCTCACGCGCGGTAGGAACGAGATTGCCATTCTCGTCGATGCAGTCGTCGAGGTCGATTC
The DNA here is from genome assembly GCA_039794345.1 of Phycisphaerae bacterium. Lineage (GTDB taxonomy): Bacteria > Planctomycetota > Phycisphaerae > Phycisphaerales > UBA5793 > UBA5793. Next base: position 15,963 of record JBDIVQ010000003.1, on the reverse strand, counting down.
CGGCGAACGGATCGTCTTCGCTGAAGGCAAACCCGATGCCCGCATACCCATCGTCACTGCGGCATGCCGCCACCGCCTCGTCGAATGTGCTCCAGGTGGACGGATCGGTCGCGCTGGCGGGCTCGCCGGTGCGGGCGTTGAATGGAACCTTGGTCCACTTGCCCTCGCGGAGGATGTACTTCCAGACGACCCACTGCGGCCGCTCGCGCAGCGCGGCGGGGATGGGCGTCGGATCGAGCGCCACCGCTGCGGGTGGAGCCACGAGATCAGCCCGGGCGGCGGAGGCGAGGATGGGCGGCGCTGAGGAGGCCACTTGGTCAGAGGCCTTCCTCATCGAGCTCGCGATCGATCTCATCCTGGCGTTGGGTGGTGGCCGCGCGAGCGGGCTGCCGCAGGCGGCGATGGCGCCTGGGCGGATCGAAACGCGGATCGCGGCCCGGCAGTTCCTTCGCCGCCGCCTCCCGAGCGTCGAAGTAGGAAACATCCGCCGCAGTCAGCCGGTGGCTGAACTCATCCACCCAGTTCGGCCGGGTGAAGATCCGCCCGCCGATACGGACGTGCTCAAGACGGATGCGCTCGCCGCTTCGGGCGAGGACGCCCTTCCGACACCATCGCCACATGCAGTTCGTGGACGGGCGACCGGGGACGAGGTGACTCGCCTCCCCGAGTGTGATGTGATCGAGTGTTTCGCTTGCCTTGGTCATGCAGTCCTCCGTGTATTGCAATGCTCCTTGGTTCTACGCGGGTTTTTCGATGCTCATTTGTTTCGTAACCTTTTGGGCTGCTTCGTAACCACGAACCGTCTCATCGCGCAGCAAAAACCCCCGCCATTGCTCGGGGGTTTTCGCTGCGGAAGAATGTTGACTTTTTCGCGCGGAAAACGGTTACGGTAACCTGTAACCAGCCTCGAATGCCCTATCCGATCCGCTTCATGATCTCGACGACCTTGGAATGGTCGCGGTCGGCATAGACGGCGTCGGTGATCTGGGCGCTGCTGTGGCCGAGGACGAGCTGCGCTGCTTCGAGGCCGAACTCGCGGCGGATGGCGGTGCCGGCGTTGTGGCGAAGCCGGTGCGGATGCCAGCGGTGCTTCCTTCGCCACTCCTTGAGCGCCTTGCGTTGCTCGCCGGTCAGGCGAGCGTTCACTTCGCTGGCCGTCTCAAGCCGGCTGCGAGGCTTCGTGCCATTGCGGACGGGGGCGGCCACAATCTCGCCCGGCTGGTAGACAGGGTCGGGGTGCGGGAACGCCAGATCGCAGGCGCGCTGGATGGCGCGGTAGTAGCTCGGCGTGGTGTAGCAGTCGCCGGGCGTGTGCGCCGGCTGATTGCGACGGTTCGTGCCGGGCCGGTTGCCGCAACTAAGCGGTGTCTTGCGCTGAGCGTGCAGTTCGGCCCGGCGCTCGGCTTCGGCCTCGGCGGCGCTGAAGAGGCAGGCATCCACCGAGCGGTCGGTCATGAAGAGCTCGATGATTCTCTTGGCCGCCGGTCCGAGGTAGATGACGCGGTCCTTGCCGCGGAAAGCGTTCTTGTGCTCGACGGGCCGGTAGGCCCAGACGCCTGAGCGGTCGGAGGTGTCGATGTCGATCATTCTCATGGGGAGCAGTTCGCCGCTCCGCGCGCCGGTGACGAGCTGGAGTTGCACGAGCGCCCAGACCTGCCGGCTCACGAAGGGCTTGATCGCCTCGATCATCGCCTCGTCGACGGGACGCACGCGCTTGCCCTCGCGCGCGGCGGTCCGGCCTCGCTTGAGGGGTTCGACCGTCGCCAGCGCGTGCGGCACCGACGAGGGGATGAGTTCGTGCGAGGCGGCCCACCGGAACATCTGGCGGATGCGCCGCGTCTGCTGATTGATGTAGATGCGCGACCAGGGCTGGCGCGGCTTGGCGGAGGTCGTGTCGCCACAGATCATGGACTCGCGCAGCACGCGCAGGCGCTTGGGGCCGAACTGGCCCGCCTGCGTGCTGCCGTAGAACTGGCGAAGGAGGCGCAGCGCCACCTTGAGTGTGCCTGACTCGTTGGGCTGGTAGTACTTCCTCGCCCAGCGCCAGTAGAGCTTGATGACCTCGCGCACGGTGGGCCCATCGCCCTCATCACGATCGCGGGCATCGCCTTGGGGTGCGCGGTGCAGCGCGGTCTCGGGCAGGCGGCGGTCGTTGCTTTCCCATTCGGCGATGAGGCGGTGGTAGAGCTCGCGGCTCTCGCTCGAGCCGAACTCGCCCAGCCAGTAGTCCCGTCGCCGTTTTGTGCGGGCGTCGGTGAGGGTGACGAGCGCTTGCGCGTAGCCGGGGCGCTGTCGATACGATGGGGTTTTGTGCATTGGCGGTGCTCCTTTCGTCGCGGAGCGCGGTAGTTAACCGCGCGGTTTGGCGAGTCAGGCTGCACCGCCGACCTTCGGCGGGTGTCCGCAACTGGCGGACTCAGTAGGACTTGCGTCCAAAGCGGGCAAAGGGATTCGAACCCTCGACATTCAGCTTGGGAAGCTGACGCTCTACCAACTGAGCTATGCCCGCATCGCCGTCTCCAGTATACGCGCCGGGAGCGGCGGCGTCACCGGCCCCGGGGCGATCACGTTCTCGTCGTCATGCCCGCGAAGAGTCTGCCTCGCGCGTTTGCCGGGGGGCGGAGCTGCGCGGCACTCGTGGAAGGCCCCCACCCTGACCTTCGCCCGCAGAGCCGGGGGAGGGAGAGGTGGACTCCCGCCTGCGCGGGAAGAACGAACACGCCAGCCTCCTGTCACCGATCCAGCAGCGCTGCGCGGAAGATGAGCGGGAAGGTCCCCTGCGACCAGCCTCGGTACTGCGGGCGGAATCCGAAGAGATGGACGCGGCCGGCGCCGTGCTCGACGCGCACCCAGGCCGCCTGGTTCTCGATCACCTTCGGCTCTCTGATCCACCCCGACAGCAGCACGCGCGTCGGCGCATAACGAAGAAGGACATGCGTGCGCGGTATCGTCACGGCCCCGGCGTCGCGCTGCTCCTTGTCGGTCATGACGCGGTAGGCGGCCGAGCGCGAGAAGAAGAGGGCGATCGAGTCCGGCAGGCCGACGGTCAGGTCGTGCGGCTCGGCGATGCCGCGCAGGACGCTTCCGGGGCAGGAGAAGTTGTGCGCCTCTGAGCCGCGCGTCACATCGACGACCGGCAGTTTCATCAGGTCGATGGCCCACTGGCTGGAACTCGCGAAGGTGATGAGCGTGCCCCCGCGACGGACGAACTCTTCGACCGCGACGGCCCCCTCGGGCGCCAGGCCGCGCGTGAACTCCTCGGGAATCGTGCCGGGCGTGCGGCCGTCGTCGAGTGTGCGCGAGCCGAGGTCGGTGATGATGAGCACATCGAGAAAGTCGTGGAGGTTGCCGGCGCGGATCATCTCGTTGCGCACGGAAACGTAGGGAATCTCCCACGTGTCGAGCACCCAGCGCATCCAGCCTTCATCCATGCTCCCCGACCACGGGGCGTAGAGGCCGAGGCGCGGGAGACGATCCATTTTGATTGACGACACCCCCTCCAGTCCCGAGCCGTCGTCCACACAGAACACGCCGGCATTTTCGCCGCTGGTTATCAGTTGCCACTTCTGGCCCTGAGAGATGGACTTCGCCAATGCTGTCCACGTTCGGCTGTGATGCGAGGACGCCAGACCCTCCCCGCGTGATGTGCGAGGATCGCCTCTGAACTTCAGCGTTGCTTCTCCCGCCTTGCTCACCCGGCGCAGCGGGGATTCGATCGTCTGCATGACCTCGACGCGCCGCACGCCGAGGAGATAGGGCAGCGTCCAGCCTGCGACGTCGTAGGGCGGATCGCCTTCGGGGTAGCGCTGCACCTCCATGAGGTCTTTGACGTGCGTGCCGTAGGGCTGCTGCCGCTGGATGACGATCGAGCCGGCGGGCCAGGTGCGGCCGTCGGCTTCGAGCGCCTCATCGCTCACGTGAATCTCGACGCCGGTGGCGAGAAGGACATCGACGAAGCGCGCCACGGCGTCGGGGTCGCGGTTGTCGCTGGGAATGATCCAGGCGCGCGGCGCGCCCTCGACGGGGGCGGCGATGGTGCGCTGCGCGGCATCCGCGGCATTGCGCATCCAGAACGCCGGCTCGCGCGTGAGACTGCCGAGCAATGACCGCCCGAAGGCCATCTCGTAATCGATGATGTCGCGCAGGCGCCACCACCCGCCGGGCCAGGGCATCGGGAAGCGGTTTGACGCGATGTACTCCGCGGCGCCGGTGGGCGAGCGCAGGCGCGTGATCGGCAGGAAGATCGGCGTGGCGAGGTCGGCCGAGGCCGCCTCGGTGAGGATGCCGATGATGTTGTGCCGCACCGGCACGTTGCGGTTGCCCCCGTTCCACCACATGTCATACGAGACGCCGGATGAGACGCCGGTGAAGCCGGCGCGCGTCAGGTCGAGAAGCGCCCGGCTGCCGAGGGCGTCAATCCCCGTGATGATGTTCGGATCGAGATTCGGATTGAGCGGATCGCGGTACGGCGGCACGAAGAGGCGCTCGGTGTTCGAGCCCTGCTGATGCACATCCCAGTAGATCTGCGGGAACCACTCGGTGTAGAGCATCTGCGTGACGAGGCGCGTCTCCTTCTGCGTGAGCATGAACCAGTCGCGGTTGTTGTCGTGCCCGCTGTAGTACTGATACAACTTGAGCAGGTCCGAGGCTTCGTGCGGCGTGCCGACCGTCTCCCGATACCAGTTCGTCACGTGATCAACGCCGTCGGGATTCGTCACGTAGAGGACGACGACCATCTTCTCGCGGGCGCTTTTCCACGGCTCTTCATTCGACGTCGCAAGGGTGTGGGCGAACTCCATGCCGAACTGCGCGCCGGCGCACTCGTTCGAGTGCATGGCGGTGGAGATGAAGAGGATCAGACGGCCGTTGTTGACGGCGGCGTCGATCTCCGCCTCGCTGCGGCCGCGCGGGTCGGCGAGGGTCTGCGCGTGGGCCTTGATCTCCTCGAGGCGCGCGAGGTTGGCCTCGCTCGAGATGATGGTGATGAGAAAGTCGCGACCCTCCGTCGTCGTGCCGATCTTCTTCGTGATCGCGTTCGGGCTTTCGGCGTCGAGTCGGATGAAGTAGGAACTGACTTCGTTCCAGTCGGCGAGATGGAAGTCGGCGCCAAGGGGACGGCCGAGGTGCTGCGAGGGAGTCGTGACGTCGGCGTTCGCAGAGGCGGCCTCCTCGGGCGCGGCGCCTCCGTGGGCGCGATTCGACGCGCAACTTGCCCGCGCTGCGCCCGCCGCCACGAGGATGGCGGCCGTGAGGGTGAGAAGACTCAATCGACTCCGGTTCATCCACACTTCCTGCATCGCCACGCACTCCTTGATGCCGCGCCGGGGGCCGGGCGACTGGTCCGGCCGGCCGGCTGCGGCCCAGCCCACTCTAGCAACGCCGGCCGCCGCCGGTGATGCGGCGTTCTTGCCGCCCGGCCCGGCCGGTCCTAGACTACCCGCTGTCCATGTGTCGCCCCGGCCCGGTCCGGGGCTGCTTCGGCGGACTGATCGCGGCGCGGCCGCTTCCGCCGGTACCCGAGACACGAGAGGATCCGCTTTCATGGCCCGCAACGTCGAACAGCCCCCCCCGCTCCGCACCAGCAAGATCGCCAAGAAGTCCGCCAAGGGCAAGATGTACGTGGACTACAAGGACGTCGATGAACTCCGACGCCTCATGAGCCCCAACGGCAAGGTGTATTCGCGCAAGCGCATCGGCGTCGGCGCCCGCGAGCAGCGGATGATCGCCCAGGCGATCAAGCGGGCCCGCTACCTCGGCCTGCTCCCCTACACCGACGCGACGCTCTGAGAGGCGGCATGGCAACTCAGGGTGCCGTGGTCGAGCGACGCTCCGGGAGCGCGGGCCACGCAGATGCGCGATCGATGATCGAAGCAGTGTGATCGTCCGTCCGCGCGACAGCGTGGCCCTCCGGTCGCAGAGCCTCCCTCCGGACCACGGCACCCAGGCTCTGAGCCCCCGCGCCCCCGGCGCGGTCGGGATGGGATGGCCGCGAAGAGGCACACAAGTCACAGACAGGATCCTCGTGCGGTCGCGCTGCCGAGTGAGGATTGATTCGTTCGGCGCCGATTGAGTCGAGCGATCGTTGCGAGTGCGCCGTCCACGCTGAGTGGTCGGCAGGATTGACCTCGCGCGCCGCGGCGTTCGCCGCCGCACCCGGTTGGCGCCCTTTGTGCCTCTTTGCGGCCGGCCCAAGTGCATTCCCGACGTGTTCGCGAGGCGGGCGGCAACCGCGCCCCGACCCATCCACCCCCATACCCTCACGCCATCATGGGTGGACGTGGCGGGCAACCTCGTGAACGCACGGGCCGAAGAAGCCGCAACGGGCGCAACCTCCTCGGGCAGGGCTTCTCTTCTCTGCTCACCACCCAGTTCCTCGGGGCGGCCAACGACAACATCCTCAAGCAGGTGCTCATCTTCATGGTCACCGAGGGCCTGTGGCGCGAGGCGCTGGGGCGCGGCGGGCAGTCGATCATCGCCCTGTGCCTGACGCTGCCGTTCGTGCTCCTTTCGGGCTACGCGGGCCAACTCAACGACCGCATCAGCAAGCAGCGCGTCGCGGTATGGATGAAGATCGCGGAGATTCCCATCGTCGCGATCGCGGGGATCGGGCTGTGGATGGGGCAACTCTACCTCACCCTCATCGCCTTCATCTTCATGTCGATCCAGAGCACCGTCTTCAGCCCGGCGAAGTACGGGATGATCCCGGAACTGGTGAAGACCGCGGAACTCAGCCGCGCCAACGGCATGATCAACATGCTCACCAACATCGCGATCATCGTGGGCACAATGATCGCCGGCCCGGTAAGCGACCGCTTTTTTCCCAGCAAGCCGCGCGCGGATGGGACGATGGCCGAGGCGGTGCACTGGCTGCCTTTTGCGGTGATGGTCGCCTTCGCCCTCGCGGGCGTCGTTGCGGTCATGTTCCTGCCGCGTCTGAAGTCGCAGAACGAGCGGCTGCGCTTCGACTTCAACCCCTTCACGACCTACTGGCACTCGGTGCGCGAGATGGCCAAGGGCCCGATCCTGCTCGTCGCGGTTTCGTGGTCGTACTTTTATCTGATCGGGATGATGTCGATCCTGCTCGTGCCCGAGTACAAGGGTCTGCTCAACATCTCCTACACCGAGGCGTCGTATCTGCTGGGCGTGCTGGCGGTGTCGATCGGGGTGGGCAGCGCGCTGGCGGGTCTGCTGTCGGGCGATCGGATTGAGCCGCGACTCGTGCCGGCGGGGGCAGTGGGGCTGACGGTGTTTCTGCTGCTGCTGGGGGTCGTCCCACCGAACAGGTCCAACGTGGCCTTTTTCCTTGGCGGCGCGGGGATTTCGGCGGGGCTGTATCTCGTGCCGCTCCAGGCGCTGCTCCAGGAGTTGGCGCCGGACGAGGCGCGCGGGAGGTACCTTGGAGCAGCCAATGCCATGTCCAACATCTTCATGAGTGTCGGCGCGGGGGTCACGTGGATCTCGCGGGCGCTGATGGAGGAGGCGAACCGGTCGTTTCTCGTGTGCGCGGCGTTCAGCGCCATCGCGGCGATCGTGATGTTCTGGCGGCTGCACACCATGACCCGCCGCGCCCGCGAAGCGGAGACGGATGCGGAAGTAGACGAGGCGGAGGACGCGGAGTCGTGAGGCGATCTCGCGATGCCGCAAGCGGCGTTACGCCTGGCGCACCCAGCGCATCAGCGTCATGAAGTTCGGCGCCTTGCCGTGCATGAGGATGCCGATGCGGAAGATCTTGGCGGTGAGCCAGATGAACAAAAGCATCGCCGCAAAGCCGAGCACGAGCGTCGCGGCGATCTGCCAGATGGGAATGACCTGGTTCGTCCCGAGGCGCAGGGCCATGACGAACGGGGTGATGGGCGGGACGAAACTCGCGATCGTGGCGAAGGACCCGTTCGGGCTTTTGACGATCGGCATCCACGCGAGCAGGGGGAGCATGACGATCATCATGACCGGCCCCATCAGCGCCTGCGCCTCGCGCATCTCGTTGACGGCCGAGCCGATCGACGCCATCATGCAGGCGATGAAGAAGAACGCCATGATGAAGTAGGGAGCGACGAGCAGCATCTTCGCAGGCTCGATGAGATGCTCGAGATCGAACTGCCGCAGGGCCCCGATTCCCATCGCCGCGTAGAACAGCAGCATCGTCAGCGCCACCGCTCCCTGCCCGAGAATCTTGCCCGTCATGAGTTGCATGGGCGACGTGGCGCTGAGGAGCACTTCGATCACTTTGCTCGACTTCTCCTCGATCGTGGTGGTGAGCAGGTACTGCCCGCCGGTGAAGGTGCTGATCCACAGGAGCATCATGAAGGCGAGGGGGACGAGCATGTTCGACACTTCGCTGGACTCGATCTCCCCCGTCTCCGTCACGTTGCGCACCGAGATGTCGGGGGGCGTCATGGCCACCTGCGCCTTGAGGGCATCGACCTCCTGGGTGATCATCCTCATCGCCACGATGGCGCCGGCGAGGCGCTCGCTGAGCAGGCCGGAGTTGTCCACGTGCATGGTCCGGCCGGTGTAGATGACGGCGCGCGGCTCCTCCTTCGTCTTTTCCTCGGGGGCTTCCCCGGAAGGCGCCTCGGCGGGGGCGGCGCCTCGGCCGATCGCGCCCGAGGCCGCGCCCCGGATGAACCCCGTAAGCCAGGGGCTGATGTGCGTGAGGGCATCGGCCTTGACGTGGATGACGGCGAGAATCTCGCCGGCGCGCACCTGCTCCTTGAGTTGCTCGATGTCTGCCGAGGATGGCGGCGTGATGTTCTCGAAGGTCAACTGATGCAGCGGCTGGTTCTTCATCTTCTCGATGGCCCGCCGCCCCTGCGCCAGCACGAGAGGCCGGGCGAACTCGGCCTTGGATCCCAGCGCCGCGGTGGTCTTCTCGAGGTACGCGTCAATGTCGATATCCGCCAGTTGCTCCTGCTGCGTCTTCAGGAATTCGGGCGTCAACTGGCTGATGAACATCGGCGCGACCATCTCCGTCTCGTCCACGACGACGACCTTGCCCTCCATGACGGGGATTTCGTCCTTGATGAGCAGAGGAATCGCGATCGCCAGGCCCCAGATGACCAGCGGCAGCACGATGGCGCCGAGGATGAAGGCCTTGGTCATCACCGTTGACCGGTATTCGCGAAGTCCGACGAGGAAGGTCTTGCTGTTCATGTGATCTGGTTCCCTGCTTGCGTTCCGCTGGTTCGCCGCCCCGCCGCCGACTCACGCCGCCTCGACCACTTCCACCGCGCCCGACTCGCTGATGCGCGTCCCCTCGACGAGGCGGACGAAGACGTCCTCGAGGCTCGGCTGGCGCAACTCGATCTTGCGCAGGTCGGCCGCGTTCATCATCGCCCGCATGACCGTCGTCGGATCGGCGTCCTCGCGCAGGTAGACCTCGTACTCGTCGCGGCGCTTCTCGGCGCGCACCACGCCGTCAAAGTCCATCGGGCGGAAGGCGCCGTCCCCCTCCGCCGGGCGCGCGAGAATCGTCCGCGGGTCGAAGCGCCGGCGGATGCTCTCGATCGTGTCGTCGAGCACCTTGCGGCCCTTGTGGATCATGAAGATGCGGTCGCAGATCTGCTCGGCCTGGAAGAGGACGTGCGTCGAGAAGATGATCGTCCTGCCCTGCCCGTTCAGTTCGTGAATCAGTTCGCGCGCCATCTTTGTGTTGACGGGGTCGAGGCCGGTGAAAGGTTCGTCGAGGATGATGAGGTCGGGGTTGTGGATGATGGAGGCCACAACCTGCACCTTCTGGTTCATGCCCTTGCTGAGTTCCTCGCAGCGCTTCCTGAAGACGTCGGAGAGATCGACGCGCTCGAGCCAGTTCTCGGCGCGGCGTCTGGCTTCGCCGGCGTCCACGCCCTTGAGGCGGGCCATGTAGGTGAGGAACTCGCCGACGCGCATCTTGCGGTACACGCCGCGCTCCTCCGGGAGGTAGCCGATGCGGTCCTTGCTCTCGACGGCCGAGGGCCGGCCGAGCACGGAGATCGACCCCCGATCGGGAAGGAAGATGGACATCACCATGCGGATGGTGGTGGACTTTCCCGCGCCGTTGGGCCCGAGGAAGCCGCACAGGCTGCCCGTGGGGACGACGAGGTCAAGGTCATCGACGGCGGTCTTCTCGCCGAAGGTCTTGGTGACGCCGTGGATTTCGATCGCTGCGTCCAAGGGATTCGCTCCTTGCAGATCCGCCCCGCCCCGCCCGCGGCGCGCGCCGCGCCGGACTGATAGGGTATACCGGCGAGCGCGCACCACGACTTGTCCATTCCACTGGGATTCGGAGACACGCCATTGCGTGCCGCAAATCCCCGGCACTCCCGTGCCGGGGATGAGTAATTGCATTCTGCGAACGAATCGCCGCTCGTCGATCGCGAGCCCGCGTCGCGATCAATCCCGAATCACCACCGTGCTCTTCTCCGGCGCCAGCATCGCGTAGAGCAGGGCGATGTCATCGTCGTAGAGGCGCACGCATCCCATGGACATCTGCCGGCCGATCGACTTGGGCTCGATGGTGCCGTGAAGGCCGTAGCCGTCGAGCAGTTTCGTTCGTTCGTCGATGCCTTCGAGTCCGATCCAGAACTTCCCGATGGGGTTGTTCGGATCGCCGCTCTTGAAGTGCTCTCCGGTGCGCGGATTGGTCCACGCCGGGTTTTCGAGTTTCCCGTTGGCCTTGACGCGAAACAGCCCCGTCGGCGTCGAGCCGAGTTCCCCCAGGCCGACGAAGAAGGACCGCACATACGTCCGGCCGCTCGATCCCGCGTCGCCGAGGTAGACGTCCAGTCGGAAGTCGCTCTTGTCGATCTCGACGTGGAACGGGCCGTGGATGACCTTGAGGCTCTGGCCGAGGCGGATCTGGTCCGGATTCGCCATGCCGTTGATGCGCGCGAGGAAGCGGTGATCGACGGCGTGATCGCGGGCGATGAAGACAAGCCGGTCGCCGGACTTGATCACGTGCGTCGCGGCGAAGGGGTCGCCCTTCACCACCGTCTTGCCGAAGACCATCGTCGCGTTCAGTTCCGCCAGGCGCGTGCGGACCTGCTCGGCCGCGATGCCGACGCGCGGATGCTGCAACGCCTCATTGAGCGTGGCGCGGCCTTCGACGAAGCGGCCGGCATTGATTTCCCGATCAGCCCGATCCAGCAGGGCCGCCACTTCGGCATTCACTTCGCTCACGGGCGCTGCGGGGGACGCCGGCGTCTGCGACTGCGACGGCGTCTGCGTCTGCGTCTGCGACTGAGATGAAGCCGGCGCGACGGCGGAATCCCGGTTTGGCTCCTGCACCGGCTGAGTGGTCGATTCCACGGGCGCCTTTACAGGCGACTCGCCCATCGTGAGGGGCGGCGCTCCCCCGCCGGCGGTCCGGGGGCCGACATCCGACGCCGGCGCCTCGACAGGCTCGTCGAAGCCCTGATCGCCCCCCGCCGGCAGCATCGCGGTCTCGTTCTGCCGGCCGTTTCCGCGCGGGTCTTTGCTCGCACTTGTCGGATCGCCGGCGGCACGCGAGGGCGTGTCGAATCCGCCCGGGCCCGTCGGCACGCCGTCGGCGCCCGCGAGAGCCGCCCCCTCCGCGACGCCGGAGCCGGTGCGCTCGCCTGCACCGGAGGAATTCGGCCAGAACCACCAGGCGGCGAGCGCGAGCACAGCGGAACCGACGAGGATGGCGATGAGGCGGTTGCGCTTTGCGCCGCCGCGCGCATACATGTTGGATCGCGTGGTGCCGGGCCGTGCCATCTGCGATGCGAGAACCATGACCTGCTCCGTCAAGCGGGATGAAAGGCGTGCGATGGATGGTACGTCGCCGAGCGGGCCGTCCGAGCCGCAATCGTCAGAGTTGGGAGGGAGGCGGGCGGCGGGCGCGGGTCAGGACCGGTGTCCCCTGACGGCCGGATCGACGTGGATCAGCCGGCGCTCGGTCGCGATGTAGTCCATGACCACATCATGGGCGACGCGCGGGACGGCATCGACGATCTGGCAGTCAAAGCACAGGGCCATACATCGGCCGGTGAAGCCCGCCTGGCCCAAAAACCGGTCGTAGTACCCCCCGCCCCGGCCGAGCCGATGCCCGTCGGAATCGAACGCCACCCCCGGCACGATCACCAGGTCGATCAGTTCGATCGGCATCGGGCAGCCCCGCTCGGGCACCCGCAGGCCGTGGCGGTCGGGAACCAGCGAGCAGTCGTCAAAACTGTTGACCGGCACCGGCCACATGCGTCGGTGCTCCCAGTCGATCTTGGGCAGGCAGACGGTGCGATTCTGCTGAAAGCAGCGCAGGGCGATGTGGGAGACGTCAACTTCCTGCGCCAGCGGGGCATACATCATGAGCGTGCGGGCGTGGCGGAAGGCCTCGCAGGCAATGACGCTCTCGCAGGCGAGGATCGACAGGCCGTAAAGTTCCGAGGGAGTGATCTCGCTCAGTCGTGCGCGAACCTGGTCGCGAAGGGCCTGCTTGGCTTGGAGAATGGTGCGGTCCTGCCCGGTCATGCGCCTGGCCTCCATGTCCGCCGCCGCGGAGGGCCGGCTCTGCTGATCTGGCTCAGCAAGCAACGTGCCGGTCCGACCCTCAGAAGATCGGGCGTCGGACCGGCGAGTTGAATCATTTCGGGCAGGAGAGCGGGGATTCTGCACGTTTTGTCCTTTCGCACAATACCCCGTCGAGGTTGCGAACGAGGTGCAAGTTGCCTTCAGGCTCCGCACTGACTCGGGGATCGACCGGAGGGACATCCCCCGCCGGCGGCGATTGGACTGATGTGAGAAGGGCGCGTTCCCGGACCTTCCCGGGCTGGTTCGAGGGTCATTCCGGAGGGAGTGGTTGCCTTTGACGCCCCGCTTTGCGAGTACTGGGATGTCCCGGCGGCACCTGTCCGCCGCACCACTGAAAAAAGGAGCAGCCCATGTCCGGCCAACAGGAACCCACCCACCCCCACCGTCGCGCGATGCTCGCGTTCCTCTTTGCGATCGGCCTGACAACCGCCGCGCTCGGCGACACCAAGTCCGTCGAGATGAAGTTCTCCGATCCGATGACGGCGGGCAAGGTGACGATCAGTTTTAACGACACCGCCACCGGCCGCAAGGCGCGCGACGACATTGAGGTGGACATTCCGGACCCCTGCAACGCCGAGCAGAAGGAGGAATTGATCTCCGCCAAACTCACCAGCAAAGGGATCACCAACGTCCGAAGCCTCTCCGGCGCCGGCCTGACCATGACCGCCATCGACACGAAGATCGAGGTCGGGTTCGACAACGGCGGCACGGCGGAGCACGATGTCATCCAGACCGAGGGGCCGACGAGCGCGAGCGTGCACTTCAGCGGCTTCTTTGAGCCGTTCGATGTCAATCGCCAGCCGGCCGTCTTCACCGCTGGCATCGTCACCGATGTGGGCGAACTCTCCGCGACCATCTCGGCGCAGGAACTCAACTTCCAGACGGACGGCCCGATCATCTGCCAGGCCCTCTTCCAGCGCCTCGCGCCTCGTGCGCCACAGTTCGGCGCGCAGATCAACTACGCCGGCGATCGGCTCGAAGTGTACTTCGATCCCGCCTTCACCGTGAACGCCGGAGGCGTGGACTGGGGCACGACATCACCAAGCGCAGGATGCGGCGGTTCGCTGCTCATCGAGAATCCCGAGTTGACGCTGACCGTCGATCCGCTTCGCGCCGGCGCCTCGGCGGCCTTCTCCGCCTCCGGCGCCGTGCCCCGCTCGACCGTGTACTTCTACTACTCACTCCGAGGGATCGGCGATACGTACCTGGCCAATCTCAACGTGACCCTCGACCTGCTCAGTCCGGTGACCATTGGTTCCGCTCGCGCCAACAGCGAGGGCGTGGCCCGGCTGACTCGAACCGTCCCCGCCAACTCCCGCGGCGTCACGGTGTACATGCAGGCCGCCGCCAATGAGGATCTCTCTCAAGTCGTCATTCAGCGTGTGCAGTAGACCGGTGCCCCAGAGCGACACTGCCCGCCTCCGACAACCAGCCTCTCGCCCACTCACGCAGCCGCGAGTGGGCTTTTTCCGTGGGTGGGGCGGCGGCGCCCAGGCGGCCCGGGCCTATCGCACAATGCTGGATTGCCCGCGGTTGAGGCCGAATCCGAGTTCCGTCGGGAGCCTGCGATGCGCAGACCCAAGCAACCCCGAAAGGAGCGAGCCATGGGCCGCAAGAACGCGATTCTCTCCCGTCTGGCATGTCTGCTGGTGACCGTTGTTGCTTCTGCCGTTCTGGCCGAGACCAAGCCCGTGACCATGAAGTTCTCCGACGCGGGGAATGAGGAGGACGCCACCGTCACCATCGTGTTCGCTGATACGGCCAAGTGGCCAAACGACCCCAACTTCATCCGCGTCATCGACGTCGTGATTCCAGCCCGTTCGCGGGCCTTTGAGAAGCGCAACGCCATCGCCGCTGAACTTCACCGGCAGGGCTACACGGTGCAGTCCGAAGGCGACAACGGCCTGACCCTGCCTTACCTCGACAGCATGATGAGGGTGGAGTTCTATAACAACGAAACCGCGGAGCACGACGTCGTCACGGCTTCCGCGCCGGCCGAAGGCGCCGTCTGCTTCGAGAATCCCGTCTTCGATCCCTTTGACTACCGTGGTCAGCCGGCGATCTTCACCGCAGGCATCGTGACCGATGTCGGGACGCTCTCCGCCTCCATCAGCGCCGCCGAACTGAACTTCCAGACCAGCGGCCAAGCCATCTGCCAGGCCCTCTATCAGCGCCTCGCCCCCCGCGCTCAGCAGTTCGGCGTGCAGATCAACTACGCCGGCGATCGCCTTGAAGTGAATTTCGACCCGGCCTCCTGCGTGAATATCGGCGGCGTCAATTGGGGCACCACTTCACAAAGCGGAGGTTGCGGTGGCAATCTCACTCTTGAATACCCCGAGTTGGCCCTCACCGTGGACAATCTCGTCGCCGGCGGCTCCGCCACCTTCGCTGCCTCCGGCGCCGCGCCCCAGGAGACCATCTCCTTCTACTACGGACTGCAGACGGGCGACACTTACATCCCCAACCTCAACGTTACCCTCGACCTGCTCAACCCTGTCTTCATGGGGACCGCCCGCGCGGACAACTCGGGACGAGCCAGCATCGTCCGCACCGTGCCTCGCAACGCCCGTGGCCTAACGGTCCACTTCCAGGCCGCCGCCTTCGAGAAACTCTCCCCGGTCGTCACCGAGCGCGTCCGCTGACGCGACCTCCGGCCGGCCCGACCGACCGATCCCGCCATCCCGCTCGCCCGCTTGCGGCTCGCCCCTCGACCAGGCCGCAGGCGGGCTTTTCATGTTCGCGCCGCTCGCATCGATTTCAGCAGCCGGCGGGAACCTCCCGGCGGCCCACTCTGCGAGGTCCGGCTGAGGGTGCAAGCGCGTACGTCAGGTTGCAACCTGACAACAGAGTGCAAGGGCAAATGATGCACCATGGCCCACGCGGATCATCCAACGCGACAACAGAGTTGGGCGCGAAGCACACGCCGCGGCGAACGTCAGATTACGATCTGACCTGCGCGCTCGGTTCATCGCGTTGCGATGAACCGAGCCCCACGCGTAAGCACGGGGTTTGGATGTGGAGAGATCGGGTGTGTGCGGCGAGGGCAGGTGCGTGGGCGCGATGATCGGAACCGAGCCCCACGCGTAAGCACGGAGTTTGGATGTGGGGTGGTCGGGCGCGTCGGCGCGCGGGCACGTGGGCCCAACACTTGCCGAATCGATCGGCGAAGACCGGTGTTCGGCGAAGACCCTCCCTCACGGTCGGGGCTCGGTTCATCGCGTCGCGATGAACCGAGCCCCACGCGTCAGCACTGGGTTTGGATGTGGGGTGATCGGGTGTGTGCGGCGAGGGCAGGCGCGTCGGCGCGATGATCGGAACCGAGCCCCACGCGTAAGCACGGGGTTTGGATGTGGAGAGATCGGGTGTGTGCGGCGAGGGCAGGCGCGTCGGCGCGATGATCGGAACCGAGCCCCACGCGTAAGCACGGGGTTTGGATGTGGG
>JBDIVQ010000002.1:0-76750 GCA_039794345.1 Phycisphaerae bacterium | reverse complement strand
ACGAATGCGCGATCAGCCAACTCGTGGTCCACACGTTTGAATGAGAACCCGCGACTGCGACATCGGATGAAGGACCGTTCCGATCGCGCCCCCGATCCCGGAAACCTGTAAACCAAGAGCCGAGAGCGCGAGAGAGCGCGTCTCAAAGGACGCCGTTTGGAGCCGTTCGGATCGACGCCCCTCGCTCTCTCCACAAACCCGAGAGCGCCGAAAGGCCGCCACGGCGTGCAAACGGGGCCGATCGGCGCGGCGGGCTGTAAACGACACGGCCTCCGCCGAGATCGGGCGGAGGCCGTGAACTCCCCGATCCGAACGGTTTCGAACCGTTGGCTGATCGGGGACACGGCATGATAGCGCTCGCGCGGCGTTAACCAAGCCGGTCCAACCGCCGTGGCGCTGTCAAAAACGGGGTTGGTCGGTCCACTGCCGTGACCACGGCGAAGGGGCTCGTAGCGACGACCGCCCGCGGATTCGACTCCCGCGCGCGATCCGTACACCCCCATGTCGCGCTCGCGCGCTGTAAACCAGACATCATGTTCGAATTCGGAGCGTACTGGTTAACGAGGCGCGAGCGCCGCGGCCACGAGGCCACTGGCCCCATCCGCCGGCGCGTGTGCTACGCGGTGAGCGTGCTCGGGATGGGCCGATCGCCTGCGTCAGCGCACGATGCTCCGCTATGCGGAACATCTTCTACCCGTCTGCCTGCCCGGGAGCCACTCACTGTTGCGGCCTTGGATAGGCTGGTGCGGAGTCCGAAGCGTCCCACCTTCCATCTCAACTGGGGGTAGCAAAGGAAACAGGGCCATCCGGCGAGACCTCGCGTGATGACAGCCCGCCATCAGGTGGCTGGCGCTTCAGGATCGCCGCGATCTGGAGTGGAACGGTGAGTCGCCAGAGTTCCCTTACGCGAACCAATGCCCGGATGACCTCGATCATGTCAATCGCCTCGGCGGTCTCGCAAACAAAATCGCAAAGATCTCCCTTCGACTCCTTGTGCCACCCACAGCGGACGATGCCACCGGTGCGGTATGTCACGTCGCAATTCGCCGGGTAGGCATCGAGAAAGGCCCTTTGAATCCGGACAGACAACAAATCCTCAATGACGACCGGCGTGCTCGGGATCCCCGACCTGCACGCAAAGGGGTGATGTTCGGGCTCAAGCGTCTCCGGACGAGCACGGTCCAAGTTGTACCCGAGGTTGCGGAGCCGCTTCGCGGCCTCAATTCCTGCCTCATCATGGTCGAGTAGGAAGCAAATCGGGCTTGGTACCTCATATTCGATTACATGTGTGAGCATGTCTCGAGCCAAACGCTCGATCTGTGGCAAGCCACCTCGAAGTCCAGATGGATCCTCTGGTTTGATCGGCGTGCAAACTGTGATACATTCCGCTCCATCCAGTGCTGAGACGTCGAGCCTGAGGAGGTCCACGCCGGATTCCGCCAATGTCAATTCGGCAGCCCTCCGGAGGTAGCGGCAATCCGTTGTTCCCTCGACCACAACGAGGAAGGATGTCGGCACTTCGAGCTTGTGATTACGCTTCAGCAGGTCTGCAACAACTTGGCGAGACGCCATTTTCAGTTCAGACGGCGGCGGCGGTCGAGTTGATGAGCGTCGTGCGCCGGACAATTCAGGCCTCCGTCGGAGGAACCGCCTGTGGACCGAACTGGGTGAATTGGATGAGGCAGTCCAAGTCGTCGCGCACGGCGATGCGCCGCCTCGCAAAGAGGTAGGGCCGGAATGGAATTTCGACCGCGCCCCAGCCATGCGGGATGCCATAAAAGTTGCGCCCCACACTGCTGGTATTGGTCACGCGGATCGATGTCTTCAGTGGTACCGCGAAGTCCGCCTTCGGATCGGCCAGATACCTGAGCTCGCTCGGAACCGACACTCCGCCGCTCCGTGATACCAGCATTTCCCGGATCTGCGCAAACTGCTGCTGCCCGTCACGATGGCGCCCCATCTGAATCAGGAGAATCGCATACTCCAGCTTCGACTGCAGTGGCCAAGGGAAGCCGGACATGGCAGCCAACTCGTTAGCAGCGTCCAACCTTGAAGCAAAGTCGCGAGGGTTCGTTGTTGAGAGCAGCTGGTACAAGAGCAACCTAGATCGCCAACTGACATGCCCTGATGGCACCGCTCGGAGCAGGTTGATTGCGGCGGCAGGGTTCGGATCCTGTGCTGACTGTCCCGGAAAGCGATCCGGATATGCCAGAAACCGTGCTACAGCGATCGCGGCCGCTTCGTCCCCTCGATCAGCCATCACTTGAAGATTGGTCAAGCCCACCTGTGCTTGCAGGAGCGAATATGCCGACAGCAAGGTCTCGAGAATCGCCTCGCGACGTCGACTCTCGCCGTCTACCGCCATCTCCCATTCCAGCAGGGTTACTGCCTCGATGGCCAAGGCCACGCGGCGATCCTCGATGGTCGTCTCTCGAGCTTCTCGGAGTTTGAAGCGGGCGAAGTTCTCGAGCACATACGTGTTATCTGGGTCAAGAGCCTGTGCCTTCACATACTCCATTTGGGCGAGTGCGGCATGCTGGGCCGCAACGTCCTGATTACGCTGTGCCGCTTCAAAGCGGGCGCGCACGTCATGGGTGAGCGCCTTTGTGACATGCAGATTCAACGGTGCTTCGCGCCGCGCTTCTTCTACGACGAACTCAGGTGAGAGCGCAGTCGCGAGGTGGCTTTCCGCAAGAACCAACTGTTCACGGATGTTCTCGGGATTCTCCCAATGCCCGCCCGTTGGTGGATCGGCGGCGAGGTGCCGACGGGCCTTTGCCAGATGGTGGAGAAACAATTGACTTCCGTCGAACACCGAGTCCGGTGCCGCCTCGATCAAGAAGACAATTCGCTCGCGCGCGAGGTAGTTTCTCGGGCTCTCCCTTGGGTCTACGCGCAGTGCAGTAGTGACGACCTCCTCGACAACGGGCAATACAACCGGTTCGCCGGCTGCCTCACGCGATAGAATGCGTTCGAAAAGAAGCAACTGAAGATCGAACAACCCGTTGCACTGTGCGACACCGAGTCGCTTCAGCAATGGAGATTCGGCAGCACAAATGCGAAGGATCTCATCCGCCACGAGCGGGTGCGCCAGCGCGTACGTGATCTGGGTGGGCGACCAGACTGACCGCAATCCGAAGGGCTGAGAGGCATCGCCTAATAGCGGCCTCAAAGCCTCTCTTACCTCGGCTTGAAGGAGCTGATGGGGTGTGGCAAGGCGGAATGACGACAAGAGCGCGATCTCGGCCAGCCCCGCGAGCGAAGCATCTGAATCAACAGTAGCTGATTCGAGCTTTGCAGCGAGCCACTGTCTCAGCGGTTGATCCGAGCCAGGAAACCGAAGCAGCCAAAATCGCAGCGCAAGCCAGAACAGGCTCTGCTTGCCTTCCCCCGTGAGTCGTTCGGACTGACGCAGAAACTCAAGCCAATCGCTCGTCGATCGGCGCTGATGCGCCGGAAGAATCTTATTTAGGTGCTGACCCAGCGCCGCCGCTTCGTCCCGACCCACTACATTCGGAAGCCGCGGCCCGAGCGTTAGGAATGCTCCGTGCGCGCTGATCGGCGTTCGCGGGGAGGAGAGTAACACCGGACGAATTGCTAGGACTAGCGCAAGGTGCCCGAGTTTCCGAAGTCCGCTTGCTGCACCCGCCAAGAATTCTCCGTCGCGTGCAGCGTGCTCAGCGTCAAACACAATGATCCAAGGCAGTTCTCCACGGTGGCCACCCGCTTCATCGAGAATGGGTGCGGTGGAGCGAAGAAATGCGGACAGCTGTTGAAAGTCAAAGCCCACTGTCCCTGGTCTCGCAAGGAGCACCGGAATCCCCTCACGTGCCAGCCCATAAGCGATTGATCTGAGCAATGTGGTTGCGCCCGATGCCTGCTCAGCATCTAGCCACGCGGTGCATGTTGCCTCGGGCCCCTTCCGAGCGAACTCCTTGATTGCGCTGCGCAGCGGTGCAAGGTATGGCGCTGTGCGATCAAACGGAACTCCGGCGGCGTATGGCTTCCACGAGTTTGTCGGACTTTCAAGCAACTGCTCCACCAGCGCATCCGAGGGCGAGACTTCCGCAAGCACCTGGTCAGATGGAATCAGCTCGAATCTGTCCAAAACCGACGCGCTTGGGTCGATGGCGCGTGATAGGTCGACGGGCCGAATTCCCGACTCCGTCGCCAATGCAATGGTGGCAGCCCGTCGGAGCAGGTCGTTCGGCGCGGCCAAGGATCGCAGGAAGGCGTCGAAGCCAGAGAGTTCGATGGTCCAGTGAACCGCTCTTCGGACATTCAGATCAAATGAAGGCGCAGCCGGTCCGATTACCACTAACTCGACAACCTCAGGCGACACCTCCAGCGCCTCTCGCAAGGCAGCGGACTCACTCTCACTACCGGAGACAATGGCGAAGATTACTGCCCCGGCGGGTATCCGCTGGAGCATTTTCAGGCGCGTCAGCGTTGCCACCGCTCCGCCAGTGCCCGCGGGTGGAAGTGCGTATATCGGGATGCGGTTCGGCGCAAGCCTCGTCGCATCCGGATCTTGGCGAACAGTTCGCAACGTGAGGGGCTCAATCGCGGCGCCGTCCACCGCCTCTTCGAGGTCGATGCCGATGTTCCCGCCGTCAATGTAGACCGAGTGCCACGAATGCGCGGTGATACTGGTGAATACGGCGCTATCGGAGGCTTCAGTTTGACGGCTGGATTGTCCGAACCACAGCACCGCTCGTCGAGACGCAATGAGCGATAGCCAGGCATGGTCCGGCTTTGTCGTGATATGCACTGTCACGCAGACATCCTAGTCTGGATTGCGGTGGTCTCCATCTGGTTCTCGCTAGAAGGTCATGTGCCGGTTTCCCCGACACCGAATCGCTGCTTCAGGCGGTCGACCGTGTGGAGCCACTTCCGCGCTCTGGGCTTGGCGGCCGAGTTCTGATTGCCGAAGAACCCCGTTTCCTTGACGGCCTCAGCGATTGGAACGGTCTTGATCCACTCGACCCGCACAAAGTGCTCGGCCTTGTCGGGATTCATCGCCACAGTCGTGTGCTTCGCGGCCTTGATCGGAAGTGTGGTAATTGGCACCCGCCTTCCAGTGCCGTCGTCGACGGTGAACTCATCAATGGGCACGACAGCATCCACAACGCGGCCGACGCCGACATAGCCAATGCCGCCGGGGATGTTCACCCACACCCGTCCACCGGGTTCGAGAAGGCCGAGTGTGCGGGAGTACCACGCCCCGCCGCCCGCGGAGATGAAGCCATACTTGCGGGCCTCCTCCCAGTCACGGTTCTGGTCGGCGCCGAAGGAGGCGTAGTACTCTCCATTCCAAGGCAGCTTCTCCCGCTTGGCCTCCACCTTGGCGTCCACCGTGCCGGGGTCAGTGAGCCATGCGCGGCTGAGATATTCACACTGACCGTCACGGAAGACGCGGAAGAACACCGCGTTGATGAAGACGCCGTACTCCTCCGCGAGGTAGGTGATGATCCGCTCCGAACTGTCGTCCAACTCGCTCGCCACGAGTACGAGTTTGTGCGACTCGTTCAACTCAGGCATTTCAGTGACGCCGAATCGCTGGCAGAACGCCTCGTCCAGTGATGCCGCCTTGTGTGCCGGGTAGTGCTTGGCCACATAAGTATCGAAAATGCCGGCGATGTCCTCGTCCTCAAGGTCACGCACCCACGAGCCATAGTCGAGCAACTGGGCGACGACTTCACGCGGCGTGCGATCCTTCTTGAGTTCGATCACGACGAGCCGTCCCTCGGAGTCCATCGCGAGAAGATCGATGAACTTGCCAAAGGCCGTCGGCACCTGCCGGCCAATTAGCAGCAGATCCGGGTCCACGACCGTGATGTCGCCCGCCAGGACCGTTTCAAGGCGGTTCTCACTGTCCATGCGGCTGAAATCCACCGGTTGGAGTCGATCGCCGAGCTTCCAGAGTCCGACTTCGATGGGCATGGCAACATCTCCTCGGTCTCGCTCGCACGAGGGCGGCGGCTCAGTTGGCTTGGTCGAATCGCCTCGACGGCTTGTACGGCGCCAATCCCCTCAACACGCGGTCCAGCCCCCCCAATGAGAATCGGAGGCTGAGAGTTGTAGGCCAAGGCGGGTCGAGTCGTCAAATCCCCTCAGAGAAACGCTGCCTGAGACGGCCGAGGTCGATAACGCGTAGATGCCAGCAACGCCGAGGCCAGAATCAGAAGTCGCGAGTGAGAGCCTAGTTCGGCCGATGCGGGCTACTCCTCCCAAACCCCACGCTCCTTCCGCCTAAACTGAAAAGCGATGTGGCAGGGTCGGACACCGAGACTGGCCAGTCTGACCCGTATGGGCACTCGACTTGTGAGGGTTCGCGCGAGTTCTCTGACTGGGGGCCGGCGGAGGGACATGTGAGTCCGCAAACGCGTGAAGTCAAGTCGGATACACCGCGAGTGGGCGATGTGGTTCGCGTCAGGACTCGGACATATCTCGTGGAGCGCGCTAAGGCGGGCATTGGTGGGGCACACCTGCAACTCGCGTGTCTAGACGACGACGCGCAAGGGCAAGTACTCGATGCGCTCTGGGAGCTCGAAATCGACCGTGAAGTGGTCGGCGACGACACTTGGAAGTCGATCGGCGAGCGCGGCTTCGACACCCCGCGCCTCTTCGCCGCGTACGTCAACTCGATCCGCTGGAACTGCGTAACCGCGACAGACCGGCTGCTCTTTCAATCTCCCTTCCGTGCAGGAATCCGAATCGACGCGTACCAGCTCGAACCGCTGCGGAAGGCCCTCCGGCTTCCTCGCGTCAACATATTCATCGCCGACGACGTTGGCCTGGGGAAGACCATTGAGGCGGGCCTCATCGCGATGGAGTTGCTGCTCCGCAAGCGCATCCGGGACATCGTTGTCGCCTGCCCGCCCTCCATGCTGCCGCAGTGGAAGGATGAGCTGGAGGCTCGTTTCGGACTGGTGTTCGAGATCCTCGACCGTGAGTATGTCGAGCGTGTGCGCGAGGAGCGAGGATTCGGGGTCAACCCGTGGACGACTTTTCCACGGTTTCTCGTGTCCCACCGCCTGCTGATCGACGAAACGTACGCCGCCCCGCTACGCGACTGGCTCGACAATCTGCGTCCGGGATCGATGCTGATTCTCGACGAAGCCCACCATGCCGCGCCATCCAGCGGTGCGAAGTACGCCATCGATTCACGAATCACTCGTGCCATTCGAGACCTTGCCCCACGCTTCGAACATCGACTATTCCTCTCGGCGACGCCTCACAATGGCCACTCGAACAGCTTCAGCGCCCTGCTGGAGATCCTCGACTCGCAACGATTCTGCCGCGGCGTCAAAGTGCTCAAGAGCAACCTCGACGACGTGATGGTCCGCCGCCTCAAGGATGACCTGCGCACCGTCGCCGGGGGCTTTCCCGAACGGCATGTCGTGCAGGTTGACATCAAGGGCTTGCCCGAGGATGCACCCGAACTCGAACTCTCCCGCTTTCTCAACGAATACCGCGAGGTTCGCGCACGACGGGTTGAGGGAGAGAGCAAGCGCAAGCAGGCCGCCGCAGGGCTTCTGATCTCCGGGCTTCAGCAGCGGCTGCTTTCCTCGGTCGAGGCGTTCGCGAAGACGCTCCGGGTCCACCGCAAGACGATGGAGCGTATCTGGGAGCGAGAACAGGCTTCACTCCCCGCCGCTTCCGACCGCAGTGCTGCAGCCGAGGACGCCGACCTTCTTGGTAGCGGCATCGACAGCGACGACGACCGGGCCGCACTGACCGAGGAAGAGTTCTCAGCCCTGGAAGACAACCAGTTCGAGGCCGCCACCGAAGCCACGACCGGCGACCAGACCCGTGCGGACCGTAATCGCGAGAAGCAACTTCTCGAACGCATGGAGCAGATCGCCGAGCAGCAACGCGGCCTGCCGGATGCACGCATCCGGCACCTGATCCAGTGGATGCGAGAGAAGATGTGTGCCGGGCTCCGCCTGCCCGGCGAGCGTGAGCCGTCGCGAGGTGCAGGGTGGACGGACCTCCGCGTCATCCTCTTCACCGAGTACGAGGATACGAAGCGGTACGTCCTCAATTGTCTGCGCGCGGCGGTCGCCGGCACCGACCGAGCAGATGAGCGCATTGAAGTGTTTCACGGCCCTACCCCGCCGAACAAGCGCGAGCAGATCAAGCGTGCCTTCAACGCCCCGCCCGACGAGCACCCCGTGCGGATTCTGATCGCCACCGATGCCGCTCGCGAGGGTCTCAACCTCCAGGCCCACTGCCACAACCTGTTCCACATTGACGTACCGTGGAACCCCAGCCGCCTTGAGCAGCGCAACGGCCGCATCGACCGGAAGCTACAGCCCTCTGACAATGTGTACTGCCACTACTTCGTCTACCTCCAGCGACCGGAGGACCGCGTCCTCCAGGCCCTCGTGCGGAAGACGAAGACCATCCGCGAGGAACTCGGGAGTCTCTCGCAGGTGCTCGAATCGCGGCTCGCTGACACGCTCAAGCACGGCATCCGCCATGCCGACGCCGCCCGAATGGCCGGGGCGATCGACAGCGCCAGTCTCGACCCGGAGAAGCAGGCGACAACGGAAGAGGAACTCGAAGCAGCACGGCTCCGACAGGATGACCTTCGCGAGCAGATCGCGGGCCTCGACCGACGAGTCGATGACGCTCGCAAGTGGATCGCGTTCGACGAAGAATCCTTCCGCGACGCCCTCTCGTGCGCGCTGGAGATCAACAAGGCCGAGCCGCTCGTCGAGGACCCCCCGGGCTCCGGCCGCTACATCTTCCCCCGGCTCGACGCGAAGAAGGGCGGCGACCCGACCTGGGCGCCCACGCTCGACACGCTCAGAAGCCTTCCCGAGAACGGCAAGCGCGACTTCTCCTGGCGTCGCGAAGCCCCGATCAGGCCGATCGTCTTCGAGCCGCCCAAGGGCATCGACGACAGCATCGTCCAGGTCCACCTGCAACATCGCATCGCGCAGCGGCTCCTCGGCCGCTTCCTTGCCCAAGGGTTCGTGCACCACGACCTTTCGCGCGCGTGCATCGCGCAGAGTTCTGACAATGTGCCCCGAGTCGTGCTCCTCGGACGGCTCTCGCTCTATGGCCCAGGCGCCAGCCGCCTTCACGAAGAAGTGCTCACCGTCACCGCCCGTTGGCAAGACCCTTCAGCCCGGCACGAACCTCTCAAGCCGTACGCCCGCGAAGCCGAAGCCCGCACGGTCGAGCTGCTCACCACCGCGTTGAAGCCCGGTGCGCAACGCGGCCTGCCCGAAGTCGCCGCGGCGAGATACCTCGCCTCCCTCCCCCGCGACCTCGACGAACTCCTCCCCTTCATCCAGGGCCGCGGCGACGCCGCCCGCGCCGAAGCCGAGGCGAAACTCCAGGAACGCGGCGAGGCCGAGTCCAAGGAGATGCGCCGGATCCTCGAAGACCAGAAGAAGCGCATCGAGTCCGAACTTGGCAAGTCAGCCGACTCCCAGCTCAAACTCTTCACGACAGACGATGAGAAGCGCACCTACGAGTCCAATCGCCGCTACTGGCAGCGATGGATTGACAACGTGGAGGACGACCTGGAGCGAGAGCCCGCACGCATCGTGAGCTTCTACACCGTTGCGTCAGCCCGCATCGAGCCCCTGGGCATCGTCTACCTCATCCCGGAGGGCGCCTGATGGCGGTTGACCCCATCATCCGCGACCACCAGACGTGGATCGGGTACCTCCAGCCCGATGGCCTGGTCGTGTCGCCGGCTGCGCTCGCCGATGCACAGGTGGCGACCAATCGCAACGCCGCCCCTTTGCAGCAACGCTTTCTTGAACGGGTCACCGAAGCCGGCGACCGCGAGAAGCCCTACCCCATCATCCGCTCGACACTCGGCATCCTCCGAGAGTTCCTTGAGTGGCCCGACGACTGCATCATCGGCGCCACGCCTGAGCACCCCATCCCCGAGGCCCTGAAGATCCCGCTCAAGGAGTTCGGCGAAACCCTCGAACCCACCTACGCCTTCGTCCCGCCCAAGCCCGCCGACCCCGAACGCCCGTGGATGCTTCTCATCCAGGAACTCCCGCTCGGCACGGACCTCGACGCCCAGCGCGACTCCGAACTCTCCGGCTGGACCGCTTCCCACACCCGCCGCTTCGAGCGTCTCCTCCGCGAGGCCGAGGTGTCCATCGGTCTGCTCACCACACCGACGCACTTCCGCCTCGTCTACGCGCCCCGCGGCGAGAACACTGGCACAGTCACCTTCCCCGTCGCGGCCATGGTCGAGACCGCGGGTCGCCCCATCGTCGCGGCCTTCGAGATGCTCCTTAGCCGCGAGCGCCTGCTCTCGGCACCCACCGAAGCGCGCCTCCCCGCGCTCCTCAAGCGCAGCCGGGACTACCAGGCCCGCGTCTCCAACACCCTCGCCCAACAGGTCCTCGACGCCCTCTACGAACTCCTCCGCGGCTTTCAGGCCGCCGATGAGCGCGCCCACGCCGAGCTGCTCATGTCCGTCCTCAAAGACCAGCCGGACTCCATCTACCAGGGCCTGCTCACCGTCCTCATGCGCCTCGTCTTCCTGCTCTACGCCGAAGACCGCGGCCTGATGCCCACCTCCGACCTCTACGTCCGCAACTACTCCATCCACGGCCTCTTCGAGCGGCTCCGCACCGATGCGGAGCAGAACCCCGACACGATGGACCACCGCTACGGCGCGTGGCCGCAGATCATCGCCCTCTGCCGCGCCGTCTTCTTCGGGTGCCAGCACCCGCTCCTTGCAATGCCAGCCCGCGAGGGGCACCTCTTCGACCCCGACCGCTACCCGTTCCTCGAAGGGCAGACGCTCCCCGACAAGAAGCTCCCCCTCGTGCCCGACGGCACCATCGAGCGCGTCCTCCGCAAGCTCCTCCTGCTCGACGGCCAGCGGCTCTCCTACCGCACGCTCGATGTCGAGCAGATCGGCTCGGTCTACGAGACCATGATGGGCTTCCGCCTGGAGCGGGCCACCGGCGCCACCATCGCCCTCAAGGCCGCCAAGGCTCACGGTGCCCCCGTGCCGGTCGACCTCGATGAACTCCTCAAGACCAAGCCCGCCGACCGCGCCAAGGCCATCCAGGACCAAACCGACTACAAGCTCACCAGCACCATGACCGCGGCCGTGAAGGATGCCGCCGCCATCGATGATTTGCTCGCCGCGCTCGAACGCCGCATCGCCCGCAACGCCACGCCGCAGCCGGTATCTGCTGGCACGATGGTGCTGGTCCCGACCGACGAGCGCCGCAAGACCGGCTCGCACTACACACCGCGCTCGCTCACCGAGCCGATCGTCCGCAAGGCCTTGGAGCCGATCCTCAAGCAACTCGGCGAGCACCCCGAGCCCGACCAGATCCTCGACCTGAAGGTCTGCGACCCGGCCATGGGCTCGGGCGCGTTCCTCGTCGAGGCCTGCCGCCAACTCGCGGATCAGCTCGTCGCCTCGTGGGCGCACCACGGCTACAAGCCGCGCATCCCCGCCGATGAGGATGAACTGCTCTACGCCCGCCGCCTCATCGCCCAGCGCTGCCTCTACGGCGTCGATAAGAACCCGATGGCGACCGACCTCGCCAAACTCTCCCTCTGGCTGGCCACGCTCGCCAAGGACCACCCGTTCACCTTCCTCGACCACTCGCTTCGCACGGGCGATTCGCTCGTGGGCCTGACGCGCAAGCAGATCGCCCACTTCAACCTGGAGGGCACGGGCGAGCCGACTTTTGTGCAGGGCAAGCTCGCGGAGCAGATGGACAGGGCGTTGCGAGAACGCCGCCAGATCCTCGCCGCGGGCGATGACATGCCGCCTGCGAACAAGGCGCAGAAGTTGGCCGTCGCGGATGAGGCGCTGGAGCCGGCGCGGCTCGCGGGCGACCTGTGCGTCGCGTCGTTCTTCGACGGGTCCAAGCCCAGGGAGCGGAAGGAGACGCGCGACGAGTACCTCGGCCTGCTCGCGGCTTGGAAGCAGCGGACCGATGCGAAGGCTTTCACCAACATTCAGGCAACCCTTAGCCACTTGCGCGGTGGTCAGCAACCGGTGGCGCCGTTTCACTGGGAAATCGAGTTCCCCGAAGTGTTCGGCCGCGATGATTCGGGGTTCGATGCGATCGTCGGCAATCCACCCTTTGCAGGCAAGAACACGCTGATCAATAGCAACCGCGAGCACTACCTGGACTGGTTGCAGGCACTGCATGAAGAAGCACATGGAAACGCCGATCTCGTAGCCCACTTCTTCCGGCGCGGGTTCAACCTGCTCCGCCCGTGCGGGTGCTTCGGGCTCATCGCGACCAACACCATCGGTCAGGGCGATACCCGCACTACCGGGCTGCGTTGGATCTGCACGCATGGTGGCACGATTTACGCCGCCCGGCGCCGCTACAAGTGGCCCGGGCAGGCCGCCGTCGTGGTCAGCGTCGTCCACATACACAAGGGTGAGCTACCCGGCCCGTTCGAACTCGATGGACGGCCCGTGCCGATGATCTCTGCGTATCTTTTCCACGCCGGCACTCACGACAACCCCGAAGTCCTGCAAGCAAACGCGGGGAAGAGTTTTCAAGGCGTCATTATCTTGGGCATGGGCTTCACCTTCGACGGCCTGGGCGGCCGCGGTGCTGCTTCTTCTCTGACGGAGATGGAAGCTCTGATTAGGGCACGTCCTGACAACCAGCACGCGATCTATCCATACATCGGCGGAGAGGAAGTCAACAACGATCCATCACTGGCGCACAGCCGCTATGCGATCAACTTTGGCTTGTTGAGCAAGGCAGAGGTTCATCGTCGCTGGCCTGAGTTGTTGGCTCTTGTAGAGGAACGGGTCAAGCCCGAAAGGCTGGCCCAGAAAGACAAGTGGGGTAAGGAGAACTGGTGGCTCTACCTGCGTCCTCGTGGCGAACTCTACGCCGCCATCGTCGGCCTCCCTCGAGTGCTCGTCATCAACTGCGGCGCGACGCCGCACATGAGTTTTGCGATGCTTCCGCCTGCCATGGTGTTCGCCAATACGCTCGTGGTTCTGGCGTTTGACGCATGGGGGGCGTTTTGCACGTTGCAGTGCCAGCCTCACGAAGCGTGGGCACGGTTCTTTGCCTCGTCCATGAAAGACGATCTCCGCTACACCCCGACAGACTGCTTTGAGACCTACCCACTCCCCGCGGGCTTCGAGACGAATCCGCGGATGGAGGCGGCGGGCCAGGCGTACTACGAGTTTCGTGCCGATCTGATGGTCCGCAACAACGAGGGGCTCACCGCGACCTACAACCGCTTCCACGACCCGGCCGAGGGCGACGCGGACATCCTCAAGCTGCGCGAGTTGCACGATGCCATGGACCGCGCCGTGCTCGACGCCTACGACTGGACCGACATCCACCCCGTCTGCGGCTTCGGCCTCGACTACCTCGACATCGAGGATGACGACCTGCCGCCGGACCTCGAAGTCCCCGAGCAACTCTGGTGGCCCACCGCGGCCGAGGCCCTGGCGTTCGCCGCCAAGCTGCCACCGTCCCGCAAGCGCCTCGCCTGGCGCTGCCGCTGGCCCGAGGAGACCCGCGACGAGGTCCTCGCCCGCCTGCTGGAACTGAACAAGCAGCGCGCCGAGGAGGAACGCCGAACAGGCCTGGCCGCGGAGGCGGCGGAGAAGAAACCGAAGGCAGCGAAGCGGGGTCGTAAGAAAGTCGCGGCGTCCGTCCCAGACCTGTTCAAGGCGCCAGCAGGCGGGTTCGAAGTCGAGCCGGTTCCGATGCTGGAGGCCGTCGAGCTGATGGTGGCGATCCTTGACGAACTCGCGCCCGCGCGAGTCCGGCAGGTCGCAGCCGAGCGGATGTTCATTCTGGCGGTAAACCAGCGAGCTCGCGAGTTGTACGCGGATGGCAGCGCCACGGCAGCCAACAGCACGCAGGATCCCCTGGGGTCGCTCAAACAGCTCTGGCAGTCGCTCACGGCAATGGGCTACGCGACGCTTTCGGACGGCGGAGTCGTGACCCGAACCGATCAACGCATCACGCTCACGAAACCAGAGCACGCGGACATGGCGAAGGAGGCGGCAGCGCTGTTCAGGGAAGGCGAAGCACTGAAGCGCGCCTGGCCGGTGGAGGTGGACGATGTCCAATACATTGTTCCCTGATCCTCCGCCAGCGGCGGTCACGTCCGAGCCCCCGGTGTGGATCCGGCGGCTCGTGCTGCTCCGGCAAGTCGAGCCTGTTGACATCATCCGCGAGATCCCGTTCGAGCTGGGCCTGAACCTCATCGTCACGCGGCAACCAGCACCCGATGCGGTTGAGGCGCTCGGCCATGATGTCGGCAAGACGCTTCTGACCCGTTTGATTCGCTACCTTCTCGGCGAAGCTCGATACGCGGACAGCCAAACCCGAGTCGCCATCCGTCGGGCATTGCCGGACAGTGTTGTCGTCGGCGAGTTTCGTGTAGGCGGAGAGGGTTGGGCAGTGCTCCGGCCTCTGGGCGCTCCCTCCACGCTCGTTGCCCGAGCCGCGCGAGTGAGCGAGTGGCGAGAGCTCCTGGATGCTGAACAGCCGGAAGACGCCTACGCCGAATTCCTTCGGCGCTTGGGTGACGCAGTGCTGGAGCCCGTCACCTCACCGCTGCTGACACACGCCCGCCGGCCAATCGAGTGGCTCGATGTGCTCGCCTGGATCGCGAGGGATCAGAAGTGTCGTTATGCGCATCCGCTCGTGTGGCGGCATGTGGAGACCGATTCAGGGACGCACGTGCTGGACAAGGAGGACGCATCAATCGTCCTGCGCTCTGTGTGCGGGTTGATGGACAACCGCGAGAAGGTGCTCTTCGAGGAGCATGACGACTTACTCCAGCGGCGGCAGACCCTGGCCGACGAGGTGAAGAGCCTGGAACGGCAGATTGGCGCGGAGGAGTCAGCGGTTACGAACGATCTTCAGGCCCTGCTTGAATCGAACGCGGTCGGCATCTCGCAACTTGAGCAGGAGTTGATACGGCAACGGACGCAGAGACTGCTCGCTCTTCGCGAGGAGGAAGTCAAGAAGCTGGGCCTCGCCACCATTCGCGCGAGCTACGAGCGTGCATTCCAGTCACTGGCGGACGCTACCGCTGAGGAGAGGTCACTTGCCGCTCGGGCCCACGCAGTGACTGTACATATCAATAGGCGGCGAGAGCGACCTCGGACCGTGTACGAGCAGTTCGCGGCACTCTGCGACCTGCAGACAGACGACTGCCCCGCGAAGTTGAAGATCGCTCGACAGCAGGTACCCAGCCCGGACTTGGACGGCGTGGCCGACCTGGAGGGGGAGCTTGAGCAGATCAAGGCGCGGCAACAGGAGTTGCGAGCGACAACGCCGAAACTCAGCGCCGATCTGACGGCGCGGCGATCCGAACTGCGGCAGGCTGAGGTGGGCCTCTCCACCCTCACGGCCGGCATCGATGGACGGATTGCTCTTCATCGCGCGATGGATCAGCGAGTTGAGCGGCATATTCAGCGAACGTCGCGCCTGCCGCGGGCCATGAGCGAGCACGATGAACTGACCACCCAGATCAATCAGTCGCGCGAGAAGCAGAGTCAGCTTCGCGAGTCGCTGGCCACCACGCGGGCTTGGCTGCCAAAGCGGTTTGCCGCACTATGCGAAGAGCTTGTCGGCGCGAGCCGTCGCTTCGAGTTGTCGATGGAGTCAAAGGCCATCCGCCTCAACATCGTGGGCCGGACAGGTGCCCCTGGGGAAGCGACCTCCACGTCGGCGCTCGTTCTGAGCCTTGACCTTGCGGCGCTTCAATCGGCCATGGATGGATATGGGCATCACCCCCGAATGATGATCCTCGACAGCCCTCGCGAGGCCGACATGGAGATTGGGATCTTCAACCGGCTGATGCGCCGGCTCGCTGCCTGGCATCAGACTTCGTCGCCGGTGTTCCAGCTGATCGTGAGCACGACAACAAGGCCGCAAGAGACGGACATTCCGCCAGACTTGATCCGGGTGGAGCTTGCTCGCGTTCCGTCAGACGACTTGCTGCTGGGGGTTGAACTGTGAAGCCCAGCCACCACGGGCTCTTGCCGTATCGTATACAACTGGGGATCGCTGCGCAATCGGAGCAGGACGATGCTTGAAGACGCCTATGCAGAGTCGGAACTGGTCATTGGATTGATCGGTGCTGTGGGGACAGAACTTGGCAAGGTGCGCGATGCGCTTGAGAATCGCCTGAAAATCATCGGCTACGACGTCGAACTCATTCGAGTCACGGAACACATCATCCCACTTCTTGTCGAGCCCGAGAAGTGGGACGAGAACGATGAATTCCAACGCATCTCCTCGTTGATGGATGCAGGCAATGAAGCGAGGCTCAACTCAGGGGACAACTCCATTCTGGCATTGGGAGTTGCGAGCGTCATCAGTAAGGGCCGAGCGGAAGGCGAGGATGGCAAGGCGGAGCCTCGCCCCAAGCGCGCTTACATCGTGAGTTCACTCAAGCACCCAGAGGAGGTGGAGCGGCTTCGGGCTATCTACCCGCAGGGGTTCTACCTGGTGGGCGTTCACGCCAATGAACAGCGGCGACTGGAATACCTGAAGAGCGACAAGCGGCTTTCAGAAGAGAATGCGAAGAAACTGATCGAACGTGATGCTGATGAGCATCTTGACCATGGTCAGCGTGTGACGGATACATTTCACCTATCTGATTTCTTCCTTCGTATTGATGGTGACGAAGATCGGCTGAAGCGAAGTATCTGGCGACTGCTGGCGCTGCTGTTTGGCCATCCGTACGTGACGCCGACGCTAGATGAATTCTGCATGTTCCTGGCGTTCGCTGCGTCGTTGCGATCAGCGGATTTGTCGCCGCAGGTTGGTGCAGTGATCAATGTGGGTGAGCAGGTTGTGGCAACGGGCGCGAATGACTGCCCGAAGGCTCTCGGCGGTCAGTACTGGCCGGCGACGGACAAGATGCCTGAAGACGTTGGCTTTCCGAGCGACGGCCGGGACTTCGCGAGGGGGAGTGATTCGAACAAGGTCGAGCAGAACCGGATCATCGATGACATCGTCTCCCGAAGTGCGGAGCATGGTCTCGAAGCCGAGAAGGTGCGAACCGTACTGGAGGAAAGTCGGATTCGCGATCTGACTGAGTACGGCCGAGTCGTTCATGCTGAGATGGATGCGCTGCTCGCATGCGCACGAGCAGGCATCCCCGTTTCGGGCGGGACGCTGTACTCGACCACCTTTCCATGTCACAACTGTGCAAAGCACATTGTGGCAGCTGGTATTGAACGAGTGGTCTTCATCGAGCCGTATGTGAAGTCGAAGGCAGGCGAGTTTCACCAGGACTCGATCTGTATCGGGCTGTCAGCTGAAGCATCCGAGGGCGATGTCGAGCGCGTACACTTTGAGCCGTTCGTCGGCGTCGGCCCGCGTCGGTTCTTCGACCTGTTCTCGCTCAGATTGGGCTCTGGGAGGCGTCTCAACCGAAAGAATCTGGATGGGGCAGCTCTGAAGTGGAGGCCAGAGAACGGCACTTTGAGGCTCCAAATGCTGCCTGCATCGTACTTGGACCTCGAGCTGATCGCCAGTAACATGTTTGATAAAGCCCGTCAGGAGGAGCACAATGACCACACGGATTCAGACCAGTGACCCCAAGGGTAAATGCCAGCAGGCTGTCAAAGTGCAGCAATCCCGGGCAGCCCTTGTGACGCACTTGAAGAAGGCAAGCGCACAGGTTGAGCAGTGGCCTGTGTGGAAGCAGAAGCTTCTCGGTGGCAAAGCGGTTGTGGTCAAGAAGGACTGAGCGACGTGGGGTGCGATGGGGAATCTACAGCCGAGTGAGACGCAACTGCCTGCAACGAGTGTCGAGGTGCGATCGACGCTGGTCGAGGCACTTCGCCTTGATCTCGTCGGACCGACGAACGACCACGCGTTCGCCAACGAGTTGCTGCCGGAACCGCCCACGCGGTGGTATCTCACTGGTTTCCTCACGCCCGCGTCCGCGGATGTCGTCCAGCGATTCGACGCGACCTCGACGGAGGAGATTGACTCACCCGCAGAGCCAGGCGGTCTGGATGATGGCGCCGATCCCGAGAAGTCAGCGGCCCGCCGCAGTCTCCTGCCCAGTTCCATGGGGCTCAGTGTGCTCGTCCCCGGCAGGGTCGATTCGATCAAGGCGGATATCGACTGGGGCGACTACGCCTTCGAGGATCCGGAGGGGAAAGGCGAGCCCGCGGCCGGCGAAGGCGATGATGCCGCGGCGCAACGGAGCCTCGGCCCAGGGGCCGGCGAACTCGCGGGCGAGTCGGCCGTCGATGCGGAAGAGGCAGGCAAGCCGGCGAAGAAGGGCTGGCGTCGGACGCCGCAGTCGCACACCATTGCTGTGCCCATTCCGCCGCCGGGTTCGAGGCCCGCAGACGTAGATGTTCCGGGCAGCGGAGGAATCCGGCTCATCGTGACAAGCAGAGATGCGGGTGTCGCCGGCTTGCCCGCCGCGACGAGGGCAGTATCGATCTTTGTCGTCAACTTCCGCAGTCAGACCGAACCGGCGTACAAGGCGTTCGTGTTCCAGGTGCGATTGACGCTCCACTGCAGCCCCGGATTTGTGCCACGGCCGGACCCTCGCGGCAGCGATGTCGCCGACGAATGGGACCACCGCATCGCGGATCTCCAGTATCGCGATGCGTATGAGTACGCCGTTGGGCACGGCGTCTCAGCAGAGGAAGTCAAGACAGAGCAGACTTGCCGGACGGTTCGGACGACATGGATCCCCACGGCGCAGGTTGAACGTGTCGCTCCGGCGGCGATTCTCGATGTCGAGCTTGGCATGGAATCGCTCGGCAGCCTGACGAACGCAGCCGACGCCGCCTCCAAACTGAGCCCGCTGGTGACTCACTACAGGGCGTGGATCGCGCAGCAGCAAACGGTCTTGACCTCACTGTCACGCGCCCATCGACAGACGGCACAGGACATGCTCGCGGAAGCGCGCATCGCATCGGATCGCATCGAGGCAGGAATCGCACTACTTAAGGATCCTCAGGTCCTGCAGGCGTTCGCTACTGCCAACCGTGCCATGGCACGGGCCGCGAGACAACGCTTCGCCATCCAGCAGAGTTCAACGCCGGACAAGGTGACGGCCCCGAAGTGGCACCCGTTTCAGATCGCGTTCATCCTGATGACGCTTCCCGGCATCGTTGACCCGCGGCATGACGACCGGGCGGTTGTGGACCTCCTGTTCTTTCCCACCGGCGGTGGCAAGACCGAGGCATATCTGGGTCTGGCCGCATTCACGCTCGTGCTTCGTCGATTGCGCAACCCCGGAATCCAAGGCGCGGGTGTAAGTGTGCTGATGCGGTACACGCTGCGGCTGCTCACGCTCGACCAGCTCGGTCGCGCTGCGGCACTGATCTGCGCACTGGAATTCGAGCGCGAGGCGAACAAGCCAGCGCTGGGAGAGTGGCCATTCGAGATCGGGCTTTGGGTTGGCCAGGCGGCAACACCGAACCGAATGGGCCACCAGGGCGACAAAAGCTCTCATCGAGAGTACACGGCCTACACCAAGACCACGCGGTTCCTCAAGGATGACCGGCAGCCTTCCCCGATTCCACTCGAAGAGTGCCCATGGTGCGGTACGAAGTTCACGCGCAACTCCTTCCGATTGTCACCCAACCTGAGGGCACCAACAGATCTCCTTGTGCACTGCGCGAACCACCGATGCCCGTTTACTGGTGACCGATACCTTCCGATCGTCGCGATCGACGAGCCGTTGTACCGTCGCCTCCCGTGTTTCATCATCGCGACCGTCGACAAGTTCGCGGCATTACCGTGGACCGGACACACCGGCACGCTGTTTGGCAAGGTGAACCGATACGACGCGAATGGCTTCTACGGACCCTGTGACCCCGGCAAGGGAACGCCCTTGCCGAGTGGAGCACTCCTCCCGCCCGACCTCATCATCCAGGACGAATTGCACCTGATCTCGGGCCCGCTCGGGACCATCGCGGGCCTCTACGAAAGCGCGATCGGTGCGCTCGCGAGCCTAGAGGTCGACGGCCTTACTCTGCCGCCCAAGATCATCGCCAGCACGGCCACCGTGCGCCGTGCGGACAGCCAGATCCGAGCGCTCTTCGGCTACTTGCGGACAAAGGTCTTCCCCTGCCCAGGGCCCGATCGAAAGGACTCGTTCTTCGCCGAAACATTGCCCGCCACAGAGAGTCCCGCGCGTGAATACATCGGCATCGCTGCCCAGGGCCGCAGCCTCAAGGTCGTCATGCTCCGTGCGGTGCTCGCGCTCTTGAGCGCAGCACAGGATGCGTGGATGCGAGCAGGCGGGAATCAGAACCCGGCCAATCCGGCCGACCCATACATGACCGTGCTAGGGTACTTTAACTCCCTCCGCGAGTTGGGTGGAAGCCGTCGCATCATTGAGGACGAGGTTCGTACTCGGCTCATTGAGTACGGTCGCCGACGCCGTCGCGAACCGGAGGATCGGCTCTTCGCCGACAGGACCATTGACTACGAGGTTGTGGAGCTGACCTCCCGTGTATCCACCGACAAGGTTGCCGAGGCCAAACGCCGCCTCGCGCTGCCATTCAGGAGCGACGAGCATGTCGATGTCGCTCTGGCGACCAACATGATCTCGGTCGGCCTAGACATCATTCGCCTCGGCCTCATGGTCGTGCTCGGCCAGCCCAAGACCAGTGCCGAGTACATCCAAGCCACCAGCCGAGTGGGTCGTGATCCGGAGAGGCCCGGACTCGTGGCCGCTCTTCTCAACATCCACAAGCCCCGCGATCGATCGCACTACGAGCGATTCACAGCGTTCCATGAGACATTCTACCGGAGCGTGGAGGCGACGAGTGTCACGCCGTTCTCCCCGCGAGCGTTGGATCGAGCCCTTGCCGCTGCCCTGATCGGCCTTTGCAGGCAGGGCAACGCTACGCTGACTCCCGCTGCGGGCGCACAGGCCGTGCTGGCGGTACGCTCTCAGCTCGATGCATTCGCGATTCGGATCGCAGAACGAGCCAGAGCGCATGACGGTGAGCTCTCCCCCGCGGACGCGAACCAACTCGCCACCAAGGTGCTCGACCGCTGCCAGCAGCTTCTCGACGACTGGGTGCGGCTCGCCGATCGCGCTCAGTATGAGGGTGCACGAATGCAATACCAGAAGGAGCAGGCCGGGTCATTCCGGCGCCTCATCTACGACTTCCTTGACCCAGACCTGGATAGCTTGCCCCCAATCCACCAGCGATTTCGCGCCAATCGCTCAATGCGAGATGTCGAGGCCAATGTAGACCTGATCGTTAAGGGCTTGAGGGATTGGGGGGATGAGTAATGGCGAAGCCCCAAATCCGCTCCAGCCAGCTCATCACCACATTCGGTCCGGGGGCCATGGTGGACTTACCGGACCACGCCGTCATTATCGGCGGCCTCGAAGGATGGCGATACAGCAGGAACACAGCTCTGCCCACGATCTCAGAGCCACGACTGGTCCACAAGCTCGAGGAGTTGCTGCAGGTACAGGGATTGACGCTTCGTAAGCCGCCTCCCGCGATAGAGGACAAAGGGTTTACGCCCGACATTACCACTTACCGCTTTCCTGAGTGGTTCATTGTACAGAAGGCGGAGATGACACCCCGGGGCCATCGTGCGCGGCGACTCGTCAAGTGGAATGATCTTGAAAAGGGGCGCTGTACGGACAGTGACGGCAAGAAGCAGTCCGTCGTCCCGGTGCGCTTCGTCCGCGCTTGCGAGCGAGGCCATGTTGGAGACATCGACTGGCGCGCCTTCGTTCATGGCGAAGGGGATGCCTGTGCACGCGAGATGTATCTCGAAGAGCGAGGCACGACCGGCGACCTCGATTCTGTCTGGGTGCGGTGTGGATGCGGCGCGGAACGTCGGATGGCTCAAGCCGCTCAACGCGACCTGAAGGCTCTTGGTAGCTGCGACGGGTCACGCCCCTGGCTTGGTCCGCTCACGAAGGAGCGCTGCGGGGTTCCAAGCCGCTTGCTCATCAGGAGCGCGAGCAACGCCTACTTTCCTCAGTTGTTGGCCGTCATCTCCATTCCTGAGGCACACGCGACGGTGGACGAGGCGGTGCGGACACTGTGGGATGCTCACCTAGCCGCCGTCGAGTCCATCGAGGAGCTGAGATACGAGCTCAGGAAGCCGCTCGTTTCCGCGCAACTGAAGGAGTTTGCTGAAGACGACATCATGGCGGCGATACGACGGATCCGTGAGGGGCAGGCTTCCGACACCCGACCAGTCAAGGAGGCGGAGTTCGAGGCCCTGAGCACTACTCGCGATGAACTCGGGTCTGATCAACCAGAAGGCGATTTCTACGCACGCACGCTCCCAGTGGCTGCGTGGCACTCCCCGCAGATGCAAGGCATTGATCGGGTTGTGCTCGTGCACCGGCTGCGCGAGGTCGTCGCACAGGTGGGCTTCACGAGATTCGAGGCCGCCGGTCCAGACATCGACGGCGAGCTGTCGATCGATGTCCAACGAGCGCCCCTTGCCATTGACACTTCATGGCTGCCCGCGATCGAAAATCGTGGCGAGGGTATCTTTCTCCAGTTCAACCCCGCCGCGATAGCCGAATGGACTTATCGAGATCCTGTTCAGCAGAGGGACCGCGCGCTCCAGGTCGGGTTCAAGGTGTGGCTCGACGAACACGAGGGGAGTACACGGGTGTTTCCGGGCACCACTTACTTCATGCTCCACACTTTGGCCCACCTCCTAATCACCGCCATCTCACTAGAATGCGGGTATCCGTCGTCTTCGTTGCGCGAGCGCATCTATTGCCGCCCTAGCGCCGGCCAGTACGGTATCCTCCTGTACACTGGATCGAGCGATGCAGAGGGAACACTCGGTGGACTTGTGGCCGCTGGCCGTCGCATCAAGCACCACATGAAGCGAGCGCTCGATCAAGCACGCCTGTGCTCTAACGATCCTGTGTGCGCGTTCCATGTGCCTGATCGACACGACCACCAGCCCTTGCAGGGAAGCGCCTGTCATGGGTGCGTACTGATCGCCGAGACGTGCTGTGAGCAGCACAATGACTTTCTCGACAGAGCTCTGGTGGTACCTACGGTCGAGTTGCTGAACGCGGAGTTCTTCACGTGACCCCCGATGGCATCTCTCTCATCAAAGCCACCACACCTGCGAGCCTCAGGCAGCTGGCGGCGCTGTGCCGTCAATCATTGCCGTCGGGCGCAGTCCCTGCGCACACCCTGAGACAGGTGCTCGGCACCTCTGGGCAGAAGCACGCAGAGGACTTTATCCAAGGGCTATCGAGATCTGGCTGGTCACTTGAACAGATCGCCACGCTGTTCGAGCATGTGGCGACCACACGAGAAGCGACCGACGCTCCCGATTCACTGTTTGAGCTCGTGCTATCCGGACCTCACGTTGACGGAGTCGCAACGCGCGATACGTTTGCGGTGATGAATGAACTCTTTGTCGGTGCTCACACAGAGGTGCTTCTCGTCGGATACGCAGTGCACGGAGGCGGTGAACTCTTCAAACGCCTCGCAGAACGGGTTGCAGAGCATCCAAGCCTTCGGGTCTGGTTCTGCCTTGACATTCCGCGGCGGCCAACGGACACTTCACTCCCGGAGCAGATTGTCCAGCGATTCACGGAAGACTTCTTTGCCCGGCAATGGCCCTGGACTCCACGCCCGGCCCTTCACTACGACGTTCGTTCGCTCCTGCCCGCCTCGCATGTTAGGGCGAGCCTCCATGCAAAGTGCATCGTGGTCGATCGAACAGTCGCGCTCATCACGTCAGCGAACTTCACGGACGCGGCACAGCACCGCAACATCGAAGCGGGTATTCTCGTCAGTTATCGGCCACATGTGGAGCGGCTCGTTTCCTACTTTGAGGGTTTGCGCGAGAGCGGAGTGCTTGCTCGAGCCTGATTCGCAGCCAACGTGACACATCCAAGTCGCGACACTCAACTGAGTGGAGTCGCTGCTCCATCGCGCCATCGATTCGTCGAACAACTTGTCGTCGCGTGAGCCCGCGAGCGTGCCAGCAACTCTAAGCACCCGGTCGGCATCGATGGGCTGCCTTAAGCAATTGCACGCTTGTGACAGTGCCGGCACGCGTGCCGTCGTTCCTCGCGAGCATCCGCCTGGTCGATCGCTACTGCGTCCATCTGCCGGTGCGGGGCGATTGGCGGGCCTGAATCGGCGGCCGATGCGTGCTGGCTGACGGGCCGCGTCGTCCCTGCTCCGATTGCGGACACGGCGTCCGGTTGCTCCTCGGATGACTCAGGCTCACCGTCGCCGTCTGAGCTCGGGCATTCCTCCACGCAGGTCTCGTACAGATGCAGCACCACCGTCCCGCTCGTGGCGTACGAGCGCGCGGGGATGCCCGTGTAGACCGGGTCGGGGCACAGGCACTCGCACGCGCCGAGCGCATTTGTGAAGGTCAGCGGGAAGGCGCTGTAGGCTGACAGGTTGCGGGCGTCGAAGGGGTGGGTGGCGAGGAAGAGCAGGCCGGTCGCCTGGCCGCCGGCGCCGATGGGTGAGAGCCAGACGGCGAGGATGAAGCGCAGGTTGGCGTGGTCGTAGGCGAGGTTGATTGTCATCTGCGCTGTCGTGTAGAGGTCGAAGTTGCCGGTGCAGTTGAAGACGCC
This sequence comes from Phycisphaerae bacterium, assembly GCA_039794345.1. Taxonomy (GTDB): domain Bacteria; phylum Planctomycetota; class Phycisphaerae; order Phycisphaerales; family UBA5793; genus UBA5793. The sequence goes on along the minus strand of JBDIVQ010000002.1, from coordinate 52,195 downwards.
GATGTCGGTGTACCGCGCGATCTGGAGGCCGGTGATGGTGTCATTGGGCAGGGCGCAACTCTGCCAGACGCGGCAGCGGCTCGCGCTTTCGCAGAAGTCCTCCGGCGAGGGGATGATGACGGCATTGGGGTCGGTCGAGGCACAGGCAAGTTTCTTGCCGGTGCGCGAGATGTTGGCGTTGTTGCCCAGACCGATCGCCTTGTGCGGGCTGCCGCACATGATGCAGACCTGCTGGCAGGGCGTGATGTCGATGTCGGCGGTGAAGCCGATGTATCGAAGTGGGAACTCGCCGCACTCGGGCAGATGGACGGTGTCCTGTCCGCAGACGATCTGCTCGCAGCAGTCGCACAGGTCGCAGCAGCAGTTGAGCGAGTACGACAGGTTGCCGCTGGGGGCGAGGAGGAGATTGCCGGATGGACCGAGGACCAGCGCCATCATTCGCACTGGTCAAGGTTGAGATCGGAAGTGACCGACGAAGCGCCGCTTGACGAGACGCCGATCACTGCGCCGCAGGCGTTGCGGTTGAAAGTCACCGTGGCGCGGGTGAGTGTGAGGCGGAGCTTCTTAGGCGTGCCGGCGACGATGGAGAGCGAGCCGCCGGTGACGACCGTGGCGTTCACCTGGCTGGCGGTCTGGAGATCGAATGCCGGGCAGCCGTTGCTGTCGAAGATGAGGCACGACCCGAGGCAACTGACGCCGGCGATGGACGGCAGACGCACGACCGCTGCGATCCCCAGCGCGACGCTCGGCTCGCGCCACAGAATGTGAGCCGCGCCGCTGTGCGCCGTCTGGAGACGGACCGTCGATCCGGGAATGACATCGACGTACTGGTGATTGGCGTCGTTGACGTTGATCGTGACGGGAACCACGCCGCCGACCGCAGCGCGGACGATCGCGCCGGCGGCCGCTGTCTCGAGCAGGACGGCGAAGCGGCCCGCGTGCCCCGATGTCGGCGTGACGCCGATGAAGGCGACGCGTTCGATCTCCAGCGCGTTGCCGGGGGCGACAATCGGCGCGTCGAGGCCGAGGATGCCGAAGCGCGGCACCGTCGATCCGCTGTCGTTGCGCACGAGGATGATGTCGCTATCGCGGCGCAGGCGCTGCGGCTCGCGCGATTCCTCATGCTGGCGACGGCGCAGGTCGATTGCCGCATCGACAAAGGCGTTGTAGGCCGGCGCGGGGATGCGCAGCGGGTCGCCGGATTTCACCTTGCGGAGTGCATCGCCACTCATTGTCAGATCCCCAGCGCCGTGAAATCACCGGACTCATAGACCCGCTCGACATACACCGCGACAGGGCGCTTCACGATCGCGCCGGCCGTCGCGTCCTCCGCCTCGGCATACCTGACCCAGAGGTATTCCCAGCCCTTCTTGTCGATGCCGGTGATGTCGCCGATGCTCAGTCCGGTGCGGTTGGGTCGCGAGGCGAATCGGAATGTCAGTTCCCAGTCGCCCTGGCCGCGTTTGGAGCCGCTCACGCCCAGGAACAGGCACTCACCCGCGTTGAAGCCCTTGAAAGGGGCATCGTTGACCCGGCCGGTGAGGGCGAAGAGCGTACCTTTATATGTGGGCGTCACCAGACTGTCGTCGAGGTAGTGCGTCTCGGTGAACTGGTAGACGGGCACGACGATATCCACACCCTCGACACTGTCGGCGGTGACGCCGATGGCGCCCTTGAAATCCGGCGCGGTCTTGCCGGGCGGGGCGTACGAAGCGATCGTGGCGAGCGACTGGGTGATGTGCTCACTGCCGCCGCCGGTCTCGAAGGTGAAATTGCTCTCGCCGGTGCCGGGCGGGTCGGTGGAGGAATCGACCTGGTAGATGACGGTGCCGTCGTAGAGATCGGGGCCAGCCTCTTCGACACGGACCTGGTAGAGCGGCAAGCCGCCGTGGAAGGATGGCGCCTCGGCTTCGAGCGCGTTGAGGGCTTCGAGGTCATCGCTTGTGCCGCGCACCCAGTAGAGGCGCTCGGTCGATGGACTGCGGCCGCTGCTGGAGGTCCTGCTGATCCCGCGTTCTTGAACTTCCGTGGTCATCCGAAGGCCAGTCCCTTGCTGGACGCCTCGACGAGGCGCTTGGTGTGGCGTGCGGTCTGCTCGGTGGCGCGGGCGGTGCGCTCAGCGCTGTCATCACCGGCGGCGAGACCACGGACGGCCGAGGCGTCGAAGGTGCCGCGCACACTGACGCGGCTGGCGAGGGCATCGAGTTGATCGCCAAAGTCGGCCAGGCGCTGGAGTGCGAGTGACGCAGGGTCCTGCCCGTCGGTGAGCGCCTGCTCGCGCCGCTCACGCGCGGCCGCGAGCGCTTCATCGAGTTCCTGCTTGGTGCGGGCGAGGGCTTCTTCGGCCTGGCGGACACGCTGAGCGGTCTGCTCGTCAAGTTGCGCCAGGGCTTCATCGCGCTGGGCATCGACGGCATTGAGGGCCGCTTCCCTCTCCTGCTCACGCTCGGCATCGGTGCGGTTGCGACGGCGCTCGGCCTCTGCGATCGCGTCCTTGCGCTGCGACTCGATCCGGCCAAGGTCGGCGTCGAATTCCTGGCGGTTCAGCGCCTTGGCGGCATCGACATCGAGCGCCTCATCGAGAATCCCCATGACCTCGGTGAATCGATCGGCGAGCCAGTTGGTGACGCGGGCCCAGATGCGTTGCACACCCGAGGCGAGATTCGCCCAACCCTTGGCGATGCCGGCGGTGAAGTTCGGGAAGTTTCGCTCGAACCAGTCGCGCACCTCGATCCATGCCTTGCGAGTTCCCGAGAAGGCGATGATGGCCGCGCGCTGGAAGCCGGCGCTGAATCCGATCCAGGCCTGACGCAATGGCTGGATGCCCTGTTCCCACCCAACCCGAAGACCGGCCCAGAGGACGCGCGCGGCCAGTGCGATGTCGCCGCCGGCAAGTGCATCGCGGATGCCACCGATGACGGTGCCGACGAATGTGCCGAGTTCACCGAACCGATCGCGCAGCCACTGAAGGGCAGCGCCTCCCGCGCCGGACCACGCGACCACAGTCCCGCCGAGCAATGCGGCGGCGGTGATGAGCAGACCAATTGGCGAGAGGATCGCGGCCAGGACCACGCCGACCTTGGCGATTATGGCCGCCGCGATGCCCAGTGCGCCGCCAAGTCCACCCACGGCAATACTGAGCAGAGTGAACGCCAGTCCAGTGGCGATGAGGATCGCGCCCACGCCACCGATCGCGACACCAACCCTGGCGACCCAGACGACCGACTCACGGTTCGCCTTGATCCACTCGTTGGTGGCGATGATGATGCGGGTGATGCGATTGCTCAGGTCGATGATCGTCGGCGCCAACGCGGAACCGATGACGAAGGCGCCGACACGCACTGTGCGCCAGAGGATGTTGAGCGTGTCGGTGAGGAGGGCCGCACTGGAAGCGTCCTTCGTCGAGATCGTCAGGCCCAGGCCGCTGGCCTGACCGCGCAACTGACGGATGTTGCCCAGCAACGGCAGGAGTTTGGTGCCCGATCTGCCGAGCACCTGCATCGCCAGAGCCGCGCGTTTGGACGGGTCTTCGACTCGACTGATCGCGTCGGCAATGGCCTGGAACTGATCTTCAGGCGAGAGTGCAGCCAGATGCTCGACACTCAGGCCGAGGTCGGCAAAAGCGTCCGTGGCGGTCGAGAGCCCACGCCGGGCGTCGTTGATGGTGCGTTGCATCACGCGGATGCCGTTTTCGAGTGTCTCGATGTCCGCTCCGGACTGCTCGGCCGCGAATCCAAGTTCGGAGAGAGCCTCGACACTCACGCCCGTACGGGCGGCCATCTTGTCGAGTTGATCGCCTGCGGACGCGAAGATCTTCGTGGCGCCGGCGAGTGGCGCGAGGATGGCGGCCGACGCGGCGACGGCGCGCAGTCCGAGTTGGCGCACACCGGCGCCGAAAGCTTTCAGCCTTGCCTGCGCGCGTTTCAGGGCGCGTAGCAGACGCGAATCGTCGCCGCCGATCTCGACGAATGCCCGCCCGGCGCGGATGCCCTGAGTGTTAGCCACCTTGCACCCCCGGTAGTACAATGCGCGCATGACGGCTCACCGCGTCGCCATCGTCTTCGATCCTAACTTTGGCGATGCGCTCCGCACGCTCTCGCGACGGATGCACGTCTGGATCGCCGACACTCCGGCAAACAAGCGCATCGCCGATGAAATCTGGGTGCGTAGTCCGGAATACTCGATCGAATCGGGTGTGACGGTATTCGATCAGTCCGGCTACACCGATGCGTACGGACTCTTCGACGGCATCCTGGGAACTATTGACGACCATCACGGCGTCTTCGAGGCTGATCCGCCTTGGGGCGTACTGCACATCTACGGCATGCCCGTTGACGACCGGGTGCGAGAATCGCTCGATGCGTACGGCGCGATGATCATCGACGAACTCGCGGACCACTTTACTGCATCGCGTCAGCCACCGCCGTCGATGTTCGCTCCTGAGTGAGGTCGTCGAGTTTGACATCACGTCCCCCTCACACTGTTGCGCCAGAGTTCCGGCAACTTCGGCCGCTCCTTCTCCAGCGCCGGGTTCATGTAGGGACGGGCCGCGATGCGAACGCGGCGCTCAGCGCGCTTGCCGCGCCGCCTCCGCGTGACCGTCGTCGTGCCGCCCTGTTCGAGCACGCGCGGCGCAGTCGAGCCCCTGAATCCCACCGGACCAACCACGACGGACTCGCTCTGTCGGTCGTAACCGAACAGGATGAACTTCCGCAACAGGCCGACGTGCGAGTATGGCGGGTTACCCGGGGTGCTCGTGCCCTTGCGCTTGCGGATGCTGGTGCGGGCGGTCTGGCGGATGAAGGCGCCGGCCCTGGAGAGCACCGTCCGACGCGCACGATCGACGGCCCGCATGACTTTGGGCCGGTCGAAGAACATCTGCTTGATACGCAGGTCGAGCATCGCTACTCCCGGGGCCGGCTGGGCACGCGCCCCTCGATGAACACTTCCTTGAGTACCGACACGTCCGCCTTCATCACGGCGCGCTTGTGTGAGAACGGATCGAAATCGCTCGGCCTGGCGGCCCGCTGCCGCTTTGGATTCCGCTGCGTGTTGGCGATGAGTGCCATGATCGATGAAGTCCTCGCCCACTCGTCGCGCTGGCGTTGCTCCGCCATTGCGAGCAGGTCACGCAGTGTCAGGTTGCCGGGGTCGAGGCCGAGGATGCCGGCGCAGCGCCAGATGAGTTGCCAGAGGTCGGTTGAGTCAGGGCTTCCTCCACGATCCTTTCGATCTCGCCGCCTTCCAGTCGCGCCTCGACGACATCGCGGGCCTTGTCCATCGCCTGCCGGACCACCAGCAGCACCCGCCCGAGGTTGGCCCGGTCCCTCGGGCTGGGGCAGAAAGCCACCAGTTCATCGAGCAGGGCGGCCGTGGCGGAGTCGATCGCGTCGCCGGCCATCGCCGCGCCGAAGGTTTCATCGCTGATCTGCTTCTGATCCGCCTGCGGCTTGACGAGTGCGAAGAGGATGTCGCACAGGAGCACCGGGTCGCGCATGAGGCGTTCGAGCAGATCGCCGCCGCTGATCACTTCGAGCAGGTCCGTTCCGGTGAGTGAGCGAATGCGTTTGAGGGCGGCGACGTTGATCTCGACGGACCACTCGTTACCCGCGTTGTCCCTGAAGGTCTTCACTGGCAGCCTCCTCCGATGGAGTCTCTGTTCCGTCGCCCGGCTTGCCGTCCGGGAAGGTTCGCACGGCCTTGATCTGCTGGTCCCTGGTCTCCCTGTGGAGGAGCCAGATCAGCCAGAGGAAGAACAGTCCGTACATGCCGAGGCCGATGTATGCCATGTCCTGCTCCAATCGTTGAAGAGTTCGCATCCATCCATTCTGATCGCTCACGGCGTCGAGTCGTAGAGCACGCCGAGGTTCAGGACAGCCGACGCCGCGGACGATGCGTTGCTCGCCATGAGGCCATCGACCGAGTCGCCTGCGAGCGGATTGGCGATCTGCTGGCCGTCGAGCCAGAACCATGTTTCGTTCTTCACGAGGTCGATCGACAGCGCGGTCACACCGGTGTCACGCACGCTCAAATGCCCGCGTTCTCCGAGTTTGGCGCCGATGGCGACGAGTTCATCGCCGCTGAACGCCAGGGCGATCGCAACCTGCTCGGCGGCCGTCACCGCGGTGTCCTGAGCGGGCAGCACATCGCCGGCTCCGCCAGAGAATGTGACGGCATCGGCCACCACATTGCTCACATCCACGTCGTAGCGCCGGCCGCCATCCCAGTAGATGTCGATCACATCGCCGATCTGAAGGGTGGTGCCCGCGATGGTGAGCACTCCGGTGGTGTCGGTGCTGCGCGTCGAGAGCGTGCCAGCCTCGGCGGCGGGGAGCGTGATCGGGCCCTGGCGGATGGAGCCGTCCGCGGTGCGCTGAAGGGTTGCCCCCAGCGGCGCGCCGCCGATCTCGCCGGAAAGTGACAGGGTACTGCTGGGCATTATGCACCTCCGATCCACGAGGGCGGCGCAGCTGAGTAGGCGACCTTGGCCGTCACCGAGACGGTGATGCCTTCCTCGAGCGGCTCGCTGCGACTGAAGGAACTGATCATGAAGTCGGCCTGTAACCCCTCGCCGCCGGTGTTATCGAGGACCTGGAATCCGATGATTCCGTTATTGAGATACGCGTTCCTGATCGCGGTGAAGCCGGCGTCAGCCGTATCCCACACCATCTCGAACTCGATGGTGGCGGACTTGAGCGTGGCGACGTTGGCGCGCCAGCCCTGGTTGCCGCGCGTGGTCAGATCCGCCTCGGCCGCTTCGAGATTGAGCGTCACGTCGCGGACATTGGTCAGTTCCGTCCACGCTCCGCCAGCGCCCTGGCCGTCCACCTTGTAGTTGAGGACGGCCTCCATGCCGAGTTTGAAGCCCATGGGTCATCGTCCTTTCGTCGTCTACTGCCTCACCCTGTAGGTGACCGACACGACACTCGTGAATGCGCGCTGCTGGTCGAGATGCTCGGCTGCAATCAAGGGATCGGTGGCTGTGTTGAGCCATGCCGCCTCGGGCGCCCCGGCCAGCCGCTGGTGACTCAGGTGTTCGGCGATCTCCTCGACCAGCGTGATGAGCGCATCGGCATCCGGATCGCCCGCCACCTTCTTCTGCACCCCCACGTCGATCGTGCAATCGAGCCAGGAGTCGCGACGACCCGAGGCGGTGCGCGTTACAGTCCGAGGCACGACGGTGACGTGCAGGTTCGCCAGGTCTTCGAGTCCGAGGCTGGGCACAAGGTGGCGCTCGGCGGTGAAGGGCATCGAGAACGAGGCTCCGTTGAGGCTCGCCATAATCGCATCGGCAATGGTCAGGATCGTGCTGCTCACGATGCCTCCGTCGCCACTTGCTTGGTGTGGATGCGCAGGGTGGCCCGGTTCACGTCGCTGTACCGCCAAGGTGGCTCAGTGCCCGGAGCCATGACCTCGTATGTGTACGTGGCGATCGAATCGCTCTCGATGATTCGATCGCCGGGCTGGGGCAGTGTCGTTTCAGCGGTGAGGACGAGATCGGCGGCGCGAATGAGAAAGTCCCGCGATTCGATGCGCATGAGCCCGCCCGCATGGTCGTCCTGTTCGAAGACGGTGCGGCCGATCGTCGCCGCCAGTTCCACTTCGTCCACTCCGCGCCGGTACGTCACCGTCCGCGTCAGGTGCTGGTGACGCTGATCTTCGAGCCATGACAATCCCTGGCTGAGCAAATCGGTCATGATGCATCACACCGTCGAGAGCGCAGCGCCATCGTTGCACACGACACGCCAGGCGAGGGTGCCGTCGTTGTCGATCGCATGGAGGCGGATCGAGTCGTTCACTTCCGCCATCGTGATCGTGTTGTTGCCGGTCTGGTTGATCGCCGACGCGACTGTGATCACGCACGTACCGCCGTCGGTCTTGATGAACAGGAGCAGCTCCTGGCCCACAAACGTCGGGATCGCCAGCGTTCGAGTCTCCGAGCCGGCCGTCACGATCGGCACGTAACCCGACTGCGCGACGGGAATCGCACCGGCATCGCCGGGATCGGGGATGGCGCCGGTCAGTGTGCTTTGCAGGCCGATGACGGAGTGATCGACGATCACGCGGGCGGTGGCGTCGGACTCGGCTGCGGCCCTGACCGTCTTGCCGAGATAGGCGTTGCCGGTCGAGGTGGTCGTCAACGCGCCGGTCCCCGCGGTGCCGCCCACGGGATCGCCGTTGGCATCCCAGTAGACCGCAGTGCCGGCGTCGATCGCGCCCGTCACCTTGACGATGTCGTAGATGCCGGCCACGCCCAGCGATCCCAGCGCGTTGGCGGCGATGGGCGTACGCGCAAATCCCGGCAGTGTGCTCTGGACCACCACCTGACCGGCTGCAACCGCGCTGCCGGGCGTGTAGTCGATCGCACTGCCCTGTGAGACGAACCTTGCCTGTGTCATGACTGATCTCCTGATCGTGTTTCAACGATGCGAGTCGTTGAGTGCTTACGCCTCACCCTTTGCTTTCACTCCGCCACGCGGATCCTGAAGGTTCACACCGAAGTCGTGATAGCCGCGCATCTGGATGCCCAGCACGTTGAAGTCCGCCTCAGCCGTCTCGATCGTCGGCGACTCCTGCCCGTTGAGGAAGGCGACCTCGATCACCGGCAGGTCGGCCGCATCGGCGAGCAGATACCACGCCTTGCTCGAGTTGCCGGTGTACTGGGCGTTGCTCAGGTACCGGCTGACCTCGACGCGGAACTTGCCCTGGTGCGGGTTGGACACGGGGTACTTCGTGCTCGCGGTCGTGTCGCGCAGTTCCATGCTCTTGAAGAGTTGGCTGCCGATGGCGGAAAGCGCCGTGGGCACGAGCATGATCGCGGGCATCACGCCGATGGGCTTGCCATCGCCATCGACCTGATCCATGAAGGCGACCTCGGCCTTGGTCAGGCCGTCGATGCTCAGAACCGTGTCAGCCCCACTGAGGAAGTTCTTGTTGTCAGTCTTGAAGAAGTCGCTGTTAACCATGAAGATCGACCAGAAGACATCGTTGATCTTCAGGCCTGATCCACGCCCCAACTTGCGCGGCACAGTCGTGATGGCGCCGAGATCATCGTTGATGATGTCGCGCCGGTCGATGGCGAGCAGCAGGCCGTAGGTGTCGGCCTTGTTGGTGTACTGCTCCTCGCCAAGAGTGCCGTGCTTGAGTTCACCGCCGGGGGCGACGATCTCGTACTGGTCCTTGCCGACGAGTCGATAGGACGTCACCGTCTTGAAGTCACTGACATTGCGCACGGCGGTGATGTTCCGCCAGGTCCGCTCGACGGAGAAGAAGCCTTCGAGGAGGAACTTGTTGGCGACATTGCTCAGAATGCCGCCGATGTCGATCGTGCTCAGACCGGCCTCGATGCCGGGGTTGAAGGCAAACTTGAGCACATTGCGGCTGTCGCGGAAGTTGCGACCGCTGTACCCGTTGGCCCACGCCGCTTCGAGGAGCAGTTCCTGCAAGCCGATGCCGCCGCGGAACCGCTTGGCCGCCAAGTCGAGCGCCTGGTTGTCACAGTGCTTCTCGGGCGCATCGAGACCGGCGGTGAGCAGGCACGCCGCTTCGAGCACCTGGGTGCTCACATTCTGGTCATGGACGTGGATCGCCGGGGCCTTGGGCCGGTTGGCGCGGAGGATCTCCAGTTCGGTGCGGGTCGCATCCCACCCTTCGCTGATTGCTTTGGCCTCGATCTCGTGATGCTGGCCGGCGCAAAGGCGGCGCACGGCTGAGATGCGACTCGTCTCGGCGAGCGCCTGCGCACGGATGTCCTCGACGGCGCTGGCGTTGACCTTGCTCGCGTCATCGTGCGCTGTCTCCGGCTTGGTCTGTGTCACCGTGCCGTTGTTGCTGGCCCCGTTGTCCTTCGTGTCACCGTCCATGATGTTCTCCTGATTCGCAGCGATCGCCGCGACATTTACACTGGTCTTGCCATCCGCCCCGAGGTCCACGAAACTGATCTCGCCGAGTGTCGCCTTGCGGACGACGTTGACCGGCCCGGCGAACTCCCGGCCGTTGACGAGCACCTTCTGCCCCTCGCGGATGAACTCGAACTCCTCGACCGAGGCGCCCACCGACGCCTGCCAGGGGAAGCCGTTCTTCGAGGAGGTGACGATCTCGCGGGCGGTTGGTGTGTCGCGCGATACGAGTCCCGAGGCGATGAGTTGCCCTTGCTCGATGCGGATCGTGTCGGTGTGACCGACACCCGAGGCTGGATCATGGCTGAAACGGATCGGCCGCATCTGCGAGGGGATGTTGAGGCCGGCTAGGTCGAGAATGACGGGATAGCGCCACGCAGCCACACGCATGGCGCTGCCGGAGTACGCCACCATCTTGAAGCGCGGCAATGCCGTCTGACCCTCGCCGGCAGCAGCCTCGATATCGATCTGCGCTGCGGCGGTGATCTCGATCGACTGCGGCGTGTTCTCAGGCGGCGATGCGGCTGATCGCGTTGGCGTCTTGCTCCTGGCCATCTTCTTCGTCCTTATCTGGTTCGTCGGGGCTGTCCGCGCTCGGCTGCGCCTGCGCGGGTGTCAGTCCCAGTTCCTTCATGAGCATCACTTCACGCGCCCGCTGGCGCAGTTCCTCTTCCCAGTCGCGTCCCTGCCGGGCGAATTCAGTCGCAAGTGTCGTCGTGTGGTTGGCCAGCCGTGTGGCCTGCGCCGTGGCTTCCTTGGCGGGATCGACGTGCTCCATCCCATCCCAGAACCAGGTGTGCGGCGTGGCGACATCCCTCAGGCGCATCGACTGGGGCAGCAACCCTTCGACGAGGACGGCTTCATCGAGCCAGGCGCGGAGAATCCGATCGAGAACCGCCGTCTGGAGGTGGTTCTGCTCGACGCGGATGGACTTGTAGTAGGTCTGGTGATCGAGCCGGCCGCTGGCGTAGTTGTACCCGCTGGAATTCCCGGCCGCGACGTTGAAAGGCATGTTCAGGCAACGCGCGATCTCGTTGAGGATCTCCCGCTTGAACTCGGCGTACGTCGTCGCAGGCTGCTCGGCATGGAGCTGGCCGAGTTTCCAGCCGCCGGGCAGGACGGTCGCCAGACGCTTCTCGAGTTCGACGATGTCCATCGGTTCGAGGGATTCGGCCTCGCCGTTGGGAGGAGCGTCGGTGTAGATGACTGCCGCGAAGTCCGCAGCCGTTTCCGCAGCGGCGATGACCGCGAGCGTGTAGCGCCGCAACTGGGCGAACAGCGGCAACGCCGGTGTGATGTCGGGAATGCCGCGCCACTGGCCGGGTCGATCGACACGGTAATAGTGAACGACCGAAGCGGCCGGCACGGTGTCGAAGTCGCCCGATGAGGCGAACACGCCGCCATCACCAGGATGGCGGCGCAGGACGGTGTAGGCGATGGGGTTGCCGAACGAGTCGAAGGTGATGCCGTCAGCCTCTCCGACGCGATGCAGGCGGCCCGGCGGACTCGTGACCTGGTCGGGCTCGACGAGTCGCAGATCGAGTTGGACTGGAGCATCGACTGCCGGGTTGCTGGTGAGAATGCCGAAGACCTCGCCACTCTCGGCACGCGCCAGTCGCATGGTGCGCAACTTCTCGGGCAGGTCGATGGCGCGCGACCACTGCTCAAAGGCATGTTCGATGCGGTCGTTAGCCTTCGTGTCGCCCGTGAGCATCTGGAGGCGCGGCCCGGTCCCGATGGTGTCATTGGCGAGTGTGAGGACAATCCCCTTGGCGTAGGAGTTGTTGGCGACTTCGTAGCGGGCCCGGTTGCGCAGAATGCGCCGGACTTCGGGCGAGAGTGCCGCATTGGGCGACAGGCCGTCGGCGTTCGCCCAGTGGCGGCGATTGTCGGTCGTGGTCTGGGCCGAGTCGAACTTGGCGCGGACGATTCGCATCGACGGACGCGACGCCGTCGCCGGCGCCTTGCCGCCACTGCTGCCGAACCACGATGAAACCAGACGCTTGAGCATCATCACGCCGTACCCGGCGGCTCCAGTTGCACGAACTTCACATTCAGCCCCTTGCCCCGGCTCGCCTTCTTGCTCTCGAGGTAGCGGTCCGCCTCGATCTGCTCCGCGAGGCCGTGCTGCTCGACGCTGCCCGAGTCGCCTTGCGCTTTGGCGGGGCCTTGGGCGCTCTGTTTGATCGCCTGCTCGATGTCGGACTCAGCCATCCCTGATCCTCGTAGAAGTCGATTAGTACCGCCATACGTTTGCGCCACCGGCGTTGCCGCTGGGCGTACGTGTTCACCGCCGTGGCGACGGGTCGCCCCTCCAAGTGCGCCAGCCACGCCTCCTGCACCGCGTCATCCAGATCAGGCGCAGGGACAAAGCGCAACTCGATCACGAGTCGGCCGGGGTCACCCAGAGGTGGAAGTGCATGGTCCATCCGTCAGGTACGGACGGATGAAAGGCTCAGGGATTGCGGATGGGGAGGGGTGGGCGCGAAGTCGTTACACGGGTAGACACGAACACGAGAAGCAGCGCCTCGTGCGCACGATGGACAGGTGGCGCGCAGCTCATTTGTTGCACCGAATCTGAGCCCGAGGTGCGCATCGCAAGTCCTCGATGCAATCCCTGTTGCCTGCCAGCCGAGTCCCGCTGAGCATGATCGCGTCACTCGGTTGGCCGCTCAAGGATGCTTGGCGTTGCCTCAAAGACCTCTTTGCTCTCATCAGAGAGCGAAGCCCCGATCGCGTCATGTAGTGCTTTTCCGGCTCGAATGAGAAGGCATTTCGCCACTATGTACGAGTCCGCGCCAGAAGGTGCCGGCCCATGGAGTGCAGCCATTGGGCCCCCGTGAACCGAACTGTTGTACGTCGCAAGGAACCAGAAGTGCTCCTCTTCACGACCAAGGATCTTGGCTATGTCGACCAATGCCTGCGAATACCATTGAGTCTTCTTTGGGTAGTCGCCCTCCACTCGTTCATAGGCCGCTTTGATGAGTGGCTCCGCAACGCCGCGCTTTCCCGAGCCCGACACATGCCGAGCCAGATCGCTCGTGAACGAGTCGATTCGCGACATCCAGCGAAAGCGCTCTACGTGTTCATAATTGAGATAGAGTGTGCCAAGCTGATCAGATGTCAGTTGCTTCTTTGCATCCCCTTTGAGAATGTACTCGAGTTGAAGGCAGGCGTCGTGCAGGCAACGGAGAACCGCCGCTGCCCCATTGCCGAAGCACTCCGCCTCTGTGGTGTTCGCGCAGCCGCGAAGCAGCTTGCAGACACAAAGCCAGCAGTTTGTGGCGTGAACGAACAATGTGCCGGCCGCTTTCGGCCCCGATGTCATCGCTTTCTGGTGGGCATGCCAAAACTGAATCAGTTCTCTCGCAGCAGCCGTAGTGCGAGCAATCAGATACTCGTCATCAGAGTCAAGGAGTCTGGTCACGTCGCTCGTCCGAAGGTTCCGTCACTGAAGTGGGGGCTCACCTGTTCATGGACTTCTCGATTCGCTCGAAGCGTTCCTTTGCGCGAGCCTGGGCCGTCAATCGAGCCTCTGCCGTGAGCCGCGTGGCGACGAGGTCTCGCGGTTCTCGTGCTTCCGCCAGCCCAAGGGCCGAGGCGACCGAGAACCACGCGTACGCCTCAATGTCGTCTTGGATCACACCCTCGCCTTCGGCATACATCGTGCCGAGATTGAACATAGCTTTGACATGCCCCAGATCAGCCGCGTTGCGATACCATCTCACCGCCTCGGAGTCGTTCTGATATGTGCCCCTGTCCTGGTCGTACATCACGCCGAGATTGAACATCGCCCGGGAATTTCCCAGGTCCGCGGCCTTGCGAAGCCACTCGACTGCGTCGCGATCATCCTGTGCGACGCCCTCACCCTTGGCGTACATTAAGCCGAGGATGGTCATCGCCCCGGTATGTCCCAGGTCCGCGGCCTTCCGGTACCACTTGAGCGCCTCGCGATCATCCTCCACCACCCCCTCGCCATTGTCATACATCAGGCCGAGGTTGAATATCGCCCCGGTATGTCCAAGGCCCGCGGCTTTGCGATACCACTTGATCGCCTCGGAATCATCCTCCGATACACCCTCGCCGGTGTCGTACATCAGGCCGAGGTTGAACATCGCCGAAGTGTTACCAAGATCGGCCGCTCTGTGATACCACCTAACTGCTTCCGTCGAATCGATCGGTACGCCATCTCCTGCCTCATACATGACGGCGAGATTGCACATTGACCACGTGCACCCAAGATCCGCCGCCTTCCGATACCACATGATCGCTTCGCGAGCGTCCCGGTCTACGTCATTCCCCCGTTCGTAGATCGCACCAAGGGTGAACATAGCGCCAGAGTGCCCCATGCTTGCCGCGAGTCGGAAGTACCGCAGGGCTTCGAACACATCACGATCAACCCCGAGTCCGGTCAAGTAGAACACACCAACGTGGTAGATCGCCTCAACGTCCCCCTCGTCAGCTGCTTGCTTTTTGGCTTGATAGTGAGCCCGCAGGCCTGAGTCACTCGCTGGCGTAAGTGTCTCTTCTGTTGGACCATTTGCTGCCTGCAGAGGTATTGGGTCAGTGCGTGTTGCCAATAGTTCTGCAAGTTGCGCAGCCGCGACGGCAAAGTTTAGGTTCTGTCCCTCCTGTACCGACAGTGTCGCAACCCCCACCACCTCCGCATCTTTGTTGACGATCGGTCCGCCGCTGCTGCCGGGGGAGATGGGGGCGGTGATCTGGAGGAGGGCGTCGGCCTCGATTCGCCGGATGCTGCTGACGATGCCGGCGGAGAATGTCCCTTCCAGGCCGTGTGGATTGCCGACGGCGTAGACATCATCGCCGACCTGGAGCGCAGCGCTGTCGCCGATCGGCAGAGGCGGGGCGTTGAGATCCTTCACGGCCAGGAGGACGAGATCCCACTGCCGGTTCTCGGCCACGACGCCGAGGACTTCCAGTGGCGTCTCTCCATTCACGACCTTGACGAAGGCTCTGGAGGCGCTGCGGATGACGTGGAGGTTGGTGGCGATGACGCCTTCGGCGACGACGAAGCCGCTGCCGCGCGCGAGGGCTTGCCCCTTGTCATCCTCGGTCGTAATGAGCACGACGGAGGGCATGACCTTGCGGGCGATCTCGCTGGGGGGACCGGCGAGCGACCGCGCGGAGGCAAAGGCGGCCGCGAGGAGGGTAAGGAGAATCAGCAGCGTCGACCCAAGACGATCGGCGTGGCGGGTGGGTGAAGGCATGGCGTCTCTCCTTGCGGGCCAGCGCAAGTGAAAAGCAGGCTGGGTGAGTGTAACGGGTTTTGTGCGGGATTGCAAGAGGATTAGTCCCCTATGTGGCCATCCCGGAGATCCGTTCCGTGGTCGTCACCCTTCTCCCGCAATACCGGCACTCCCGCCGCCTCCGGATCGCCCCGCCGGGAATGCGGCGGGTGTAGACGACCTCGAAGTGGCCGCACCCGCACCTTGGGCAGCGAATCCCCCGCGGCTCGGGGTCGCGCTTCGGGCTGGTGGTTGTTTCGTTCATCGCCGCCTCCCTCCCTGGAGTTCGGAGAGGCGGATACGGCGGCGCGGCGCGGGCCGCGTGTCGGTGCCGTAGAGGACGGCGCCGTGCATCGACGCGGCGACGGCGCAGCCGACCAGGCAGTCGAGCCAGTGGTTGTCGAGGCCGTCCACGCGGAGTTTCCACTCATCGACGGTCCGGCCCCGGCCCTGCGTCTTCACGCGGTACTCGCTCGTGAGGTGCTCGGCGAGGAGTTGGTGGTTGGTCGCGGTGCGATTCGATGGCCCGCCGGTGCGCCCGAACAGCGAGAGACATCCCGGATCGCCCATCGGCACCGCCAGCCGAGCGTGCACGAATGACTTCCAGTAGTTGGTGTCGAAGACGACGTGGCGCACGGCACGCTTGCCAGTGATGACGGGGATGCGCCAGTTCAGGCCGACGCGGTCGCCTCGCTTGCGTTTGTACTCGCTGAAGGGAATGCTCGAAGCGCCGACGTACCGGCCGTGGCTGGGCAGGACGAGGTTGGCGTGCCTGCTCTGGCGGCAGAACTGGTAGACGACATCCGACGACTGGCCCCAGTTGGCGTCGATCAGGCAGCGGTCGATGCGCACCATGGCGCCGTCATCGCGTTTCCATTCTCGGCCGAGCATCGCATCGGTGAGGCGCTCCAGCCCGGCGTAGACCGCACCTTCGAGACCCGCGCGTGGCGAAGCGGCCGCGAGTGTGCGGCGGATGTCGCGGAGTGTGAAGTACGCGTGGGGGTCCTTCTGGTCCGGCTCGGTGCCGTAGTCGATCACGTTGCCGGTGAAATCCTCTTCCCAGGCCACCACGAGCCAGAAGAGCGCCTTGGCCTGCACGTCGATGAACATGGTCAGCAATGATGAACCGATGGGCACCTCGCCACGCCCGTGGCCGTTCACTTTGGCGCAGATCTGCTCGGCAGTGAGCAGATCCTCGTCGAGTGCGGTGCTCTCGGGCAATGGCTCGTTCTGATACTCAGCCCAGAATGCGGCCTCATCCTGAAGCCGCAGGTTCATCGCATGCTGGACAGCGCTGAGTTCATCATGGTTGAACCGGTCCGGCCACGCGACCTCGGCGCCATCATCCATCTCGGCACGGTTCTCGCCGTAGAACTCGGTGGCGCGGGTGATCCCGGCGTCGGCGCGCAGTCCCTCGGCCCGCAGCCGCGCGTACTCCGCCCACAGCTGCTCGCGGCTCGGGAAGGAGTAGACCATCTTCGTGCGCTGCCCCTGCCACTGCGGGTGCCTATCGCGATCGAGCAGACGGTCCGCCAGGTCGTCGGGGCGCACGACCGTGAGTGTCATGAGGCCGGCGATCTTGCGGCCTGGGCCGGCCAGACCGAGGATGGCGCCGGCGAGGATGCGTTCGCGGGTGGCGCACTGCGAGGGCGATCGCGCTGATTCGTCGGTCTGCGGATCATCGATGAGGACCAGCGAGGGGCGGACGCTGCGACCATCGGGGCGTTTGTACTTCATGCCGCGGATACGGCCGGTGATGCCGGCGACGCGGATGATGCCGCCGGATGCGAGTGAGCGCGGCACCGAGGGCAGAACGATCTCGTGGGCCGTCCATCCAATGTGCGTCTGGTTGCCCTCGAAGAGTTGCCCGGCGGCGCGCTGGTGGATGCCGTCGAGACAGTGGATCGGAAAGCACGCCTCGGAGAAGTCTTCGAGGAGGGCCTCGTTGTTCTCCAGTTCGGCCTTGATCGATTCGAGCATCTGGCCCGCGTGCTCTTCATCCGAGCCGATGAGGGCGATGAACTCGCGGTGGCCATAGAGCAGAGCCCAGAGGCAGGCGATCTCGCACATGGACGTTTTGCCGCTGCCGCGCGGCATGGCCATCGCGAAGAGACCGCCTTCGAGGACGGCCTGCTCGATCCTTGCGATGACCTTGAGGTGGTCGGGCGACCACGCGAGGTGGAATGTCTGCGGGAAGTAGGTCTCGCAGAAGAGGCGGAAGTTGCGGCGGCACGCTTCCTTGCGGGCCGGATTGATGATTTCAGGGAGGGCGTCGATGTCCCGGCCGGTGAAAGAGTCTGGCAGGTCGCGGTCGCGCCGCACGACCTCATCGAACGACTCATCCTCGGTGGACTCGTCCGCACTGAGCCGTTCGTGGCGCTCGATGACCAGCCACGCGGTGTAGCGGAGCAGATCGACAGTCTTCCCGTCGCCGATGCGATAGCCGGCGCGGGTGCGGTGGCGGTGGAGTTGCCGCTCGCCGATTACCTCCCCCAGCGGAGTCGAGTTGAGCAGGCGGCAGAGTTCGCCGGGCTTGAGGCTGCGCGGGTCAATCGCCACGATCGCCTCCACCGGGGCTGCCGCGTTCGGCCATGTCGCGCACGAGCCACGCGGCGAAATGCACCAGATTGATCGTGCCGTCGCCATTGGTCGGCGCGCCGTCGTCGATGTCGCGCTCGATCATCGCCTCGCTGATCGCCTGACCGCCGACGCGCGTCAACAGCCGCGCCGTGTCGGTCACCGATAGAGCGGCCGGGTTGAGGCCGCCCGGGCGATCGGGCTGGTCGTCACGCGGCGTAGGCACGGCGGCCCTCCGTAGCGCACGTCGCGCCTGGCGCGCGCGAGTCGAGGCGTTGTACCACCCGCGAGCGCGGCCCAACGTGGGCCAACACGGCGCGATGTTCGGCCCGGCCTAGCAGATTCCTAGCACATGGCGCGCTGTCGGCGGCGAGGTTCCCCACATTGATCGGCACTTCCCCACAATCTGCGAAATGTGCTGGAATCCTCGGCAATTGCCCTTGCATTGTCGCGCTGTTCATGCCCTCATGTGTGCAATGCGAGGCGGAGTACGCCGCCCGCGAACAACGGCGAAAGGAGCCAACACCATGACGAAGCAATCGAAGAAGAACGACCTGAGCACACGCCTGCGCGAGCACCCGATGCACTCGGTCAGCGACCTCGACCACCTGCGGCGCAAAGGCTACACCGACGAGGAGATCCTCGCCTTCTGGGATCGCGACCACGCCAACGGCAAGTCGCCGGTGATCCACGCCGGCGTGCGGATCAGCAACCTTTACATCGAGATCAACTCGGTTCGCAGGCAGGTCCACGCCTTCGCCGAGCACGACTTTGAGAACGGCCTGACCGCCTACAAGACTGGCAGCGCGAATGTCTCGGTCGGCGACAACTACGCACCGACCTACAGCCTCCAGCCCATCGACATCGACAACACGCGGCGGGCGCTGGCCGAGCGCATCTTCGAGAAGAGCCTCGACGAGATCGACGCGGGTCAGCGCGGCGAACTCGACGCGGTGATTCGCGCCTGCATGCTCGTCGCCAATGTCACCACGATCTGAAACGCACCACCAACCGCGACCACGCGGGAAGGGACCACCACCATGACCATCACACGAATGACCATCAAGGGCGTCGAGGGCGACGTCGAGATTCGAGACGCCGACTACGGAGCGCAGATTCTCTTCGGGCAGACGTGCATCGAACTGCCGCGCCATAGCAGCGACGAGGAGCGCTGGGCCGCAGCGCGGGCGGCGGCGATGGCGATCTACGGCGTCGACCGTAAGGGCCGCGCGGCCGCCACCAACTCGATGATCCACGCCGTGCAAACCGAGATCGAACGCATCGCGGGCTGCTGAACGACCACCACGCGAAACGGAGACGCCATGAGCACGACGCGAGACAACACACTGAGCACGATCGCCCGCGAGGCCCTCGGCCTTGAGACCTTGGAAACCCGCAAGCGCGACAGCCTCGACTTCCACGACACCGCCGTCTGGTGCATCAAAGACGCGCTGGAGCGGGCCTACGAGGCCGGGCGGCAGGCAGCGCGGCCGACCAAGGCGGTGTGCCCCGCGTGCGGGCGCACGGTCGAGATCACGCCGGTGGCGAGAACGAACTGATGAACGACGCGCGGCGGTGAAGGTCACCGTCGCACATTCACCAACCGCTGCAACCACGAAAGGAGCAGCACGATGAAGAAGAACGAGGTCAAGATCGGAAGCACCTACACCGCGAAGGTGAGCGGCAAGATCGCCAAGGTGCGCATCGACGCCGAGAGCCGCCACGGCGGCTGGGACGCGACGAACCTGGGCACGAAGAAGAAGGTGCGGATCAAGAGCGCTCAACGCCTCCGCAGTGAAGTCGGGCCGCCCAAGCCCGCGACGCCGCCGCCTCCCAAGGGCAGCGACAACAAGGATGCCAGACCGGCCTCCGGCGTGAAACCCGGGGGCCGCGTTGTTGACAGGGATGCTGAGCGCATCGCCGAGCGCGACGCGAAGGCCGCCGCCAAGGGTCTGGTCATGCACACCGAGATCATCAACGGCAAGGAACGCTCGCGCTGGGTGAAGAAGGCCGAGCAGGCGGCAGCCCAGCAAGGCACGACGCCGGCACCAGCGACCTCGACCACGCCAAAGCGCAAGGGCCGGCGCACGCCGCCACGCATCGCGCTGGTCAACAAGGGCGACCACGCCGAGATCGCCAAGCAGGTCGAGAACCTGCCGACCAGCCGCAACCATGTGTGCTGGAAGCGCAACGGCAAACTCTACGAGCTCTTCTTCCGCATCGACGGCCGCACGCCGCTGCTCTACCGGGTGCCCGCCGACTCGCCTATCGATGAGAAGACCGGCTGCCGCGAGGTGAACGCCTCGGGAAATGTCACCGGCGTCTTCCACATCAAGCAGTCGATCAAGCAGCTCACCGGCAAGACGCCGGCGCAACTGGGCATCACCATGCCGCCCGATCGCGGCGCACCTAAGGCTCGCGCCGGTGGCGCGACGAGCAAGACCACCGACGGCAAGGCCGAGGCCAAGCCGCGCAAGAAGCGCGAGGGCTTGAGCGGCCTCGACGCCGCCGCGCAGGTGCTGGGCCGAGCCAAGGAACCCCTCGACGCCAAGACGATCGCCGAGCGCGCCATCGCCGCGGGCTGGAAGACCAACGGCGCCACGCCGCACGCGACCTTGTACGCGGCGATGATCCGCGAGATCGCCGCCAAGGGCAAGGAAGCGCGCTTCGCCAAGGTCGACAAGGGCCGCTTCACGGCGGCCGGGAAAGGAGCGTGATCGATGGACCGGGAAGTTCAACGACTCCTCGCCCATGCCGACCAGACTCGCGCCACGATGCGCGACACGCTGGCCGCCATCCCCGCAAGCGACAAGGCCGCGCTCATCCGCACCTGCGCCCGGGGCGATCTCGCCGGCCTCGACGAACGCGCCGCGCTGCTGGTGGGCATGCTCGCGGTGGTGGCGATCTTCGATCTCATCGAGCCGCGCGAGGAGATGGAACCATGACGGCCGCCGCCAACAGCGACTACCACGTCGCCATCGAGGACGCATGCCCGCGCTGTGCGGAGCGATGCATTGACCGCCTCGTCTGGATCGAGGACGGCCAGCGCGTCCGCTGCGCCACCTGCCTGAACGTCTACTCGCCGCCGCGCACGAAGCGGGAAGGAGGTGATGCCAATGCCGCAGCAACTCGATGAGACTTTCATCGTCGATGGCCCGAGCGGCGCGCTGCTGCGCCGCGTCGTGCCCAGGCGCGGCACGCCCTACGAGCACGCCTGCACCAAGCAGGTCTACGACGACGTCGCCTACGCCATCGAACAACTCGGCAACGCGTCGTTCACGATGGAGGACGTGCGGGCGAAGGTGGGCGACGGCGACGAAGCGAACATGCCGCCGTGGTCGCAGGTGGCGGTGGCCATCGCGTTCCTCAAGGAGCGGTCGTGCATCGTGCCCGCGCGCAACCGCAAGCACATCGCCGCGAGCGACTTCGTCTACGAGGACGCCATGATCGAGTACCACGCCCTGCGCGAGAAGGGGCCGGAAGAGGCGGGCGACCCGAGCGCGCCCGGAGCGCCACCAACCGCCGAGTAGCCCGCCAACTCGCCTCCACCATTCACGGCCGCAGCGCCAGCCGCCGCGGCTGTGTCTGCGGCAGTCGATCCAAGGCGCCGCCGGGCAGCACGAGAGCCGGCGGCATTGCCGAGCCGGTATCAGACCGATATCATCGGGCATGACCACCCGTCGAACCCGAGCCAAGACCGGCCGCAGCGGCCGTTCCACCAAGCGCACGTCCGCCGGTTCTCCCAGCCGGAAGGTCAAGAGCGGCGGCGCACCCAAAGCCATGTCAGGCAACGGGGCTGCTTCGAGAAAGCAGGCTGAGTCCGCCAACCTCCTGCTCCGCGACGTCGCGCCCGATGTTCTGGAGGTGCTCAAGGATCGGGCCCGGCGCTCCGGCCGTTCGCTCCAGCAGGAACTGCACATGGCGCTGCGGCGCGATGCCCATCGCAACTTCGACGAGGCCCGCGCCATCACCGACGCGTGGCACGAGCGGCTCAAGGGACGCCGCCTGCCCGACTCGACCGAACTGCTCCGCGAGGAACGACAGCGGTGAAGACGCTCGTCGTGGATGCCAGCGTGGCGCTGAAGTGGCTCATTCCCGAGACCGGCTCGCCGCAGGCCCGCGAACTGCTGAGCGAATCGTACCGGCTCATCGCTCCAGACCTGCTGTGGATCGAGGTCGCAGCCGTGACGTGGAAGGCCGTTCGGCGCGGCGACCTTTCCGCCGAGGAAGCTGAGCAGATGGCGAGCGACTTGTCCGCCTATCCGGTGGAGATCGTCGAGTCCCTTCCACTGCTTCCGGACGCGGTTCGATTCGCCGTCGAGACAGACCGCACCGTCTACGACAGTCTCTACATCTGCCTGGCCGCGCGGGAGAAGGTCCGGGCGGTCACCGCTGATCAGCGGCTGGTCAACGCGCTGCGCAGCGGGCCGTACGCCGATCGAGTGCTGGCGCTCGGCGAACTCGTGTGAACCGGGTGGGTTCATTGCACGCCCCGGCCCGCCACCAGACACATAGTTCACGTCACAACCGATCACCGCATCTTCTCCTCGCGCGGCTTCATCGGGATCGGCGACTCGCCCGTGCCTTCAAGCACGGCGGGCTTGCCTGAGAATCGCTGGTATCGATCGACGATGACATCGCAGTAGGCCGGATCGATCTCCATCAGGTACGCACGGCGCCCGGTCTGCTCGGCGGCGATCAGAGTCGAACCCGATCCCCCAAAGAGATCAAGCACATTCTCGCCGACGCGCGATGAGTACTGCATGGCCCGCACGGCCAACTCGACCGGCTTCTCAGTCAAATGACACATTGACGCCGGGTTCACCTTCTTCACATGCCAGAGGTCGGACACGTTGTTGGGTCCGAAGAACCGGTGCGCTGCGCCCAACTTCCAGCCGTAGTACGCGATCTCGAACGCGCCCATGTAGTCCTTGCGGGTGAGCACCGGATGCTGTTTGTCCCAGATGATCCCCTGGCTGAAGTACAGACCAGCACGCTTCAACGGACCCGGGTAGTTGCCGAGGTTCGCGTAGCCGCCCCAGATGTAGAAGCCGCCGCCGGGGATGAGGACGCGCGCCATGTTGCCGAACCACGCATCGAGCATCTCCTCGAACGCCTCCTCGCTGACGAAGTCATTCTCCAGCGGCCGGTCCTTGGCGCGCATCTTCTTCGTCGTGCGCTTCTTCTCCCCCTGGCGGGCGACGTCGAAACTCTGGTGATGCGTGCGCTTGGCCTTGCGTTCACGGTCCTTCTTGCCGCGCTCTGTGGTCGAGCGCTCGCACTGGAGATCGGCCCGCCGCGCGAACGAAGTCACACCCGCCGCGATCGCGTTGTTGCTGCGCGGCTCGACCTTCACGTTGTATGGCGGATCCGTGTTGACCAGATGGATCGGCTGGCCGTCAAGCAATCGATCGACATCCTGCGCGCTCGCGCTGTCGCCGCAGAGCAGACGGTGCTCGCCGAGAATCCACAGGTCGCCGCGTTTCGTGATCGGCTCATCGGGCGGTTCGGGAATCGCATCCGGATCGGTCAGACCATCCTGCACGCCGGGATCGAAGATCTTCGCCAGATCGTCGGCGCTGAAGCCAAGGCTCGACCAGTCGATGCCGGCGCCCTGGAGTTCGGCCATCTCCAGCGGCAGCAGTTCCATGTTCCACTCCGCCAGTTCGCCGCTCTTGTTGTCGGCGATGCGATACGCCCGCACCTGCTCGGGCGTGAGATCGGTCGCGACATGGACCGGCACCTTCTCCAGCCCGAGGCGCTGCGCCGCTTTCCATCTTGTGTGCCCGCAGATGATCACGCCCTCGCCATCGACCACGATCGGCTGCCGCCAGCCGAACGCCTGGATGCTGTTGGCCACCGCCGCAACGGCATTGTCGTTGAGGCGAGGGTTCTTCTCGTAGGGTCTGATCTCAGCCACCGGCCGCAGTTCGACTTTCATTGTGGACTCCTCAAATGTTGACAGACCGGGTGAGCGGACATGCTGTCCTCGGTCGCGGCCGCAGGCGGCGGCCGGAAAGCAGATGGAGGTGATTGATGAGGCGACCACGGCGACGGAAGATGCACTACCACGCCGCTTCGCTGCACGACGGGACAGTGATCGCTGCCTTTCCCATCCGCAAGCCAGCCGCGAGGATACTGAAGCGGGACGGGTTCCGAATCGACGCGGACGGTGTCGCGACGGAGTTCACTCGCAATGGACGAGAGTTGTCCGACTGCAGGAACGAGACCCGGTGCCGCTTCCAAAACATCGTCGCGACCAGCCTGAACACCCGCCGGGCCATCCGCGATCTCGTCCTCCCGGAACTCGCCGCGCTTCACGAGGAGGTCGCCAACCTCCGCGCGGAGATCGCGAACCTGGGCGAGGTCATTGCCGCGACTAAGCGCGCGTAGGCCATCGCGACCTAGTTCCGCCGACGGGCGGCCACTCGCGGTTTCATCGCCGCCGACGTTGCCCCCTGTTGCGAGATGTGCGGCGAGGTTGCCTCCTCGGCCGCCCACCGTGGGCACATCGCCACGTGCGCCAACGTCGCCGCCCACGTTCGGCCCGCCGTGGACCGGCAATGGCAGCAGGCCGATCTCGCGCTCCGAGCGTGGCGCCGCGGCGAGGCGGACTTGCATGGCGTGGGCCCCCTCGCGCCAAGCCAGCGCGCAGTCCTTGTCGCCTTCGATCTCCGATGGCGCTTCGGCCGGCGCTTCCGTCAGCGCCGCGCGACCGGCGGCGGTGAGTGCGTACCACACCCGCCCATGCAGATCGGCCCCGCTGATGAGCCACCCGCGCACCAGCGCAGGAACCGCCCGCCCTTCAAGAACAGACAGAAGCGAGCGATTGGCGCGCCCGGTCTCGTCGTTGCCGCACTGGCCCCAATGCGGCGGCGTGCCCGCCAACGCCCACTCCGCGGTCCACCGGGTGCCAAGGTGCGTCATCGTGGCCGCGTCATCATCGATGGCGGCAAGGCGCTCGCAGACGGCCCGGCCCTCGGACCAGCACGGCGCGCCGGCCAATGAGCACGCCCGCTCGATCCCGGCGTCGAGCAGTCTGGTGGCGATCACCTTCGTCTTCTCGACGCGGCGCGTGAGCAGCCCACGCCGCTCAAGCCGGCCCAGCGCTTCCACATTCTCATCCCGCTCATCCCGATCGCGCCCGGCATGCCGCCATCGCAGACCCGCGCCGGACCGAAACGACCGCCGAGCCAGATACGCCATCGTCGCGCCACCGCCGCTCCACGGCCCGCGCCATGGGGCGAACACCGCCCACAACTCGCCGGCCAGGCGGCAAACCAAGGTGTCATCAACACTTGCGCTCATGTCGCAACCCTCCGCGCCGCGCGCCAATCCAAGAAGTCGGACAGGGGCGCGTTATCTTGTGTCAGTGTGGTTTCGCTGCTGTTCCCGCGTCGCTGAATTGCCGCACTTTTCAGGGGGGAACCATTGATCGCTTTGACATAACTGACAAAACCCACGCTCCGCGCCAACATACATCGATGACGAAACTGACAGAACTGACGAAACCGATGATCCGCCGCGATGTGCCGCGATGACAGAACTGACAGAACCGACAAATCCTCCACGCTCGCGACTCCTGACACAACTGACAAAACCCGCCGTTCCGACAGAACTGACAGAACCGCGCTGCGGGCGCGGCAACGGTGATCCACAGAGGCTGCGATCGGTGTCGTCGGTATTGTCAGTTCTGTCATGGGCTGTGTGCTCATTTCCGCCGGCGGACTCGTGGTCGCGATACCCGCGAGGGCGGCCAAGTGTGTGGGATCGCTTTCTTCGCTTGAGCGCTTCGCTGGAGCGCGCGCGCACGAGCGAAACCCCGGGGCGTCGCTCGAGCGCACGCCCCGGGGGGGTATGGGGGGGTGCGCGCGCGCACGAGCGAAGCCCTCGAACCGGTCTTCGCTTGAGCGCTTCCTTCGCTTGAGCGCTTCGCCGAAGCGCTTCAGCGAGCGCGCGCACGAGCGAAAACGACGAACTGGCGACCAGACATTCATGGTCCATCCTCCCCGTAGAGTGGCTGCGACTGGGTCGAATACACCACCTTGTGCGACTTCCCAACGGTCCATCGATGCACGAGTCCGCGCTTCTCGGCGATCTCCAGCAGGTCATTGGTCTTGCGCCAGGACAGGCCAGGTCTGCCCTGCGTTGCAACGCGAATCTCCGCCTTGCTCAGGGGCTCGCGCCCGAAGAACTCCTCTGCAAACATCTCCACGGTCCACTGCGGCTCCGTCATTGGTTCAGACGGCTTCTCCTCTTTGCGCTTCGCGGGTCGTTCCTTACGGAGGTTCGCCGGGTCGAGCGACTCATCCACGTTCCAGACCGGGAACGACCAGCGAAGGCAGACTGGCTCGATGGGCGCCCAGGATCGCACGGCCGCATCGAGCACGACCACTCCCGGCTCTTCATGCGGTCGCAACACGAGGTGGGCATCCGCCGCCCGGCTCTGCGCGCCGGCGCCGGCCCCCACATCTGTGACCGACTTGCCGGACTGGTTGCCCTTCGTCGAGTGGTGGATCATCACGAAGCAGCAGCCAAGGAGGGCGGCATAGCGATCGATTACGTTGTAGATGTTGGCCATCGTCCCGTTGTCGTTCTCATCGCCGCCGACGGGCATGAAGCGGTAGAACGCATCGAGGATGATGATCTTGTACCGCCGTGGCGGAATGACCGCGAAGTACGGTTCAAGCCCGAAGATGTCCTGCAACCGGCCGCGCAGGTTTTCGACGAAGATGTGGTTCCTGATCCGCTCCATCGCGATGCCGCGTGCCTGCGCAACCTTGGGGATGCGGTTGGCGCTCGTTTCCGGGTGCAGCTCGTTGTCGATGATGAGGACATCGCCGGCGACGGTCTCGTAGCGGTCCAGCCACGGATTCCCGGTGGCGACCGCGATGGCGAAATCGAGCGTGAGCCAGGACTTGCCCGTCTTCGAAGGGGCGACGATGTTCAGCGTCTCGCCTTCACGCAGCAGGTTCTCGACCACGGGCAGACGCAGGCGCGGGTGCGTATCGACGAGGGCGCCAACTGAGAGCGGGATGTGGACCAGCGTCGTTGTTTGCCCCTGCGTTTCAGCGCCGGGCGGGCGGCTCTTCTGCTGCGGCGCGCTTGATGGAGGAGTGCCGTATCCCTCGGCGCGCAGGGCTGCTGCCGCCTGGGTGAAATCTCCGTTGTGCTCGAGCATGGCGTAGACCGCGAACGGGGAGTAGCCCTTCTCGGCCTCAAACGGTGCGGCGTTGGTGGAGAAGACGTAGAAGACCCCATTCTTGAGTGTCGCGCTCGTGCCGCGGGACTTGCCGGGCCGGCACCAATGCTCGTTCTCGCCGGGTACGACGAGCGTCCAGCCGTGTTTGATCAGAATGGGCCGCGGATCGCCGCGCTGATTGAAGTCGTCACCAGGCCGCAGTGGGCCGGCGGCGTCTCGCGGTCTGACGGGCGACGCACCGACGATGGGCTTGGGCATCTCGTCGAGCGCCCGGGCGCAGTCGAGGAGAATCTCGCGCTCTTCAGCAGTGATCACCGGCGGGTTGCACAAGTCACCCACGATGAGCCGGTAGCCGTCGGAGGGTGCGCACAGGAACAGGCCGCCCTCGCCGCGGGTTTCGATCAGGACCGGCGTGACGACCCACGCGCCTGAGGGCTCCTGACGCGGAACGAACTCTTTGCCGCCGATGACGACGGGATCGCCTGATTCGACTTCGATCCGCCGCTGCGCGAGTTTGGTGTTTCCGGCGACCGGTTCGGCACAGCGGTAGACGATGTGGCAACCGCCTGACGGCGTGGACTCGATCACCAGACGGTTGAGAAGATCCGGTGCGATAGCTTCGACAGCGCTACTCCACGGCGCCATCGCTTCGCCGCCGCCGTCGAAGTCAATGATCTCCAGGTTGCCCGATATGCCACCGCAGACGATGCACATTGCCCCGTCGTGGTTGCGGAACCAGCGATCGACGTCGTCCTCAGAAGGCCGTTGCGTCTGATATGCCTTCCATGTTCGCAGTGCAACCCGCTTCTCATCGCCGTCGCGCTCTGCCGGCAGCACGCACAATTCTGCCTCGCTTGCCGCCAAGGCTGCCGCGTGGATAACGCCGTTCGGAGTCGTGTGCTTCGCGCTCACTGCGGCTTGTCCTCCGCAGCTCGGATCGCCGCGAGCAGAGCGAAAAAATCTTCGGCGGCAAACACGATGAGCCACTTCGAGCGTCTGCGCCGAGTCAGCAGGACTGGCACGAGATGTCCCGATGCCCGCTGCACCCGCTTCCACTCGCGCCAGAACTCGTCGGACTCGAACTGCACCTGCTCGACGAGGCAGCCCGGCAGATCGGCGTCGTGGTCATCATCGCGCGGCACGGCCGGCGCACTGCGGATGCTCGCGAGAGCTTCGCTGGGCACTCCCCGTCCTGATCGGCGACTCGCTTTGGCGGAGCGGCCTCGCGTCATCTCATCCCTTCCGCGCGGTCAGGTGGCGTGGCAGTCTGCGCCGCCCTGATCGTTTGCCTTGGTGACGAGGCATGTCGGACCGACACCGCGACACGGCAAACCCCGTCTCGCCGAACTCGCGCCGAGCCAGGCCGACGAGCAACTGGTTCAGCGTCCGCCCCACAGGTGATGTGGCGTCGATCACCAGAGCGCCGCGAGCGGAGTCCTCGGCGAATCGGGCATCGAGACGCACCAGATCGGTTCCGTGGATGCTCTCAGTGTTGACGATCGCCTCGTCGAGAAGGGCGAGGACATCGAAGAATGAGACTGACTCGTTGAATGTGTACCGATACGCTTGGACCGCCATGGCGCGTCCTCCGGGCATCACTGTGCCGTTACTCTTTAACTACGCAAAGTGCGCGGCGAACTGCGCGCCTCATGCGAGATAGTCGCGAAGTCCCTGGTCCTCAAAGAGCTGGCGGAGACGGGCAATCTCGCGGTCGCCAAGGCGACGTGATGCCTGTCTGAACTGGGCCAGGGTGGGTTTCCGACCGGTGAGACAGGCTTCCTCCAGCATGCGCCGGACGGCCGGGTCCAGCCGCGACAACTCGCGCATGTCGATTTGCAGGTCACGACGTCTCACTTCGTCGCGGCTGGTTGGGTGAGGAAGGCTCTGAGTCAGGTCGACCGGCCGACCGTTCTCATCTGCCGCTTCGCGGTGCAAAGATTGCACACGTTGGTTTGGCAGTCGCTTCCCAGCCCTTGCCTCTCGAAGCAGGGACTTGGCCCTCCGATCGACGACGACCTGAGCGAAAGTGGGCCAATCGCCGCGATGTGGGTCGAACCGTGCCCGTTTCAGCCAGAGATGGCACGCCAGGATCTGAGCGAGTTCGGGAGCATCTGCCGCTGTGAACGTGGGTCGCCGGGAGAGCCACCTGGCTGCAGCGAGGATGATCGCGGTTGTAGCGGAATCGAAGAGGCCGTTGAAGTGCATGGTTGTCGCCCCAAATCCAGCACGGATCGCCGCGCACGATGCGCGGTTTGGGGCAAGCGAAAGCACGACGACAGAACATCGCGTAATTACAACATTTCAACAGCATGCGCAGCAAAGAGACACTGAACGCAAGTCGCACAATCATAAACACTTGCGAGGCAACCCTCGACACAACTTTCTGCCGTGCGCAGCATTCGCGCAGCAGACGCGCAGCGATCGGCCACGATGCCTGATCGGGGCGAGCGAGCCCCGTGCGGCTTCAGTACTTCGCCTTCTTCACGATTTTGACTTGCCGAGTGCGCTGAATTTCCAATTCCAGCGCCGGTATTGCAGATGGGTCAATTCGTCGCTCGCGCTTGGTCTTTCCATTATTAGCTAAGCCCGTCCGCCCAGCACTATCGACCCACTGGTCGCACAGTCGGCTCACCTCTCCGGTATTCAAGCCAGTGATCGTCGCAACCTGACTCACCTTCAGCCACCCATGTTGTGCACCGACCGTCGCTTGCGAATCTCCCGTCGCCGGTGCTGCCTCCGTTGATGGCTTGAGAGCTGCCTTCATGTGACGCTTCATCCGCGCGTTGTAGGCTTCGGCCTGCTTTATCGCGTTGTCAATTGACGGACGAAACCACTCGACGAATGCCCACGCCGCTGATCCCTTGTCTGGATCACGGATTCCATGTTCAAGCGTGTAACGCTGCACGGTGCTCAGGAACCGGTCCGCCTCCGGCCCGACCATGTCCTCCCATTCATGATCGCGGATGGTCGACGGATAGAGGTCGGGGAACAAGGGCTCGAACGGCTCGGGAAAGTCCTTCTTCAGGCCAGAGTCGTTCTTCAACAGGTTCGCGAGGTTCTTTGTGACCCAAAGGTACGATTGGTTGAGTTCGAGATCGAGCGCGGTACACCAGTCTGCCATCGAGACGGTGCACTCGAGTATCTTGTAGTACGCCTGCGCTAACAGCATCAGCAGGTAGAGCGACGCCAGTTTCTGCTCTGCTTCAGCCATCTCGGGATTGGGATGGAGCGATGTGGCGGATTCTCCGGCACTGGTGTTTGGCTGGGGCGGTCGGCGCACCTCAACGCACGCCCGCTGCGCAGCCGCGAGCAGCGTATCAAGCAGTTCCAGGTACTCCCAGCACACTACCACACTGCTATACCAGCGAGGGTGTCCCTCCGGGTGAGCCCTCGCGATGGCCATTTCGACAAGCGAGGCGAACCGATTCCGCGAATCGGCCGCTGTGACGGCTCGGCAGGCATCGAAGATCAGGTCACTCGATCGCTCCAGTTCATGCGTCGTGAATTCATCAACTACCCAATACGGCAGTCCACCTCCCTCGACCTCCACAATCGATCCGTCATTTGAAGCCGTCGTTGGCGGCGACCCTTTTCCCGGGCCGAATGCGGCGATCGCCTCCTGCGCGAAGTTCTCAATCGCCCAGCTGTAATCGAACAGGAACTGACCCTCGGAGTCCACATGCTCCAGCATCTGCTTCCATCCCAGCACATCCTCCTTGCACACACGCTCTCTGATACCGGTCTTGCTGTGTATTGCGAGCGGATTGCGTCGGGCGCATTCTGCCGAGAACAGAAACAGGAGCCGATGCCGTTTGATGCAATGAACCAGGAAGTCGATGGCCGTCTCGAGCGGATCTGACACGATTACGCTCGCTGCTACTGTGGCTGGGCTACGAGCATCGGCACGGCCGAGGGCGCTCAATTCCCCCGCAAGATCGCTGAGGATGCGATTGCAGCATGCGATTTCGAGGAAAGTTGGATCCTTGGTTGTGTATTCTCCACCGTCCAGGTTCATGGCCAGCACTTCAGCCCGGTAGAGATCACGTTTTGCAAGGACGACCTGTGTCGTCGTGAGCAAAGCTGTCGGCACGGTGCTCAGTGCCAGTGCTTCGCTCCCCCGGGTGTGCTGGTACAGATCCAGAAGGTTGTGCAGGAAACTCAGTTCGTCTTCGC
Organism: Phycisphaerae bacterium; assembly: GCA_039794345.1. Lineage (GTDB taxonomy): Bacteria > Planctomycetota > Phycisphaerae > Phycisphaerales > UBA5793 > UBA5793. The sequence goes on along the minus strand of JBDIVQ010000002.1, from coordinate 21,098 downwards.
CGAAAACCACGGCACCCTTTGATTCAATCGCACGCAGGGTATCTCCAAAGTGCATCTCAGGATCGCTGCAAACAACCCACCCGCGCGATGGCTCGGGCGGAACAACGCTGGGCGGGGCAATCGGTCGAAGGGCCGACTCCACCGCGTTTATCGCCTTGTCTCGGAGTTCGTGCGCCCTGACGGCGATTGGCCGCAGCCACGCAGGGTGCGAGCCTGCGCTGAGATTGGCCGGGTCAGGGAGATCAATCAGGAGTTCCAAATCCTCGGCATCGAGATCGTTTGCCAGCTTGGCCTCAAAGCGAATCTCGGGGTCTACACCACCGAATTCTCGGCTGAGCATCCGCTCGATGAAGGTGGCTGTTCGCTCATCGTGCACCGCGATCACAGCGCGACGGACAATCGTGTCAACGAACTTCAACTCTGCCAAGGCATTGCCGGAGTGGAGACACTCTTCAAGAGCCGCGAACACAAAGCATCCCTGCATCGGTCGGGGAACTCCTATCCTGATGTCCTGACAACGCAAGGATACCAGTGAGAGCCGCCGCTGCCGAGTCTCTGGTCGAACTTCATCAGGCTCTGTGGGCCCGCCACATTCCCCGCTGCCGCTCCCACACCACCTCTGCCAGAATGGGCCGAACATCGCGCTCCGTGATCGGATCCCGCCCCTTCGCGACTGGCGGCAAATTCAGCAGCTCGTCCTGAATGTCAGGGGCCAGGTGGAGAAACGCCATGATCTGGCTCAGCCTGGCGCGGGTGACACGTCCGAGCCGGGCCAGTTCGGCATAACTGGCGACTTCGCCGGTCTGGACCAGCCGCTCGAAGCGGATCGCCAGCGCCATCAAGCGGGTCACACGAGGGAGTCTGCCGGTGGATGCCTGGTGGACATCCGGTGGGCTTCCCGTGGTCGCCCGCTTGCGCCCACGCCGCCCGCGATCAAACTGCACATCGATTTCGACCTTCATCGAGCCACCGCTCATCATGCCGCCTCCCCTCGTCCAGTCGAACCCGGCAGCGCTCGCAGGCCGCTGGGCCGAAACGTGATCGCCACCTTGCCCTTGGCGCCGTCGTAGTCAACGCGCTCGATGAGCAGGTGCAGAACGCGGGCCTGCTCCTTGGGCGCGAGGTTCTCCCACACGCCGTCAAACTCGGCGAGCGCCTGCGCCACTGCAATCTCGTCGATCCGGCTGGATTCCAGAGTGGCCAACTGCGACTTGATCTCGGCCAGGCGCTCCTCGCCCGTGCGGATGCGTTCGTGCAGGTCGCCGAGGCGCGCCGCCGTGCCGCCGTTGCGGTTGGCCGCGTCGGCCGCGAGTTGGCCCACCTCGGCGTGATGTCGCCGAAGTAGGCGTTCCACGGTTGTCCGCTCCTTGAGCAGTTCCTGGGCGGACTCGTCGCTCTGCCGTCGCATCTGCTTGAGCGTGGCCTCGACGAGCCTTGGGTCTTTGCCGATCGCCCGCACCTGCTCGACGACGATGCGCTCGATCTCGCCGGCAGGGATCGACTTGGACGGGCAGGAATCCCAGCCGCGCTTGGCCGCGCCGTTGCACACGTAGTAGCGGTAGGCAACGCGGCCCTTCGTGCTCGAATAAGTGTGGCCCATGGTGCGCTGACACGCGGTGCAGTGGACCAGACCCTTCAGAATCGCCCCATACTTGTTGCGCACGATCGAGCCGCCGGTGCGGCCGTTACGCGTGAGCAGGTGCTGCGCCTTCTGCCAGACCTCGGCATCGATGATGCCCTCGTGCTCGCCCTCGTAGATGTCGTCCTTGAACTTGACCTTGCCGGTGTAGGCCACATTGGTGAGCAGCGCGTAGAGGCTGCCCTTCTCGAATGGGCGGCCGCCGAGCGACTTGCCCTTGCGCGATGTCCACTGCTTGGTCAGCCAGCCGCGTTCGTTGAGCACGCGCACCGTGGGGATGAGCGACTCGTGCTTGAGGTAGAGGGCGAAGATCTCACGGACCCGCTGGGCCTCCTGCTTGTTGACCATGAGTCGGAAGCCGTTGGGCTCGATGTCGTAGCCGAGGATCGGCCGTCCTCCCACCCATTTGCCCTTGCGGCGGGCTGCGGCCATCTTGTCGCGGGTGCGCTCGCTGATGATCTCGCGTTCGAACTGGGCAAACGAGAGCAGCACGTTGAGCATGAGCCGGCCCATCGAGTCGCTGGTATTGAACGACTGTGTGACGCTCACGAACGCGACGCTTTGCTGTTCGAATACCTGCATCATCCGTGCGAAGTCGAGCAGTGAGCGGCTGAGGCGATCGACCTTGTAGACCACCACCGTGTCCACGCGGCCTGCCTCAATGTCCTTCATGAGCCGCTTGAGCGCCGGCCGTTCCATGTTGCCGCCGGTGAACCCGCCGTCGTCGTAGCGGTCGGGCAGGCAGGTCCAGCCCTCGGACGCCTGACTCTTGACATACAGTTCGCCCGACTCGCGCTGGGCGTCGAGGCTATTGAACTCCTGGTCGAGTCCTTCCTCACTGCTCTTGCGGGTGTAGATGGCGCAGCGGTTGAGCGGCTTGGACTTGGCGCGTTGGTTCATGACCGCACCGCCTTGCTGCGCATCTTCGCCGCCGACCCGACGCCGAAGAAGAGGTTGCCGTTCCAGTGGGCGCCGGTGACGACTTTGGCGATCGCCGAAAGTGAGCGGTAAGTCTCGCCCTCGTACTCGAAGCCCCGCAGCAGCACTCGGACGCGGATCAAGCGGCCTTTGTATTCCCGCGTCAGCCACGCGCCGGGCATCGGCAGGCCGTCACCTCCGGGGGGTGCCGAAGCGGTAACGGTGCGGCCCGCCGCGCCGGGGGCAATCGAGCCGGCGATGCCGCCGCGTGGCGGCGCGTGAATCCGCAGGTCAGCGTCGTTGGCGATCTCCATCGCCCGTTGGCGTGCCCGCTCGGGCAGGTCGCCTTCCTCGATTGCCTGCATCCGCCACGCGATTCGGCGGATGAGCCACTGCCGGTTGCCCGACCGCGATTCCTCGCCGAAGACCTCGGCGTACCGTCGGCGCAGTTCCGTGCCGGTCATGCGGTCCAGTTCGGCGAGCAGTCTGCCCACGTTCAATCCCATGCGTCATCTCCTTCCCGCGGCTCTCGGCCGCGTAAACCAGTGGGACGATGAGTGTCGGAGCATGGGCGAGGGTCAAGGCATGTCGCAGCGGATTCTGCGGCCTCGCTGTCGGTGGCCATTGTGGCGCCGGGGCGACGCATCGCGAGCACGACGCCGGCCAGAATGCCGCCAATCTCGTCGAGCCGCTCGCCTGCCGTCAGTTCATCGGGATCATCTTCGCGCAGGTACATCGGCACGCTCCGAAGATGGAGAATGGGCGGCAGCGTCCGAGACGCTCGGCTCGGCAGGCCGCGCGGCCCGCTACTGGTTAACTACGCAAAGTATGGGGAGAACTGCGCGCGGAGAGGGCGAGAAGGCGGCGCTCGGCACGGACGCTGGCGGCGGCACGGCTGCGGCGACGGGCAAGAAGCAGCGAACGAGCGAGGTGGGGCGTTCCCGCTTCACGACGCTTGGCGTGCCTCTCGTCGGGGCTGCGCCCCGCCCCCCGTTTCGCCCAACGGCAAGAGAACGCGCAATCCCGACGCTCACAACATCTGGCACATAAAACGGGGGGGCAGGTCACCCTTCCCGGATGTGCGCAACTTGGCGGACGCTACCGCTGGATGTCAACCCGCCCGAGCCCGACATGCTCAACAGTGCCGTAAATCCCGACACGCCCGAGACCTTCCGCAGATGGGATCGCTTCAGTCCGGTCACGGATCAGCCTGCGGCGGAAGGGCGATGCGGTATACGAACAGCCTGGCACCAAATCCGATGATGGCGCCCCGTTCGCCATCATGCTCAAATAGCGCCATGCCGCCGGAGACACGGGTCCGACCATTTCCACCGGCATCGATCCATATTGACGAGATCAGTTCGCGGTCGTGATACATCGAGAGATGCAGGCGGTTGGTCTCGATACCGACGACCTGATTGCCTTGCGTGGCGATTTCCTCAGTACGAATGTAGTATCCGCTCACACCCAATTCCGTCGCCGGTCGATACGGCGCCGGACGATCGACCGAGTCTAACAGCTCTCCCTTGGGACTGAATATCTCGTATCTTTGCCGGTCGGCCTTCTTGTCGAAATAGCCGATGCAGACGGCCGGGCCCCCGTCTCGACCAGGAAAGCGAGTCGGGAAGACATCATTGAGGTATCCAGATTTCGTCGGTGCGATCGTGGTCACGACGGTGCTGTCAACTCGACGAACGACCAGGCCCTCGCCTGTGGGGTAAGCGATTTCATCGGCGCCGTCGCCATCGATATCCCACGCAAAGGCCTGACTTCCTGTGCGCTTCCAACGGTATCGAAGGGGTTCGGCGTTTCCCGGCAGGATCATCGCAATGGTGTCGGTGCCGTTGAACCCGATCGCGAAGACGAGGCCATCGGGAGTCCGAAGCGGTATCACAAACTCGACACCCGACGCGTCCTTCCAGTCCGGGGATTTCGGATCAGGCGGGACCCGCCACACGAGTTGTCCGCTCTCGTCGTAAAGCTCAGCCGCAGTTGCCCAGTGTTCGTGCCCTCGAAGGAACCAGAGTCGTCCGTTGTCTTCGACGATTCGCCCGTTCATGGCGGCAGCAAACGCGGTCGGTTCGTCGCAATGAATGGCTGGCAAACGATCGAGTTGACCTGTTGTGAAGCCAAGCATGCCTAGCACGACGACGATCGGCTCGTCTTCAGAGCCTCCACGTTTGACGGCAACGTCGCAGATGTCGCCTATCTGCTTGAGCGGCTGAACTGTCAGCTTGGAGAGAACAGGTTCTTGATTCTGAGAAGGAGGTTGCATGAGCGTCAGTGCGATCGAGAGCGAATAATGGATTAGCATGTCGTTGTCCCCCCGGTCAGCAATGCAGCCGTACGTTCGCCCGCCATACACGATTCCGCTGCGGCAGCTGAGAAAGTTGATGCGTAAAGTACTTCTTGCTCAGAGCATTCAGCTCTGGCTGTGACAGTTATCGTTAAAGTTGCAGAACACGATTTGCATGATCAAATTGTGGATGAGCTCGCTGAAGTCTAGGCCGCCCTCTTTCATTCGCTTCTTCAGGCAAGCGCACATGGCCGAGTCACAAATCGACTGCCCGCATGACTTGTCGAATGGCTTGTATCCACCGAAATCTCCGAGCTGATAGCAACGGTCGTGTTCGGCACAGCACGCATCCGTTCCGTCCTTTGGGGGGCCGCCGCCGGACCTTTGGCGATCCCCATGGCCTGGTCCGCAGTGGTTTCCGTAGAATTTGAAACGAAGCCCCTTGCCTTTACATCTCTTGAGGCAGTCCTTGTATTCCTTTGAGCCGGGATCGCTTTCGAGCGAGCACTGGATCTCGCAGAATTTGCCATTCATGCATCTCTCCATGCATGCATCCATTTCGGGGCCGAGGTTTCCCAAAGTAATCTCGAAGCAGAGTGTCAGACAATCTCTGCGTAGATCTTGTCTGGAATCGGTACCAGAAGGATCCGAGGTGTTCAGCGGTTTCGACATCACATATTCATACAACCCCATTCCATCCACGTACCCGAGCGGATCGCGTCGCGTCCAGACGCCCAGGTCGCTGCGTTAGACACGGTGGCGGACGTGGTACGCGTCGCCCAGTTCGGCATCGTACTCGTACCCCGCGTAACCCTTGCGGTTGGCGACGGATGTGAAGGTGCCGATCGGCGAGCCGTAGGGGTCGTAGTTCACGCGTTCGCTGATCGAGCCGGAGGTGTTGGTGAGCGCGACGACATCGTGGTGCTGGTTCTGGAGATAGTAGCGGCGCTCATCCAGCGTGCCGTTGCCGTCGGTGTCGCGGTCGCGGAGGACAACTTCGTCAATATAAGATGATCCGCCGAATCCCGAAGCGCCCGCATTGTGATACCAGAACTGCTCCGTCGGCTCGGAGGCCTCCGCATCATCTTCATACATCGCCACGATTCGCCAGCGTTCGTCATAAGCGAAGTGCATCCACGGGGCGGTCTCGTCGTAGCGGGTGCTGAGGCGGAATCCCAGTGCGTTGTAGACGAACTCGGCCTTGACATTGTTCGACTGGTCCTTGATCCTGACGAGCCGATACCACGCATCGTACTCGTATTTCCAATCGCGCTTGTCATCGGTCATGTTGCCCGGCGCGTCATAGACCGGCGTCACATTGTTGGTCTGGTTGTCCCAGCCCGTGATCTCGTTGACCTTGTTGTGGGTGAAGTCCCAGTCGAACTCCGTGGTGCTGCCGCCGGTGACGAGGTCGGTGTGAGTCCAGTTGCCGACCTGGTCGAGGTCGAAGATCTGCTTGCGAGTCTCGCTGGTGATGCTCCCGCCGCTGAGCGTGCCCGCCTGCGCCTGGGTGAGGCGTTCGAGCATGTCGTTGGTGTATTTCCAGTCGAAGCCGGTTTGCACTGAATCGTCGGCGGTGAGCAGGTTCGAGTTGCGGTCGTACCCAAGCGCGACCTTGTAGAGATCGGTCGTGCTCTGTTTCCAGCGCGACTCGATGATGCGGTTGAATCGATCCATCGCATCGTAGACATCGCTGCTGTTGAACAGCAGCGATGTGACCACCGGGCTGGGCTGGTTGTAGACGGTGCCCACCAGCGAGCCGACGCCGAGATAGGCGTAGCGGACTCGATTGGTCGCTCCGCCGCCCGAGCCCTCGGCGATGCGCGTCACCCGGCTGGCGTTGTCATCGTGCAGGCCGTCGGCGGATTCGTAGAGATAGGACAGGACGCCGCTGTTGGGCAGCGTCATCTGCGTGCGGCGCAACGTGCGCCGGGCGCTGCTGGGTTCCTTCTTCTCCCAGGCGTAGGCAATGGCGTACTCGTCGCTGCTCGTGCCCGTCGAGATCGCTCCGCTGCGGTTTTGGGTGAATGAGGCGAGGTTGCCCCAGTCGTCGAATGCGTACTGCACCTGGTTCTTGACCGTGCCGCTGCCGACGGTCGCGTTGTCGTAGGAGGAGACGAGATTCACGCGCCCGTGGTTGTCATAGGTCGTCGAGAGGCGCAGGATCGCGGTGTCGAAGCCGCCGGAGGTGGTGACGCGTTCGTGAGTTCTTCGACCGGAATCGTCGAAGTCGTACTCCATGACCCGACCCTTCTGGTCCTTGGTCCAGATCGTCTCGCCTTGGGCATTGTACGCGAAGGTCACGACATCGGCCGCGGTGAGCGAGTCGGGATACTGCACCTTCTGGAGCAGGTGGCCGGTGGCGATCTTCGAATCTCCGGCGCTGGTCCCTTTTGTGGTGCCGTAGGTGTAGTTGGTGGTCTCGTCGTTGCCGGTTCCCGTCATGCGCTGGGTGATCGAGGTCTGGAGGCCGTTGGTGTAGGCATACTCGACAGTCTGGTTGATGTCCGTACCCGAGGGCTGCCCGCCGTTGGTGTTCGGATCGTAGTTGCGGATTGTCCTGGTCCGGCGGTTGGCGTCGTCGTACTCGAACTTGCTCACGCGGCCCATCGGGTCTTCGATCGTCTCGGCACGGCCCATGAGGTCGTAGGTGGTGGTGGTGCGCAGGGCGGTGTCCGAGCGCGCGGGGATGCTGAGATTCGTGCGGTCAAAGGTGCTGCCGCCGTTGGTGCCGTAGGCCACGGTGTCGGTGAGGCGGTGGAGGTCGTCGTACCACAGCGCCGTGATCTGGGCGCGACCCTTGAGGTCCGAAGCGGTGATCTTCATCGGATCGTTGTCGGCATTGGTGTCCAGCGGACCCGTCGTCTGCCCGGCGCCGGCATCCTCGTGCTTGCGCTGAATGAGCACCTGCATCAGGACCTCATCGCCGTCGGGGTCGTAGACGGTCTGGTTCTCTTCGAGCACAATGTCGCCGGTGACGGTCTGGGCATCGGCGTAACTCGAATCGTCGGTGCTGGCCAAGGTGAAGCGATGCGTCACCCGGCCGAGGCGGTCGTGGTAGGTCTTGACGAGTTCCTCTCCCTGGCTCTTCATGACCCGACCGACCTTGTCATACCAGGTCAGGAATGCGAGCGAATCATCGTCGGCGCCGGTGGACTGGTTGATCTTGTGCCGCGTCGTCTTCCACGTCCGGCCCAGTTCATCGAAGAAGGACTGCGCCAGGCTCAGGCGGTCGGTGGCGCGGTTGACGGGATCGTCCGAGGCACTGACGTTGCCGTCCTTGTACTGGCCTGAGGCGACGAGCCTGCCGAGGTTGTCGTACTTGTTGAGGATGAACTTGGGTTCGGTCGGATTGGTCTGGAGCAGCACCCGGCCGCGCACGTCGTGGGCGAAGGTGGTCTCCCGACTTCCGGTGGCGTTGTCGCGGATGTAGGCGGTCTGGCTGGTGATGTAGGAGTTGCCGCCATCATTGCCGCCGTCGTACTCGGTTTCCGAGACGACGACCATGTTGTTCGTGCCCGAGGTGTCGCCGCCCGGATCGCCGTTGTCGTTGGTGCCGATCTCCTGGCTCACGGCGCGACCCAAGGTGTCGAACTCGTTGCGCGTGATCGTCCCTGCCGGAGTTTTCGTTCGGATGAGGCGACCCATCGCGTCGTGGGCGAAGGTCGTCACATCGTAGTTCGTGCCCTGCGAACCCTCGCCAGTCGAACCGCTGACGGGAATGGGTGGGCGGAGGTGGTACTGCCACTGGGCAGTTGCCCGCACGCCGGTCGCGTTGTAGATCGTCTTGGTGAGGATGTGGCAGTTGCCGAGGTTCGCCACCGCGTCGATCACATCGCTCTCGGTCGTGTCCACCTGGCTGTTGATCGCCGTCGTCGATTCGTTGTCCGTCAGTTCGATTACGCACTGGTAGACCTGCCGACCGGCATGATTGGAGACCACGTACTGGACGGGTCCGTAGAAGACGTCGGGGTCCGGCGCGGAGTCGAAGTTGCTGTAGGCGAGCGTCACCGCGAGCCGGCTGGCCAGCATCGAGTGGTTGCTCTTCTTGACCAGGCCGCCCGCCGCGCCGGCGTTCATCACATCCAGCCGCCCCTGGCGGTCGTAGGTGTAGGTCTTCTTGCGGTGCAGCGGCGAACCGGTGCTCGAGAAGCCCGTCGGGATGTTGATGCCGCTGAAGTCGCCGCTCGTGGTGTCGGCGTCGATGATCCGCTTGACGAGTTGCCCGCCGGAGTACTCGCTGTAGTCGATGCGGTCCTCGGCGTTCTTCTCGAACTGGAGTGTGCCATCTTCGAGGAAGAACTGCTTGGAAGTATTCGCCGTTCCCGAGCCGTTCTTGTCCGTCGAGACCGAGGGGAGTGTCGTCGTCACTTCCTTGGGCATCAATACCGCATCGCCGGTGTAGAAGGTATGGCTAAAGCTGGTGAGGTGCGAGTTGCCCGTGCCCGTGGTAATCTCCTGCTCGTACACCCGCCGGCTGGCCACCAGAGGCCGCACCACCGTCGAATCGCCGATCGTCTTGCTCGTGGTCGTGTAGGTCAGCGTCAGGTCGAGGAACGCCGAGCCGCTTGTCCCCGTCTTGTGCTTCACATCGGTAAGGAAGCCGGTCAGGTCGCCCGAAGACTGGCGCGCGATGGTGGTGATCAGCCCGGCTGAGGAACTCAACGAGAACGAGCCGGTCGAGTGGGTGTAGGCGGTCACGTTGGCGGGCGAGTGGATGTCGGTGATCCCGCCGAGGCTGTCGCGGACGACTTCCGTCGCCCAGGTCAGTTGTCCGCTCGTCTGCGAAGGGTCGAGTTTGGTGCGGACCTGAGCCAGCGGCTGGCCGACTTCATCGAAGTACTGCGTCAGGTAAGTGGTATCGGGCAACTCGACGACGGTGCGGTAGAGCCAGTTGGCGTCGTACCCGCTGGTGCCCTGATGATTCGTGTCGATCGAATAGGTGAACTCGTATGTCCCCTCGCCGGTGGCGATGCCCGAGCAGGCGCGCTGGCCGTTGAAGGTCGCCAGTGAGATCTGCCGGCTCGAGTACTCGAGATACGCCTCCGCGTAGTCGAGCAGCGCGCTCTGGCTCGCGGTCAGGAATTCATCATCGAACTGGCCATCCTGCGTCCAGTCGAAGTTCCGCGTCCCTTCGAAGCCGACGACGAGTTTGACCTGATACGAAGTGCCGTTCGTGTCGCCGGACTTGTGGTAGCGGTAGTACTTCTTGCGGATCATCGACTTCGACGAATCCGTCAGCGGCGTCGTGATCGTCACGAGCTGGAGGTTGCCCGCTTCGCCGTAGGTCGTATCCGCCGAGGTGTAGTAGGCGTAATCGACGCGGTTCACCTCGACCCAGCCGCCGCTGTCGATCTCGACCTTGACCTGCGTCAGGCGATCGACACTGTCCAGCGTCGTGTAGACGTAGGTGTATCGCCGGCCGGCGGTGTCGAAGGCGAGCTTGATGCCGCCGTTGGTGTGGAAGCCATTGGTGATCGCTGTGCTCGGGTTCGTTTCGTGCCCGACATACGCCGTGTTCCCATCCGCGTCGATGATCTTCCAGATCTGACCTTTGGCCACGCCGGCGTTGGCGTCAAAGCCGAAGAAGTAGACGCGCGTGCCGTGCTGATCGGTGTAGATGTAGGTCTCCGGGTCGCCGGCGCCACCAGCCGCCGCGCGCTCGAAAGCGCCTGCAGCGCCGTTCTTGGACTTGAACTGGCTGCTGTTTGTGCTCTCCCGTTTGAACTCGATGTAGCGGTCCGCGCCGTAGATCAGGTAGAGTACATCGTTGGCCGCGTCGGTGGGATCATCATAAAGGAGGATCTCCGGCTGGCTGGTCTGGAACCAATTCCGACCCTGGTAGCTGTTGCTGTCGTGGTGGCTGCCATCCACATCCTGCCGGGCGTTGTAGGTGCGGCCGATCATCCACGAAAATCCCGGTGCGGGCATCGCGATGTCGATGTCAAAGGGCGAGTACGTGCCGGTGTCGAGGCGGACATCGCCGCAGATGCGGTTGTTGCGGTTCCAGTTGCCGGCTCCCTCGCCCTCAAGCGGGTTGCCCGCGAGGGAAACGGCGATGCCCGGTGCTTCGCGCAATGTTCCATCGAGATTCACGCCGCGCTGGATGGCGCGGGGCGCGACATCCTGCACGAGGCTTGCCGCCGCGGGCAGGTAGGTCGTGAGCGAAGCGGCGTAGATTTCGAGAATCTGGCTGCTCATCGTCCCCTCCGCACCCCCCGGACCAAGGACAAGCATCGGACTCTACCCCGTCACCGGACGGCCGACCAGTGAATGGCAGTCAGGTTCTCAGGGAATTGCCGGCCCCGGTGAGGGTGCACCATGCTCCGTACATTGTGTGAGGATCATCGCGATCGCGCGCGCCAACGGTTCGAGACCCGATCGGGGTCCGATCCAAACCCTGCTGTTAAATAACGCCGGTTGTCAACCAGAGAGGGTGAGAGTTTGAGAGGGTTGGCGTCGATTGACGATCCGAACCCCCGGGGTTTGGATCGGGGGGCCGATCGGGCAGTTCGAAACAGAGAGCGCGGGCTTCCAGGCGGATGCGGCGTAAGTCCTTGGAATCACGCCACTTTGCGCGACCAGCGCAGCAGCCGGGCCGAGAGCCCGATCTGTCAACAAGAACGCCGCCGAAAACTCGCGGCGGCGGCGTGAACTCCCCGGACTGGGCTCGAACCAGTGACCTAGCGGTTAACAGCCGCTCGCTCTACCAACTGAGCTACCGAGGAATGGGTTGGTGCGGCATTGGCGGCCGGGTTGGAGCCGGTCGGAGGCCGCGGAATGGAGCATAGGCCTTTCATCGGCATCGTCAAGGCTCGGGAACAGCAGGCAGGCGCGGATCGGGGGCGGTATCCGGGGGGATGGGAAGCGAAGACGCAAGCGGGGGAGAGGGGGGCGGCGGCCGGGGCTGCGCGGGCGCTGGAGGGGCTGCCCCGCCGAGATTGCGGCGATCTCGAAGGCGTTGCCAGTGGGCCGGCGGGCGCTACGATTGCCGTCTGTGCGGACCCCGGGCCTGAACGCCTGCGGAGTCGAAAGGGACGTGACATGGCTCCGCGGCGTGGTCGCGGCGGCGAAGGCGAGGCAGCAGATCATGAAGCAGGACATCCATCCCAAGTGGTATCCCGAGTGCAAGGTCATCTTCGACGGCAAGGTCGTGATGACCGTCGGCGCCACCGTCCCCGAACTCCGCGTTGACGTGTGGTCCGGCTCACACCCCTTCTACACGGGCAAGAGTTCCTTCGTGGACATTACCGGCCGCGTGGACAAGTTCCAGAAGCGTTTCGGCTCCGGCACCGACTACTTCAAGAACAAGAAGAAGAGCAAGTAGGCACCTCGACGACAGGGGAGCGCCCTTTCAGCCTGCGCGTTTTTCGCGCGCCTGGGCGCGATTCTCTGCGGAGAGCACCGCGGTGCGGCCGTCGGAGCGGCGCATTGCAGGTACAAGTCACGCCGCCGCACAACTGACGCCCCACCCGGTGTCGTTGACTGGCGGCGCTATCGCGTGGCCTTCCGGTCGCGGAGTCTCTCTCCAAACCGCCGCGCCTTCAACTCCAGGTACGCTTTGAGGCGGGGAGCGATGTGGGATCCCCGACTCGATCGACTGCGCGTGGTGCGCTCTGAGGTGGTCAGCCGCGCTTACCGGTCGCTCGCGCCTGGCGGGCCGGTGACCCATTCAGAACTGCCTTCAGAACTCCCAGGATGCGCTGCCAGCGGCGAGGACTGGCCTCGTTTCCGGATCTGTCGGGTGAGACGCTGTCGCTTTGGGCGCGGTTCGATGTCGAGCGTCCTTCTCTGGTCGCGCCGATCTCTCGTCCGTGGCGACGATCGTCCCGCGCTACCCCGCCCGGAGGGGAGTGAAGCGGGGGGGTGTAGGGAAAGTTCCTTAATAGGATTGAATTATCCGCTACTTTGCTCGAAAGGGCGTGGTTCGCGGGTACGATATTGAGGACAAGTGGAGTAAGTCATCCTCTTTTTTTGATGGCCGTTTCGGTCTGAACCGACTTCCGGGAGCTGCCCATGAGACGCCACCGACTCGTCGCCGCGCATCCTCGCCTTCTCCGTCTGTCTGTTCCGTGCGGCGTGCTGGCCGTCGGCGCCGCCGCGATTCCCCTGCTGGCGATCGGCCGCGTTCCTGGTGGCGGCGCCTCTGGGCCGTTCATCGCGCCGGGCGCGATGGCGGAGACCGCGAAGGAGAGCGCGCCGCCGACTCCAGCCGAGGAGGTCTTCGCGACGCACTGCGCTACCTGCCACGGCGCGACGGGCAAGGGCGATGGTCCGGCGTCGTATCTTCTCTTTCCCAAGCCGCGCGACTTTACGAGCGGGGTGTACCGCTTCAAGTCAACGTACGACCAGGCGCCGCCCACCAAGGCTGACGTGGAGCGCAACATCCGCAACGGAATCGCGCGCACCGCGATGCCGGCTTTCAACAGCATTCTCAGCGATGGGGAGATTGCGTCGCTCATTGACTACGTTCTCGCCCTCAACGAGCGGCCCTGGCCGAATCTGTCGGTGGAGCCGGTATCCATTCCGCCCAGGCCGGAGTTCAACGCGAGTCTGATCGAGCAGGGCCAGCGCGTCTTCGTGGCGATGGGTTGCGCGCCGTGCCACGGCGAGACGGGGCGCGGCGACGGGCCGTCGGCCGAGGGACTGCTTGACGCCAATGACTATCCGCTCCCGCCCGCCGACTTCACGACCGGGGTCTTCAAGGCGGGCCGCACGCCGGAGGATCTGTACCGAACGGTTCTCGTGGGCGTTCCGGGAACGCCGATGCCGAGTTTCAAGGCGGCGATGGAGGCGAACATCAAGGTCGAAGGGCTTGATCCCTCCACTGACATGGTGTGGGCGCTGGTGGCGTACATTCAGAGCCTGGCTGAGCCGCGCGAGCGCGAGGGGGTGACCTCGGGCGCGACGATCGCCGCGGGCGCTTCCCGCAGCGCGAAGATGCTCGCCGACCCGTTCGACGCGGGATGGAACGGCCTCGAACCCGTGGCCGTGTCGCTCCAGCCCCTCTGGCAGCGGCGTCATTCGACGCGCTCGCTCGAAGTCCGTGCCGTGAGGATCAACGACCGCGTCGCGTTCTGCGTCGAGTGGGCGGACGAGACGGTGGACGGCTCGGAGACGCTCAGCAGCGCGACGGACTCGGTCGGACTGATGTTCGCCCTCACGCCCGAGATTCCCACGCTCACGATGGGTCTGGCCAAGCCGGATGCGCCGAGCGTCGTCAACCTCTGGCAATGGAAGGCGAGCCGGCAGATCGACGCGGACGCCGGCGAACGTCAGGACATTGATGTGCTCAGCGAAGATCAGCCGGTGGACATGTATCCCTTTAAGCAGGGCGCCCTCGTGTCCGGTCCGCTCACCGAACATGACTCAACGTACATCACCGCGTGGGGCGCGGGCAATCCGCAGTCGGACCCGGACCTGATGAAACGGCCGGTGCTGTGCATGAACGCGGCGGGTTTCGGTTCGACGACGGTTCCTCCGCCGGATGATCAGAACGTGGACGGCGTCGGGCGCTGGGGCGACGGCGTGTGGCGTGTCGTCTTCGTCCGCGACCTGCACGCGCACCACGAGGGGGATGTGGACTTTGCGACGATGGCGCGTGTGCCGGTGGCCTTCGCGGTCTGGGACGGCGCGGCGATGGATCGCAACGGAACGAAACTCATCTCGGGCTGGCACTGGCTCGAACTCGGCCGCTGAAGCGCGGGCGAAGGCGTCAGGGAGTCATTCAACCAGGCATTGCAGTCAACGGGAAGGCCTGAACCATGAGCAAGCAGGGTCATGCAGGAAACGGGCAGGGCGAAGGCAAAGGCCGGCGCGAGAAGTCGGTCGAGCCGATCGACGTTTCCCGTCGCCATTTCATCGGGTTCGTCGGCGCGACGGGCGTCGCCGCCGTCGCCTGGCCGAGTGCGCTTGGCGGGCTCGTGCCCATCGTCGGCGTGGAGAATCCGCTGCTCGCCTATCCGCAGCGCGGGTGGGAGCGCATCTACCGCGACCAGTACCGCTACGACCGCTCCTTCGCCTGGGTCTGCGCGCCCAACGACACGCACAACTGCCGTCTGCGCGCGTTTGTGCGCAACGGCGTGGTGATCCGATCGGAGCAGGCGTACGAAGGCGGCAAGTGCGGCGACCTCTACGGCAACACCGACACTGTTCACTGGAATCCGCGCGGCTGCGGCAAGGGCTTCTCGATGCAGCGGCGCATGTACGGGCCGTACCGCCTGCGCCAGCCGCTGATGCGCAAGGGCTGGAAGCAGTGGGTGGAGGACGGCTGCCCGTCGCTTTCGGACAATCCGAGCCTGCGCGACACCTACATGTTCAACGCGCGCGGCCGCGACACGCTCATCAAGGTGTCGTGGGATGAGGCGTACAAGTACCACGCCAAGGCCGCAGTTGCGATCGCCAAGACCTACAGCGGCGAGGCGGGAAAGCGCCGCCTCGAGAAGGACGGCTACGAGCCGGAAATGATCGACGCGACGCATGGCGCCGGCACGCGCTGCATGAAACTCCGCGGCGGCATGGGGCTGCTCGGCGTCATGGGCAAGTACGGCTTCTACCGCTGGGCCAACATGCTCGCCCTCCTCGATCAGAAGGTCCGCGGCGTGAGCGAGAAGGAGGCCCTCGGCGGGCGGCTCTGGTCCAATTACACCTGGCACGGCGACCAGGCGCCGGGGCATCCCTTCGTCCACGGGCTGCAGACCTCCGACTGCGACTTCAACGACATGCGCCATGCCAAACTGCACATCGGGTGCGGCAAGAACCTCGTCGAGAACAAGATGACCGAGTCGCACTTCTTCATCGAGATGATGGAGCGCGGCGGGAAGATTGTCGTCATCACGCCGGAGTACTCCGCCGCCTCGACGAAGGCGGACTACTGGATTCAGGTCCGCCCCGGCTGCACGGACACGGCCCTGTTCCTCGGCCTCACGCGGCACATGATCGACAACAAGTGGTACGACGAGCAGTTCGTCGCCGGCTTCACCGACTTCCCGCTGCTGGTGCGCACCGACAATCTCAAGCGACTCCGGGCCGCGGAGGTCTTCAAGGATTACAAGCCGGGGCTCAAGAAGGACGGCCCCTCCTACACCTGGCAGCACCTCACGGACGAGCAGTACGCGAAGATCGGCGACTACGTCGTCATCGACAAGACCACCGGCAAGCCGACGGCGCTGACGCGCGACCACATCGGCCCGAAACTCGCCGAGGCGGGCATCAAACCGACGCTCTCCTTCCGCGGCAAAGTGAAACTCGTCAGCGGCGAAGAGATCGAGGTGATGACGATCTGGGAAGCGTACCAGATCAACCTCCGTGACTACGACCTCGACACCGTGGCCGAGATCACCGGCGCGGACAAGAGCCTCATCGCCAAACTCGCCAAAGACATCTGGGAGACCGCCAGGGCCGGGCACGGCGTGGCGATCCACATCGGCGAGGGGATCAACCACTGGTTCCACGCGACGCTCGCCAACCGCGCGCAGTACCTGCCCCTCATGCTCACCGGCTGCATCGGCAAGCCCGGCAGCGGCTGCCACACCTGGGCGGGCAACTACAAGGCGGCGCTCTTCCAGGGCGCCGAGGGCACCGGGCCCGGTTTCCTCGGCTGGATTGCGGAGGATCCCTTCAATCCCAATCTCGATCCGACCCTTGACGGAGGGAAGGTCAAGGTCGTCAAGACCACCAAGGACGAGGAGCCGGCCTACTGGAACCACGGCGAGCGGCCGCTCATCGTGGACACGCCCAAGTACGGCCGCAAATGCTTCACCGGCGACACGCACATGCCCACGCCGACGAAGTTCCTCTGGTTCACGAACGTCAATCTCTTCAACAACGCCAAGCATGCCTACGACATGCTCTTCAACGTCAATCCGAAGATCGACTGCATCATCGCGCAGGACATCGAGATGACGGCCTCGTGCGAGTACGCGGACATCGTCTACCCCGCGAACTCGTGGCTTGAGTTCCAGACCTATGAGGTGACGGCGTCGTGCTCGAACCCGTATCTCCAGGTGTGGAAGGGGGGCATCGACAGCCCCTACAACACCCGCGACGACGTGCACATCCTCGCGCAGACGGCGGAAGTGCTCGGCCGTGAAATCGGCGATGAGCGACTGGCCCGCTACTGGAAGTTCATCCTCGACGATCCGGCCGACGGGGTCAAAGTCTACATGCAGCGCCTCTTTGACGGCTCGACGACGACGCGCGGCTACAAGGTCGATGAGATTCTCGCCGGCAAATTCGGCGAGCCGGGGCAGGTGCTGCTTCTGTTCCGCACCTACCCGCGCATCCCCTTCTGGGAAAACCTGCACGACTACAAGCCCTTCTGGACCGACACGGGTCGCCTCAACGCCTACTGCGACATTCCCGAGGCGATCATGCACGGCGAGAACTTCATCGTGCACCGCGAAGGGCCGGAGGCGACGCCCTACCTGCCCAACGTCATCGTCTCGAGCAACCCGCTTATTCGCCCCGACGACTTCGGCCTCTCGCGCGAGGCCATGCACTGGGACGAGCGGACGATCCGCAACATCCGCCTGCCGTGGAGCGAGGCGAAGAAGACGGTCAACCCGCTCTGGGCGCAGGGCTTCCGCTTCTACTGCGTGACGCCCAAGACGCGCCACCGCGTCCACTCGCAGTGGTCCACGGTGGACTGGCACTCGATCTGGGACTCGAACTTCGGCGACGCGTACCGCAAGGACAAGCGCACGCCGGGCTTCGGCGAGCACCAGATGCACATCAATCCCGATGATGCGCGCGACCTGGGTCTCAACAACGGCGACTACATCTACGTGGACGCCAACCCCGCCGACCGTCCCTTCCGCGACTGGCAGAAGGATCCGCTCCGCGCCAAGGCGGCGCGCTGCATGTTGCGGGTGACGATCAACAGCAGTTATCCGCGCGGCGTGGTGATGATGAAGCACGCCCCCTTCATTGCCACGGAGAAGACCGTCCTCGCGCACGAGACGCGGCCCGACGGGCTGGCGCGCTCGGCTGACACCGGCTACCAGGCCAACCTCCGCTACGGCAGCCAGCAGTCCCTCACGCGCAACTGGCTCATGCCGATGCACCAGACGGACACGCTCTTCCACAAGATGAAGGTGAAGATGGCGCTGATGTTCGGCGGCGAGGCGGACAACCACGCCGTCAACACCGTCCCCAAGGAGACCCTTGTGCGCATCACCAAGGCAGAGGCCGGCGGCCTTGGGGGCGTGGGCATCTGGGAGCCGGCCACCACCGGCTTCGGACCCACCGGAGAATCGCCCGAGAACCTCGCGTACCTCACCGGCTCGCTCACCATCGTCGGCCGCGGCGCGGAGGATGAGTATGGCTATTGACTTCATCAACTCCGAAGGAGGCGGCGCAAGCAGCCTTCACTCGATGCCGAGTCCGCTTGCGTCTTCGCCTCACTCGCACGAAGAGAGCGCCCACCCCGCCGACCGCCCCGCCGAGCCTGATCATCCCATGATGCTCAACGGGCAGATCGTCCCCGGCGACGTGGAGATCATGGCCAGGTGCCTCTTCGAGGAACTGCTTCAGGTCGGCGTCTCGCCCGATGAACTCGCCGCCCTTTCGCACGATCCCACGTACCAGGCGCTCTACTCGCTGCGGGTGCAACTCGGCGAGGGGCTGGACGCCATTCTCGACCGCACGGTGCAGCGCGTCGGGCGCCACCGCCACCGCACCATTGAACACACCGGCGACGTGCAGGCCGTTTCGCTCACCGTCAACGCCGCAGGAAGGTAAGGAACTCCCATGCCGCAGGTCTACAACTGGCAACTCGGACGCAAGATGTCGTATCCCTACGAGGAGGCGCATCCGAGGCTTCAGTTCGCCTTCGTCTTCAACACCAACCGCTGCATCGCGTGCCAGACCTGCACGATGGCGTGCAAGAGCACATGGACCTTCTCGCGCGGGCAGGAATACATGTGGTGGAACAACGTCGAGACCAAACCCTTCGGCGGGTATCCCCACAACTGGGACGCGAAGATTCTCAACCTCCTCGACAAGGCGAATCCCGGCGGACAGCGCTGGAACGACAAGGGGGAGAAGTCTCACGAAGCGCCCTTCGGCGCCTTCGACGGCAAGACCATCTTCGAGGCCGCCGAAAAACACTACGACGAGAAAAGCGCCCAGCGCGTGCTCGGCTATCTCCCGACGGACCGGGAATGGTCCGCCCCCAACATCTTCGAGGACAACGCCCGCGGCGGAGAGTGGGGCCCGCACGGCCAGTTCGGCAAATCCACGCAACTGCCCGAGCACAAGGTCTGGTTCTTCTATCTCCAGCGCCTGTGCAACCACTGCACCTATCCCGGCTGCCTCGCCGCCTGCCCGCGGCAGGCGATCTACAAGCGGCCGGAGGACGGCATCGTCCTCATCGACCAGAACCGCTGCAACGGCTACCGCAAGTGCGTCGAGGCCTGCCCCTACAAGAAGGCCATGTACCGCACCACGACGCGCACGAGCGAGAAGTGCGTCGGCTGCTATCCGCGCATCGAGGGCAAAGACCCGGAACTTTCACCCAACGGCGAGCCGCTTGAGACGCGCTGCATGTCGGTGTGCGTCGGCAAGATCCGCCTGCAGGGGCTCGTGAAGATCGATGACAACGGCCGCTGGGCGGATGACCCGACCAATCCGCTCTATTACCTCATCCGCGAGCGCCAGGTGGCGCTTCCGCTCTATCCGCAGTTCGGAACCGAGCCCAACGGCTTCTACATCCCGCCGCGCTGGGTGCCGCGGGCGTATCTCACGCAGATGTTCGGCCCGGGGGTGCAGAGCGCCATCGAGCAGTATTCCTGCCCGGACCGCGATCTGCTCGCGGTGCTCCAACTTTTCCGCGCCACGCAGCAGATCATCTTCCGTTACGACGTGGTCAAGGGGCCGAAGGTCGCCGAGATCGAAGTCACCATGCCCGACGGTTCGAGCAAGGTGCAGGAGATCTTCAACGACACGGTGCTCGGATACAACAAGTTCGGCGTCGAGGTGGTCCGGACGACGGTGGAAGAGCCGGTCTTCGAGCGTGACGCCGCCCTGCACGCCAACAGCATCTGAATCGAGGTTTCAATGGTCCCCGCCGCTTTCGACCTTCGTGACGAGTCTCTCGCGCTGGCGCAGCGCGCGCTGCTGGGCGTGTGCCTGGCCGAGGCGTGGCGCGAGCCGCGCGCCGCGAGCGGCGAAGTGATCGTCCCGCCTCCCGAGCAACTCGAAGCGCTCCGCAGCGCCTGGGAGGCCGTCGTTACCTCGGCGGCCCCCGGCTCCATGAGCGAACTCGGCCTGGGCGAACTCATCCCCGGACGCGCCTCCATCGAGCCGCTCATCACCTGGCTCGGCAGCGACCCGCAGAGGCGCAGCGCCGCGCTCGAAGCGCTCTTCGGCCTGATCATCTCCAAGGACTGCCCGCCCTACGAGACGGAATTCTGCCACTGGAACGATCCGACGTACCGGTCGAGCCAGATGGCGGACGTCGGCGGCTTTTACCGCGCCTTCGGCCTCCAGCCGCGCCGCGAGCGGCCGGAGCGGCAGGATCATGTGTCGCTTGAAATCGAGTTCATCGCCTTCCTCCAGCAGAAACTCGCCCTTGCAATCGAGTCGGGGAGCGCGGAGCACGTCGCCGTCTGCCGCGAGGCGCTGACCGCCTTCGTGCGCGATCACGCCGCGTGGTGGATGCCGACCTTCGCCGGCTGCGTGAAGCGGCGCCTCGAGCGGGTGCGCTCGATGCCCGAGGGCGAGGATTTCGCTGATCTGCTCGACGCCCTCGAGGGCGTCGCGGACCTCCTCCGCGCCTGGGTCGCGCTGGTGCGCCTCGATTGCGGCGTCGAGCCGGCGCGCGAGATCATCGCCCCGAACGTGCCCAACTGGAGCGCCGAACAGGAAGGCGACGACTGCGGCTCGTGCGAAGGCACGGCCGCCTGCGCCGCGCCGCTCAGCCCTCCGTCGTCTTGACAGGTCCTCGCTGAGCCGGGCCCCGACGTTTCGCAAGACCCTGAGCCTGTTCAAAGGGCGAGGGCGGGCCTTCGCCGATCACAAGTCTTCGCCAGGTACAGGCGGCAGCGGCGGACGGTTTCGAACTTCCCGGGCCTGAGCCAACTCGACGCAGCGTCGTCGTGCCCTCGCGCAGCGCGTCTACTCGAACGTCCACGTCACAGTATGACTGATCTCGCACTCGAAGGGCGCGACGGCCTGCATGCGCACCGTGCGGCCTCGCGCGATGAGGGGGACGTTGAGGGAAATCGTCGCGATGCCGTTCGCGTC
>JBDIVQ010000001.1:0-100419 GCA_039794345.1 Phycisphaerae bacterium | reverse complement strand
CGACGTGGTCATTTCCGAGACCCTGCGAAGCAGTCGGCGCCTTGATGAACGGCATGAAGGCGAAGGCAGTATCGCCGGCGTCGTTGCCCCAGAGGTTGAACTTCGCGCGGACCTCGACGTCGCCGATGCCGTCGCGCGACCGCATCCCATCATCCTCGCGCACCCAGGGATCGAAGACGAACTGAAGATCGACATCGTTGAGCACGCCGAGTTTGAGGTTGAAAGGCGCGGCGGTCCACGTGTCGCTCGAGCCGTTCTTCGCGAAGTCGAAGAGACTCATTTCGAGTTGAATGGCGCCGGCATCGACGGTGTAAGGGCTTTCGGTGAAGTCGGGGCGGTCGGCGCTGAGGTCGCGGCGCAGGTCGCGCGGCGTGGGGTTGAAGAGATTGAAGGCGGACTTATCGGGGGCGGGGCTGGGCGCCGGCGAGTTCGCGCTGTCCTGCGCGAGGCCGATGGCCGCAAAGGTGAGCACGAAGACGGCGGCGAGCGCCGCCGGGGCGACGGCGGTGCAGGGGATTGAGGTCGGCGTTGTTCGAGACATTGGCGGCTCTCCCAGCGTTAATTTGATGCAGCATATCTTGGGTTTTGAGACATCAAATCCATGGTCGTGTCTCATCGTAACCTGGTAGACGCCCCAGTCAAGACGCGGCGATTTCCACCGCGCGAGCGCGGGGGCCCCGCGCGCGACCGCCGCCGCTCAATCTGCCCGTGGCGAGGCGATCGGCGGCGGCGGGTCGGGAAGGAGGATGTCATTTCGCGGAGCGGCGCTCCGCGAGGAGGTCAGGGTTCGATCTGGGCGCTGACGGGACGGCTCTTGACGCTCATGCTCCCGCCGGGTCCGCGGCGGATGACAGCCTGGGTATGCACAGGCGTGCCGAGAGGCGCGCCACCGGGGATCATGACGCGCAACGTGGCGAGGCCGCCGGCATCGGCGCGGGCTGAGCCCAGACGCTCGATGGGGTTGCGCAGGTTGAGGCAGAGGCCGCCGAGTTGAGGCGGGCAGGGGCCGGCCCCCACGCCGCGCGTGCTGTAGAGGAAGAAGACTTCGTCGTCGGGACGCGCGCCGGCGGCGTGAAAGGACGCGACCTGCCCCCGGCGCAGCGGCGTCTGCGAGAGAACGAGTTCGAATCCGCTCGGCGGCGAGACACCCTTGAAGATGCTCACCCCGGGGTACCACCACGAGCCGACATCGACCTGGGTGATGACGGCGAGATCGCCGACGCCGTCGCCGTCAAAATCGCCGTACTGAAGGTCGAAGGCGTTCTGGGCGACGCCGAGGCGCATGAGGCTCTCGAAGTTCCCACCCTCGACGCCGCGCCAGAAGGAAGCGTCCTGGGCGCTGAAGTTGGCGGCGAGGACATCGATCTGTCCGTCGCCGTCCACATCGGCCAGACGCGCGCGGCTGGTGTGATCGGTGAAGCCGTAGGAACCGTGGTAGGTGCGGAGGATGTGGAAGTCGCCGTTGCCCCGGCCGCGGCGGACGCCCATGCCCTTCTCGTCGAGGTTGTAGATGGTGGCGAAGTCAATGACGCCGTTGCGGTCGAAGTCGCCGCTGGTGAAGGCGCGGACGTCGCGGCCGGCGGGGACGTCAAAGCCGCCCTGGAAGCGCCCGTTGCCCACGCCGAAGGCGATGCGGGCGCTGCCCTGAGCGCCGGAGTTGGTGAGGATGTCGTAAGAGCCGTCGGCGTCAAAGTCGCCCATGCCGAGGTTGGTCGCCCAGTCGTCGAGCGGAGTGGCGATCTGGCCGCCAAAGGTCCCGTTTCCGCTGTTGAGCGCGACTCTGATCTCGAGGAAGCCGGTCATGACGATGTCGAGGTCGCCGTCGGCATCGACATCCCAGAAGTCGAAGAAGCCTTCGATGTAGTTGTTGGTGAGCGCGACGATTGAGCCGAAGGCGCCTCCGCCGGTGTTCATGCGGGCGCGGATGGCGCCGTTGCCGTCCTGGTAAACGATGTCGGGCCGGCGGTCGCCGTTGATGTCGCGCAGGCGGACATGGACGGGATAAGGAGACGAGGGATAGGTCTGAATCGGGCTGAAAGTCCCGTTGCCGAGATTGCGGCGCACAGAGAGGCCATGCTGCTCCGCAAAGTCGGCGCGGAAGCCGCACAGAAGATCGAGATCGCCGTCGCCGTCAATGTCCCCTGCTTCGAGGTTGGTGGGGAAGGCGGGGGCGAGGGCGGGATCGGTCATGTCGATGACCGGAGGCTGGACGAAGGCGCCGTTGCCGGGGTTGCGATAGACGCACGCTCCCATCGAGGTCGCGCACACGACGATGACTTCGCGATCGCCGTCGCCGTCGAGGTCGGCGGCCTGCATGGAGATGGGATTCTGTCCGGCGCGGAAGCGGCGCGGCGCGGCGAATCCGCCCGAGCCGTTGCCGGGGACGAGGTACCACTGGTCGCTCGTGCCGGTGGCGGCGAGCACATCGCGCCAGCCGTCGCCGGTCACGTCGGCGGTGGTGATGTGGACGGGTCCATTGGTGTACCAGTTGAAGTTGATCTGCTCAGGCGAGCCGAAGCTGCCCCCGCCCGCGTTGCGCCAGAAGCCGAAGGCGCCATCGCCGAACCCGCCGCTGTCACGGTGGGAGTAGAAGACGTCAAGGTCGCCGTCGCGATCGAAGTCGGCGAGGTGGATGGTCGGCAGGTCGGGAAGTGATCCCTGCTCGATGCCCGTGAAGGTGCCTGCAGCGCTGAACGCGCCGGCGCCGGTGTTGCGCATGAAGGTCCAGCGGTTGGTCTCATGGGCCACCGCGAGATCGACGTCGCCGTCGCCGTCGAGATCTCCGGAGGCGATCCTGTTCGTCCCGGCGGTGAGGGTGTAGACAACGGGCGCCCGCCAGTTGCCCGCGCCGTTGCTCAGGAGCACCGCGATCGAATTGCCCGTCACGATGTAGCGATCGTGCGCCACGGCGAGGTCGAGCCAGCCGTCTCCGTCGTAATCGGCGGCGGTAATGCCGCTGGGCCCGGTGGAGCCGGCATTGAGGAGGTGCGAGTTGAAAAAGGCGCCCTGTCCGGTGTTGCTCCAGATGGCGATGTTCGAGCCTTCCCAGTCGCGGCCGGTGATGGCGACGGCGATGTCGATGTCGCCGTCGCGGTCGAAGTCGCCGACTTCGAGGTCGAGGCTCTCTACAGCGATGGGGTAAGTGGTGAAGGGGCGGTAGCCGCCGGCGCCGTCGCCGAGGAGAATGCTCAGGTGCGCTGTGCCGCTCCAACTGACGGTGGCGAGGTCAGGCACGCCGTCGCCGTTGAAGTCCGCCACGCGAGAGGCGTAGGGGTAGATCCCCTCGGGGTAGACCGCCGTCTCATAGGAAAGCCAGGGCACGTCAAAGGGAGCGGGGCGCACCTGCGCCGACGCGGCGCTGATGCACATGGCCAGGGTCAGCGTTGAGGAAAGGACTGTGAAAGGCGAGGTTGCGTTGGCGGTGGAACGAGTCATCATTCATCTCCATTCAAGTTCGCAGCGGCGGTCGGATCGTGCAGATTCAGCAGGGGAAGCGAGCCGGGGCGATCCGGCAGACGATCGTCAGAGGGCCGCGACGTTGGACGTTTCACACGTTGAGGCGTCGAGGGCCTGGATGAGGACGCGGCCGCAGGCGCCCGGCGGCGCCGTTCCGCTCGTGCGAGCGGTGCCGTTGCCGTCCGCGCGCACGGTGCGGAGCAATGTCGCAGTTCCGTTGAGGCCGAGACGGGTGCCGGCGCAGGGGCCGCCGGGAATCGTGACCGAACCCGGGCCGAAGGCGTAGATGAACGCCACCATGGCCCCGGGAGTGGCGTTGTCGGCGGTGAGGGTGACTGAACCGGGGCACGGGCCCGCGAGGGAAAGCGTCAGGCCGCCCCCCGCGCCGCGACCGGCGAGAACCGTTACAACGTCGGAGAATCCGCCGGGGGGCAGACTGGTCATGCAGACGACGTCGAGCACACCGTCGCCGGTGAAGTCGCCAAAGAGAGAGGAATGGGCCGAGTAGCCCGCGCCGTAGCGGTCCATGGGCTGGAGCGTGCCGTCGCCGTTGCCCCGAAAGACGGACACGTCGCCGGGGGCGTTGCTGGTGAGGACGAGATCCATGAAACCGTCGGCGTCGATGTCGGCGGCATCGCAGTTGGAGGAGATGCCGTACGCCCCTTCGCGCCCGGTCGGACCGCGATAGATGTTGGGGAATCCGAAGTCCCCGTCTCCGTAGCCGAGCATGGTCGAGACTTCGACGGTGCCGAAGGAGTCCTGCGGAATGAGAATCGCGAGATCGAGGTGGCTGTCGCGGTTGAAGTCGGCGAGGTCGAAGTCAGCGGCGTACTCGCCCTGAGTGATGATCGCGTCAAAGGTGAAGTCGCCCCGGCCGGGCCAGGTCGTCAGCCCCAGCGCCGTGCTCGAAATCAGATCGGGGTGCGTGTCATGGTTGAGATCAACGGCGCGGATGCCGCGAGGCCCCGACGCCTGCACCTTGCGCATGAACGAGTACGACGTGCCGTTGCCGTTGCTGCTGTAGATGTAGATGCCTGCGGAGGGCCCGGGATCGGTCAGGACAACGTCCACGCGGCCGTCGTGGTTGAGATCGGCCGTGTCAATGACGCCGGCCTGGCTGGCCCCGACCGGCGTGATCACGCCCGCGTTGAACGTGCCATCCCCGCGGTTGAGAGCGACGGCGAAGTTGTAGGGCGGGGCGCTCGAATCCGGTCCGAAAACCAGGTCGGGGAAGCCGTCGTTGTTCATGTCGCGCAGGAGAACTGACCCGGGGTTGAAGGGCGGGTTGTATTGCACCGCGGGCGCGAACGTGCCGTCGCCGTTGTTTCGGAGGATCCGCGCCTGGCTGTCCGCGCTGACAATGTCGAGATCGCCGTCGCGGTCGATGTCGGCGTGATCGATGTTGTGCGAAAGCACGCCGATGGCGAACTGCGGCAGGGATGGGAGGACGCCGCCGCCGAGGTTGGCATGCACGGTGAGCACGGAGGAGTCGTTGGCGACGGTAACGACGTCGGCATCGCCATCGCCGTCGGCATCGAAGGCGGCGGCGTCCACCGTCTGCTTGGCGGCGCGGTAATACACGCCGGTGAGGAAGCCGCCGGATCCGTTGCTCATCAGAACATGAAAGCCATCGACGGCGCGGCCGGAGGGCGTGGTGCCGATGATGTCCGCCCAGCCGTCGCCGTTGAGGTCGCCGGAGGTGATGGAACTGAGCGTCCACGAGTAGGCCATGAGGGGGTACTGGGTCGCAGAGCCGAAGGTTCCGTTTCCGTTGTTCCGCCGGACGGAGACGACGCCGTTGTTGGAGGTCGTCGCCGAGGCGATGAGATCCGCGCGGCCGTCGCGATCCACGTCCGCAAGGGCGACCGCGGCGCCGGGGTTCTGCGCTCCCGGCGCATGCTGGTAGTACACCGGCGCCGTGAAGCCTGAACCGGTGTTGAGCAGCACCGCGTTGCCGGAGGCGTCGGCGCGGCCGACGAGGAGATCCAGATCGCCGTCGCCGTCCAGATCGGCCGCGGCGACGCGCTGCACATTGGCGCCGGCGGTGAAGGGGCGCGGCGCCGCGAAGGCAACCTGATTGCCGCTCTGGCCGTTGTGCACCATCAGCGACACCGTCGTGCCCGTGCCGTAGAAATCGCCGTCCGCCGTAACGAGGTCGGGGAATCCATCTCCCGTGAAGTCCCCCACCACGAGTCCGATCGGGCCGGGGCCGACAATCACGCTCCGATACTGGTTGGCGAAGGTGCCGTTGCCGTTGCCGTGCCACCAGTAAACTCTGTTGCCCTGGCTGTGCTGATTGGGGATGGTGGCGATGGCATCGAGATGCCCATCGCTGTCGATGTCTCTCAGGACGATATCGGCCGGATCGTCGCCGTAAGGCACGCTGTAGCGCGAGGTCGCCTGGAAGGCGCCCTCGCCGAGATTGGTCATGACGACCAGACCCGGTTCGCCGTAGTACTCCTGGGCGACAACGACTTCGATGCGGCCGTCGCCGTTCAGATCGGCATGCGCCATCGCGATGGGCGACATGGTCGGGAAGTACCCCGTCTCGAACGCCCGCCAGGCGCTGTCGAGCAGCGGCCCCCCGCCGTCGGGTTGTCCGAGCGCAGGCAACGAAGCCGCAAAGAACAGGGCGGCAAAAAGGGCGCGGGTGACTTGCGATCCTCTCATGGGCGTCTCCAATCTCCACAGTGTGGTGCCACTGGTCAACTCGCGGCGCGGATGGCCGAAGTTTTGACCAGGTCGCGCTTGCCGACGCCTCTCACCGCCGCTGGCGAGGGATCCGCGTCTGCACGCGCTCCTGTTCGCAACGATTATGCCACTGCCGCCGGGGGTCCACCCTCATCGGGAACAACAGGGAAATCAACCCGATGCCCCCTCTCCGTCGCCGCGATCGGGGGGCGCTGGACCCGCGTTGTGAATCTGGGCAAGCCGCAACCGCCCCCACGCGAGCCTCAAACCGCCCTCCAAGGCCCGGAATCTCGCCAAAATCCACAAAAGTGGGATCATTCCGCCAGCGTCGATGGTTGGAATGTGGTATTCTCTCGTGATTCGTCGGAGGCAGTGCGCCCGCGCTGTCTCAGGCGCGGTGCCCTCTGTCCACCCATTCATCCGTTGGAAAGTGAGAAGAAGATGAAACGACTGGCCTGCATCGGAGCAGTGTCGGCGGTCCTCGCGGCCCCGGCCCTCGCCGGCGAGATCGACCCCGATCTCGTCCGGATCATCCGCAACACCCCGGACAACCATGTGCTGTCCACCCTCGTCTACCTGAACGATCAGGTCAACATCGCGGACATGAGCCGCCAGTTCGAGCGCGTGCAGTTGAACCTTCAGGAGCGGCACCGCCTCGTCGTGACCACGCTGCAGGAGAAGGCCGCGACGACCCAGGGCGCTCTTCTCGACCACCTTGCCGCACTCAAGGACGCCGGACGCATCGCCGACTATCAGCCCTTCTGGATCTCCAACGTCATCCGCGTGGACGGCACCAGGCGCGAGATCATCGAACTCGCCCAGCGCGGCGACGTGCTCCGCGTCTACTTCAACTACCCGATCGAACTCATCCGCCCCGTGGATGCGAACGAGGTTGAACTCGACCAGGGCGGGCTTGACGCCCCCGAGATCGGCCAGGTCGCCATCCGCGCTCCGGAAGTCTGGAGCGAGTTCCAGGTGCACGGCAACGGAGTGCTCACCGCCACCCTCGACACCGGCGTGGACGGCAACCATCCCGCCCTTCGCGATCGCTGGGCCGGCGTTGCCGACCCGCGCTACAACGGCCATCCGGAGTGGGCATGGTTTGATCCGGTGACCAACACCCGCTTCCCGACCGCCTTCGGCAGCCACGGCACCCACACCATGGGAACCGTCTGCGGCGGCGCGCCCGGCGACGAAGTCGGCACCGCCCCCGGCGCCATCTGGATCCACGCCGCCGTCATCGACCGCGTCAGCATCCAGCGCACCGTCTCCGACTCCCTTCTTGCCTTCCAGTGGCTCATCGACCCGGATGGCGACCCGAACACGAACTGGGACGTTCCCGCCGCCTGCTCCAACTCCTGGGGCCTGGTGACGGGTCACGGCTATCCGCCCTGCGATCAGACCTTCTGGAATCACCTCGACGCCTGTGAGGCCGCGGGCACTCTGATCATCTTCTCCGCCGGCAACGAAGGCACCTCGGGGCTGCGCCGTCCCGCGGACCGCGCCACTGATGACTATCGCACCATGGCCGTCGCCGCGGTGGACGCCAACAACCCCAGTTGGCCCATCGCCTCCTTCTCCTCGCGCGGACCGACGAACTGCACGCCCAACGGGCAGCCGGCCATCAAGCCCGACATCTCCGCCCCCGGCGTCAACGTTCGCTCCTCCATGCCCGGCGGGTCCTACGGCAACCTCAGCGGCACCTCCATGGCCTCGCCTCACATCAACGGCGTCGTCTGCCTCATGCGCGAAGTCAATCCCGACATCAGCATCGAGGCGGTCAAGCAGATCATCTATGACACCGCCTTCGACCTCGGCACGCAGGGCGAGGACAACAGTTACGGCTGGGGCATGGTTGACGCCTACGAGGCCGTCGTCGCCGCCATGACCGGCGACATCCCCATCCGCCTCACCGCCTCGCGCTGGGTCGCCGGCGTCAACGGCGATGCCGAAGTCTTTCGCGCCAACCCCAACGAGACCGTCGCCTTCATCTATAGCGTGCAGGGCACCGGCTCCACCTACATCTCGCAACTGGACGTCACCATCGATCTCGCCAACCCCGCCCTCGCGGGCATCCGCACGACCGATGCGAACGGCTACGCCCTCCTCCGCAAGCGCCTTCCGCCCAACTCGCAGGGCACGCGCGTCTGGATGCAGGCCGCCCAGTTCCAGCGCAAGTCCAACGTGATCGAGCAGGTCATCGAGTGATCGACCGACGCTGACTCACACGTTCGTCCGACCGACACACCGCCCCGCAGGCCCGAGCCTGCGGGGCGGTTGCTTTTCTCGACCACTCGAAAGCCCGTATCTTCACGCCACAGGGAATCCGCAGGCTTCATGAGTGCCGCAGTTGCGGACGGTGGGTTCCTGACGACGAATTGCATGGGTCCAGGGAGACCGCCGCTCAATCGATGCGACGGGCCGGAATGTCCCCCCTCCCGTCGCTCATCTCATCGACCGCAAGAAGAACTGACCTACTGCCCCTCGCGCTCGAACGTCAGGCGCAGGACGGCATCGCGGGCGAAGTGCAGGTGTTGGTCGCCGACGAGCAGGTCGCCGCCGACGCTCGGGTCGAGGCGGTGCGCCTTGAGCAGAACGCCGTGGTCCAGCATGCTCTGGTTGTGCCGGCCCTGCACGACGGTGAGCAGCGACGCGCTGCGCCTGAGACTGATCGGATTACCCGAGGGGACAGTTTCAGGTTGGTTTCCCTGCTGATTTCACCTGTCAGACCGGGCTTGGAATGACGGCGATCTGGTATACTCCGTTGCAGACCGAGTCGTTGGAGGAAGATCCTTCCATGACGCGTATTCGCATCGTGTTCGCGGCCGCCACTCTCTGCGGATTGACTTTCGATCTCGCGGTCATGGCCCAGCCTGCGGGCGTGACCGGCTACGAAGTGACCTCCTTGGGAGTCGCGCCGGGGCAGACGACCTCGAACGTGCAAGGTATCGATGACTTCGCCCGCGTCGTCGGCAAATCCGGCAGTCTGTTTTCCACGCCGTTTGTCTGGATCAACGGCGAGATGATCGTGATACCAGCGCCGGAGGGTTACCAGCGACCAATGGTCAATGGAATCGGTGACGGAGGCGTGGTGACCGGACGAGCGACATTGCTTGAGTCTTCCGTGTTCCATCCCATCGTCTGGACGGCACAGAGCGGTACGCATGTGTTGGACCTGCTGCCCGGAATGACGCGCGGCAGTGCCCACTCGCCGGACAACCAGCCCTGGCCGCTGACGCAGATCGGCGGCTACTGCAACAGCGGAAGCGACTACGCGACGATGTGGCGCGGCACCGAGGCCATGCAGATGGGCGGCCCGAGAAGCTCCCTCGGACCGATCAATGCCCTCGGCCACGCCGTCGGCGTGGCTCAGAATCAGCAGGGTGTGTCCCGACCGACGCTGTGGCGGGACGGACAGATGATTGATGTGGGCGGCGAGCCGCTGGATGCGGCCGGAGGCGCGAGCGACATCAATCACTTTGACGAGGTGGTCGCGCACCTGGAGGGAGTCGGCCCTTTCAGGTGGTTCAATGGCGAGCGCACGGAATTGCCGTCCCTGGGCCAGTGCTCATCCTCCGCCTTCGCGATCAACAGCGGCGGTCTGATCGCGGGCGAGTCCAATCCGGACCCACGCTGCGCCAACGGGCAAGAACACGCCGTGGTCTGGGAGCCCCGTGGTGTGGACTTCGTCCTGTTCAACTTGAATGACTGGATACCGAGGCACCCTGGCCTCCGACTCGCCAGTTCGAAGGATCTGAACGACGCCGGTCAGATGGCCGTCTTTGGCGAGTACGACGATGGCCGCGAACGGGGCTTCCTCGTCACGCCCTATCTCTTCGAGATGTCCGATCCCGTGCCCGGCCGCGCGGGAACGATGAACACAATCACCGTCGCCGGACTCCAACCCAACCAGCGAGTCCTCCTCGCCTACGGCACGCACGAGGGGGCGCAGAAGATCCGCCCATCCTGCCCCGGCGGCACGCTCATCATCCGCGATCCACGGGCGCTGCCGGCCGTGCGGGCCGACGCGAACGGCGTGGCGACCATCACACTCAACGTCCCCCTCGCGGCGCGCGGCCGCACAGTGCGCCTCCAGGCCGTCGCACCGATCGAGTGCGAGATCAGTCACACTCTAACGTGGACGTTTGAGTAGAACGCGGCGCCGTCTCGCTACATCCCGCGATCATGTCTACCCGTGTAACGACTTCGCGCCCACGCCCTCCCATCCGCAATCGCTGAGCCTTTCAGCCGGCCGTACCTGACGGAAGGACCACGTGCGCACGTGCGTGACGCCCATGCTCCGGTTGCGCCTGGCTTCGGCTGCGCTTGCCGGTTTGTACGGGCGGGACGCGCATGCCCGGGCTCCGGACGCCCGCGCCTTGAAGTGGATACAATCATCTGGTTCTCCTGCGGGTTCGGACTGTCACGCCCCCGCGCTGCTCCGATCACCCGCGCTTGCTCCCTCGGAGGCAGGCCCTACTGAAAGCAGTTGTTCGATGACGATCGCGTCCCCCGGCCTTTCGACCCAGGCTCCTCCCGTTCACCAACCCAACCACCGTCCCTGGGGCAATCGCGCCCCCCGCATTCTCCTGTCGAGCGTTTTCGGGCCCTACGCGCAGGATGACGAATACGGCAGCCGGCGCCTCAACCCGATGGAACTCTACCACAACCAGGTGACGCGCGTGCAGCGGTCGTTTTCGCTGCGGATGTTCCACCGCTCGTGGGGGATGATGCTCATCCAGGCCAACATCGAAGCGCCCTGCACGCTGCTGGACTTCCCCACGCGCGAGCGCTTCATCGAGGAACTGCGCACGAAGCGCTACGACGTGATCGGCCTGGGCGCGATCATTCCCAACCTCGCCAAGGTGCGGCACATGTGCGAACTGGTGCGCGAACACCAGCCGCGGGCGACGCTCATCGTCGGCGGACATGTGGCGAACTACCCGGACCTCGACCGCATTATCGACGCGGACCACATCGTGCGCGGGGAGGGGGTGGAGTGGATGCGCCGCTTCCTCGGC
Source organism: Phycisphaerae bacterium (assembly GCA_039794345.1). GTDB lineage: Bacteria > Planctomycetota > Phycisphaerae > Phycisphaerales > UBA5793 > UBA5793. Next base: position 89,251 of record JBDIVQ010000001.1, on the reverse strand, counting down.
GAAGCGACCGACCGGCCGATCGTCCATCCGCGCATTCCTTCGGGCTTCTCTTCGCGCACCATGGGCATCAACCTGCGTGAGAAGCCCGGCGATGTCGCCGCCGTGCTCATCCCCTCGGTCGGCTGCCCGCTGGGGTGCAACTTCTGCGCCACTTCGGCGATGTTCGGCGGCAAGGGGGCGTGCATCCACTTCTACCACACCGGCGATGAACTCTTCGAGGTGATGTGCGGACTGGAGCGCGACATGAGCGTCCGCTCCTTCTTCGTGATGGATGAGAACTTCCTCCTGCACCGCAAGCGGGCGCTGCGCCTGCTCGAACTCATGCGCGAGCAGGGCAAGGCATGGTCGCTGTATCTCTTCGCCTCCGCCAACGCGCTGCGGGCCTACGAGATCGAGGAGATTGTCGGGCTCGGCGTGTCGTGGGTGTGGATGGGCCTGGAAGGCAAGGACGCCGCCTACACCAAACTCCGCGATACCGACACCCGCACGCTGGTGCGCACGCTCCAGTCGCACGGCATTCGCGTGCTGGGCTCGAGCATCATCGGGATGGAGAGCCACACGCTCGAAAACATCGATGAGGCGATCGACTACTCGGTGGAGCACGATACGGAGTTTCACCAGTTCATGCTCTACACGCCGATTCCCGGCACGCCGCTCTACCGCGAGCACCAGCAGAAGGGGACGATGCTGCCGGCGGATGCGTACGAGGAGGCGGACATTCACGGTCAGTTGCGCTTCAACTACCGCCACGCGCATCTGCCCCCGGGGGTGGAGGGCGAACTGCTCGTGCGGGCGTTCGAGCGCGACTTCGAGGTGAACGGGCCGAGCGTGGTGCGCATCGCTCGGACGGTGCTCCAGGGCTGGCGGCGGTACCGGGAGTGCGCCGATGCGCGGATCCGGGCCCGTTTCACGTGGGAGTCGCGCGACCTGGCCGTCACCTACGCCGGGGCGCTGTGGGCGGCGCGGGCGTACTTCCGCCGCACCAACGCCCGCCTTGCCGAACGCATCAACTCGATTCTCGGCGAGATCAAGCGGGAGTTCGGCTGGCGGGCGCGGCTGGCGGCGCCGCTCATCGGGCGCTATTTGCTCTCGATGCTCCGCCGCGAAGAGAAGCGCCTCAGCCGCGGCTGGACGCTTGAGCCTGCGACGTTCTACGAGCACAACGAATCGGCGCTGGCGGCCCTGGATCAGATCGTGTCGAGGATCGGCAGCAGTTTCTCCCCCGTCGGCGCGGCGCCGTAAGCGCTGCCCGGCGGCGGGCCGGCGAGCACGCGGCGCTCGATCATCTCCGCCGTGGACAGGTCCCTGAGCGCGAGCGACACGGCGCGGTCGGTGATGCCGGGCAGCGTGTCGGCCACCGTGCTGAAGCGCGTCGGCCCCGGCCCGACGACGTAGAGCGCCGGCATGGACCACTTGCGCAGCGCCACGTCCTGCACCGCCAGCGAGCGCGTGGCGAGATCGAGGCGGTCGCAGGCGGGGGCAAGCCGCTCGCCGCGCCGGGTGAGGATGTACTCGGGACGAAGCGGATGGCCGTAGCCGGGATTGCGCCGCACCCAGCCGAGGTCAATGAGTTCATCGATGGTCTGGCGCACGGAGCCGGCGCTGGCGCCGAGGGCGTTGACGAGGGTGATGAACTTGGCGCCCTGATCGCGGTGAAGGTGCGCCAGGACGGGGCAGGCCCAGCGCCGGTGAAAGAGCGTCGTGAGGCGATCGATGCGGTCCATCGCGGGGAACGTCCCTTCTCCTGCGGTCAGTGGCGCCAGGACGAGCGCGGCGAGCGCGAGGAGAAACGCGCGCCGCGGCAGGGCCGTGCTGGCCTGATCCGGATTGCGGCCGCCGACGCCCCTTGGCATGCGCTATTCCCGATCCGCCCATCCCGGGCGTTTGACACACAAAGTATAGCGGCTATACTTCTCGAAACAACCGCCGGAGGACCGGCAGAAGGAGAAAACACATGACCTCGACTCCCGGTTACGACGGCGGACTGACCATCGCCTTTGACGTCTCCGACCTCAAGCGCTCGATCGACTGGTACCGGGACGTCCTCGGCTTCACGCATCTCTACACCGTCGATGAGATCGGCTGGTGCGAACTGCAAAGCCCCGTCGAGGGCGGGCGCGTCAACGTCGGTCTCTCGCAGGTCGAGAAGGTGAAGAACGGCGGCGGGCCGGTGCCGACCTTCGGCGTCAGGGACATCGACCAGGCGCGGGGCCTCCTCGAGAGCAGGAAGGTCCGCTTTGACGGGCCGACGCGCGAGTATCCCGGCATGGTCCGTCTTGCGACCTTTTACGACCCGGACGGCCACGCCCTGATGCTCTACCAGTCGCTCGCGCAGCACTGAACAGGACTCGGCCCCTCGCCGCCCCGGCGATGGCTGCGTCCGCGGGGGCAACATCCGGTGGCTCTGCGGTTCACAGCGCCGTAACATCTCCTGATGGGTGTTCGGAGACTCTTTGCGGACCACGGCTTGCGCTGCACCCGGCAGCGGGTGGCGATCTACGAACGCCTCCGGGCGAGCATGAGCCACCCCACGGCCGAGGAACTCTTCGAGCAGGTTCGCGGGGAGTGCGACGGCCTGAGCCTCGCCACCGTCTACAACACTCTCGAAGCCCTCTGCGATGCGGGTCTGTGCCGGAAACTGACGTTTAACTGCGGCTGCGCCCGCTACGACGCCGAACTCCAGCCGCACCTGCACCTGCTCAACGACGACACAGGCGAGATTCACGATGTGCCCCGCGACCTGAGCGAGCGGCTGCTGGCGCGACTCCCCGAGGACCTGCTGCGCGATGTCGAGGAGAGGCTGGGCGTGCGCATTGACCGCGTCTCCCTGCATCTGCACGGAAGGCTGGCGTCGGAGCGACTGAAGTCCAACGGCCGGTGCTCCGGAACGCCTGAGTCGCTGGCGGGCCAGGCGGCCGCGATCGACTCCTGACAAGCCGGCCGTGCATAAACATCAGACCGCGATGAGCGCGAGCCACCTGAAATGGAATCGAGCCGGGTGCCCCCTCGGTCGCTGGCGCGTCAAGCAGGGCTTGCCGCGGGTCTCGCCGGGATCAGCTCCTGCGATGCCGATGCGATGGCGTCACGACCGGGCTAGAGCGTGCTTCGCGGCGAGCGCTGTCCAAGAGGCGCCCCGTGGGCAGCGCAGAGTGAAGAGGTGCGCGAAGACGCCGCCGAAGAGCAGCAGACCGGAGGCTACGGACCATGCCGGCACGGGCGCGACAAGGGCGAATGCGACAGCCGTGATGAAAATCGCCCTACCGATGCTGGACGCAGCGCCTTGGCGCCGCTGCACCCCTATGAGCACGAGCGCCGAGATCACTGCGATCCACACGGCGGCGTTGACTGCAAGCCACGGCGGAAGCAGAAGCATGAACGTCAGCACGAGCAGCGCCAGCGACAGCCACGACAGCAGGCGATTCGGCTGATATGCCGCCGCGCCGCGCCGCCAAACTTTGATCACGGACGCGGCCCACGCGACGCTCCACGAAGCCAGAAGCAGCCCGCCCGCCACCATCCCCAGACCGACTCGCACTGCCGCGAGGCCGGTGTAGACGGTTGAAGTCGATACGGTCGGCTGAAAGGAGCCGCCCGATCGGGAGGTGATGACCAGGTGCTGAGTGGCGACACCTTGCCAGCCGATGTTGACGATCATCGCGCCTGCCAGAAGGACCATCGCGCAGAACAGGAAGGCGAGGATGCGACCGGGCTGTTGAGGACTTCCCTCACCGGACCCGCCTTCGACAGGCGTTTCAATCTGCATCGAATCCCCTCCCGGCGCGGAGCGAACATACCGATTCGATCGCCGCACAATGGTACTCGCACTCCGGGAAGGTCGCGAAGCGCTGGCGGCTCGGTGTGCGGCGTTCAGACCAGGATTCTGACGTGGTGACGGGCGTGAGCGCAGGCCGGCATCGACCCGCCGACCGGCTGCGCAGCGCTGCGGCCTGGCCTCGAAGGAAGACAAGATCGAAATGACTCTCTCCGCCCCGAAAAGGCGCGCGAGAGACAACAACCCGACCGAGGCGCCATGAGTTTCGCACGGGCGAGACGCCCATGCTCCGCCTCTCGATCACGCGCCAGCAGATTGGACGACGCCTCGCCTGCCCCTCGCCGGGCCGGCGATCGGACCCGGTGCGGGCAGCGTCCTGATAGAATGACGCTCCGGCGGCCGGGGCGCTGCCGTGCCGTCTGGATTCTCTCGCCGGGGAGGCTGACATGAACAACGCTGCGTTGGTGATGGCGTTCGTGATTCTGCTCATCGGAGGGTGCGCGATGCAGAGCGCTAAAGTCGAGTCCGTCGAGCGACCGCCGATCGATGGCACAAACGCACACTACGTCTCCAACCGCGCGCCGCTCGCGCCGAGCGCGTTCATCAAGTTGCCCGTCGGCTCGGTCAAGGCGCGCGGCTGGCTGCGGCGCTGCCTCGAACTTCAGGCCCGCGGCGTGACGGGGCGCCTGGGCGAACTCAGCCCGTGGCTCGAAAAGAACGGCAACGCCTGGCTCGCGCCCGACGGCGTCGGCGAATGGGGCTGGGAGGAAGTGCCCTACTGGCTCAAGGGCTACGGCAACATCGGTTACCTCCTCGGCGATGAGGCGATGATCGCGGAGGCCCGCACGTGGATCGAAGCGGCGTTGCAGAGCCAGCGGAGCGACGGCAACTTCGGACCCGTGAGGCACTTTGAGGATGACGGCTCGCAGGATTTCTGGGCCAACATGATCATGCTCTTCTGCCTCCAGTCCTACTACGAGTTCACAGGCGACGAGCGCGTGATCGACCTCATGACGCGCTACTTCCGCTACCAGGCGACCGTGCCGGATGAAGTGCTCCTCACACACTACTGGCAGAAGATGCGCGGCGGCGACAACCTCTACAGCATCTACTGGCTCTACAACCGCACGGGCGAACCCTTCCTGCTCGAACTCGCACAGCGCATCCACGCGCGCACGGCCGACTGGACGATGCAAGGCACGCTGCCGAACTGGCACAACGTCAACATCGCGCAGGCCTTCGGCGAGCCGGCGACGTACTGGCTCCAGTCGCGCGATCCGCGCCACCTTCAGGCGGCGTACGACAACTTCGCCACCGTCCGCCGCCTCTATGGCCAGGTGCCCGGGGGCATGTTCGGCAGCGATGAGAACTGCCGGCCCGGATTCGACGATCCGCGCCAGGCGATCGAGACCTGCGGCATGGTCGAGCAGATGCTCTCCAACGAGACGCTGCTGACGATCACCGGCGATCCCTTCTGGGCCGAGCACACCGAGGAGGTGGCGTTCAACTCGCTGCCGGCCGCGTTCACGCCGGACTTCCGCGCGCTGCGCTACCTGACCAGCCCCAACATGGTGGTGAGCGATTCGATGAGTCACTCGCCGGGCTTTCAGAACGGCGGGCCGATGCTCGCCATGAATCCGCTCAGCCACCGCTGTTGCCAGCACAATCACTCGCACGGCTGGGCGTACATGACCGAGCATCTCTGGCTCGCCACGCCGGACAACGGCGCCTGTGCCGCGATCTACAGCGCCAGCGAGGCGAGCATCCGCGTCGGAGAGGGAGAAGGCGAACTGGTGCGGATCATCGAGGAGACGAACTATCCCTTCGAGGAGGAGATTCGATTCACGATCTCAACATCGCGGCCCGTGGCCTTTCCGCTCTATCTGCGCGTGCCCTCGTGGGCGAAGAACCCGAGCATTACCATCAACGGCGCCAGCGCGGCATCGGACGCGGAACCCGGCGGCTACGCGCGAATCGAGCGCACCTGGAGCGAGGGCGACACCATCATCCTCTCGCTGCCGATGGAACTCAGCGTGAAGCGCTGGGAGCAGAACCACAACACAGCGAGCGTCTCGTATGGCCCGCTGACGTTCTCGCTCGACATCGGCGAGGAGTACCGGCGCATCGAACCCACGACGACCGCTCTGCGCGACGCGAAGTGGCGCGAGGACGTCGATACGGAGAAGTGGCCGGCGTTCGAGATTCATCCAACCTCGCCGTGGAACTACGCCCTCGTTCTCAGCGGCGAGGTCGCGAAGGACTTTCGCATCGAGCGGCGCCCCTGGCCCGCCGATGACTTTCCCTTCACGCAGCAGGCGGCGCCGATCCGGCTCATCGCCAGGGGACAGCGCGTGCCGGAGTGGACGCTGGATCAGTACGGCCTGTGCGCACCATTGCAGGACAGCCCGGTGAAGACGAGCGAGCCGGTCGAGGAGATCACGCTGGTTCCGATGGGCGGGGCGCGGCTGCGCATCTCGGCGTTTCCCGTGGTCGGCGAGGGACCGGACGCCCACGCCTGGCAGCCGCCGGCGGTGCCGAAGAAACTCTACGAAGCGAGAGCATCGCACTGTTACGACACGGACTCGACGCAGTCGATCGCCGATGACCTCGAACCGAAGGACTCGAACGATCACACCATTCCGCGCCACACCTTCTGGCCGCACCGCGGCACGGCGGAGTGGTACGAAGCGCACTTCGACCAGGCGCGGACCATTGATCAGGTGAAGGTCTACTGGTTCGATGACCGCGCGATCAACGGGCAGTGCCGCATTCCGCAGTCGTGGCGCCTGCTCTGGCTCGACGGCGATCGGTGGACACCGGTCGAAGGAGCGGGCGATTACGGCGTCGAGCGCGATCAATACAACGAGGTGTCCTTCAAGCCCATCTCGACGCGCGCGATGCGGATTGAAGTGCAGTTGCGCGACGGCTTCTCGGCGGGCATGCTCGAGTGGCGCATTGGCGGGGGCGAACCCTCAGCCATGATGACGCCGTGGACGGAGCAGGCCCGGCGCGGAACTCCCCTGCCGGAATACCCGCGCCCGCAGATGCGCCGCGAGGAGTGGACCAACCTCAACGGCACGTGGCAGTACGCCATCACCGCGCGCGACGCGGGCGAGCCGGCGCACTGGCACGGCGAGATCCGCGTGCCCTTTCCGATCGAGTCGCAATTGAGCGGCGTGCAGAAGGCGGTCGGGCCGGACGAAGCGCTCTGGTACCGCCGGGCGTTCAAGGCGCCGAGCCGCTCGCGCGGGCAGCGCGTGCTGCTGCACTTCGGAGCCGTGGACTGGGAGACCACGGTCTGGTGCAACGGCGTTCTCCTCGGCGAGCATCGCGGGGGCTACGACGGCTTCTCCTTTGACATGACAAACGCCTTGCGCCCGGAAGATCAGCAGTGGATCACGCTGCGCGTCTGGGATCCGACGGATGTCGGCGACCAGCCGCGCGGCAAGCAGGTGCTCGAACCGCGCGGCATCTTCTACACGGCCGTCACCGGCATCTGGCAGACGGTGTGGCTCGAAGTCGTGCCTGAGTTTCGCATCACGCGGCTGGTCATGGAGCCGCGGCTCGGCGAATCCGCCCTGCGCCTGACCGTCGAGTCGAACGCAGCGCTGCCCGTCGAGGCAAGCGTCTTCGACGGCGATGAACTCGTGGCCGAGGCGAAGGGGCGATCCGGCGAGCCGCTGAGCATCCGGATTCACAATCCGAAACTCTGGTGGCCTGAAGCGCCGTTCCTGTATGACCTCACCGTCAAGGCGGGGCGCGACACGGTGCACAGTTACTTCGGCATGCGCGAGGTGGCCTTCGGCCCCGACGCCGACGGCTTCAACCGCATCCTGCTCAACGGCAAGGCGGTCTTCATGTTCGGCCCGCTCGACCAGGGCTGGTGGCCCGACGGCCTCTACACCGCGCCGACGGATGAGGCGCTGCGCTACGACGTCGAGATGACGCTCGCCATGGGCTGCAACCTGGCTCGAAAACACGTCAAGGTCGAGCCTGACCGCTGGTACTACTGGGCGGACAAACTGGGCCTGCTCGTCTGGCAGGACATGCCTTCGCTCTCGGCTCGAGGTGAGAGTCACTTCGTCGCCTACGGCTCGCCGGAGGATGCGGCGCTGAGCGAGCCGGCCAGGGCGCAGTTTCGCGCCGAACTGGCCGCGATGATCGAGTCCCGCCGCAACCACCCGAGCATCATCGCATGGGTTCCCTTCAACGAAGGCTGGGGGCAGCACGACACGAACGAAATTCTCGCCTGGGTGAAGAGTCTCGATCCCACTCGACTCGTCGATGGACCGAGCGGCTGGCAGGACCGCGGGTCTGGTGATCTCAAGGACCTGCACCAGTATCCGGGGCCGGGGATGTTTCCGCCGATGTCCGATCGCGTCTCCGTGCTCGGCGAGTTCGGCGGACTCGGCCTGCCCGTCGCCGGACACCTCTGGCAGCGCGAGCGCAACTGGGGCTATCGCAACCTCAACGATCGCGAGCAACTCGCGCGCGACTACGAAGCGCTGATCACCGACCTGCGCCTGCTCATCGGGCAGGGCCTCGCTGCGGCCGTCTACACCCAGACGACCGACGTCGAGGGGGAAGTGAACGGCCTGCTGACTTACGACCGCGCCATCTGCAAGATCGATCCGCAGCGCCTCGCGGCGATCAATCGCCGGCTCTACGGACCGCCGCCGATGGTGCGAGACGTCGTCGCGACCTCGCAGCGCGCGGCGCAGACGTGGCGCTACACCTTCAGTGAACCGGCCGGCGACTGGACGGCGAGCGCGTATGACGACTCGACCTGGAGTCAAGGCCCCGGCGGATTTGGAACCGCGGCCACGCCTGGCGCCGTCGTCGGCACCGAGTGGTCGGGCTCGCTGATCTGGATCCGCCGGGAGTTCAATCTCGCGGCCGGAGATGCGGATGATGAGTCGCTCATGCTCAGCATTCACCACGATGAGGATGCGGAGGTGTACGTCAACGGAGTGCTCGCCGCCGCGCTCAAGGACTACACGACGGGCTACCGGCACGTACCGCTGAGTGATGCGGGACGGGCGGCCCTGCGCGCCGGGCGCAACGTCATGGCCGTCCATTGCCGCCAGACGCGCGGCGGGCAGTTCATCGACGCGGGGCTGGTACGGATTGAGGAGCGCCGCTGACAATCGGCATGAAAACTTCGGGTGCCGTGGTCAAGCGACGCTTTGGGAGCGCGGGCCACGACGGCGCGCGAGTAACCAACGAACCAGTTTGTCGTCCCTCGGCGCGACGGCGTGGCCCTCCGGTCGCAAAGCCTCCCTCCAGACCACGGCACCCCACGAACGTCACGCAGACCTTGACGCCGGACATGGCGGCTTGTCGGCGCTGAACGCGGCGATACCATCGGTGTGAACGGGTGCGCCGCGCGACGTTTCAACTCTTCCGTGCAAAGGGGCTCCAAATGCAACACGACACCTCACACCGCTCCAGCGCGCTGTCGCGTTCGGCGCTTGCGAGCCGCATTCTCCTCATCGGCGCCGCGATCGCCGCCTGCGTCTTCGCCTCCTCCGCGTGCTCGAAGAAGTCGTCTTCCGATTCCGGGAGCGAATCCAAATCCATCGTCGTCGGCTTTTCCCAGATCGGTGCCGAATCGAGTTGGCGCACCGCCGAGACGAAGTCCATCCGCGGTGAGGCGGACAGGCGCGGCATCGATTGCAGGTACTTCGACGCCCAGCAGAAGCAGGAGAACCAGATCAAGACGATCAACTCCTTCATTGCGCAGAAGGTCGATGCCATCATCCTCGCCCCCGTCGTCGAGACGGGCTGGGAGCCGGTGCTGACGCAGGCGAAGAACGCGGGCATCCCCGTCATCCTCGTCGATCGCGGGGTGAAGGTCAGCGACGATTCGCTGTATGCAACGCTCATCGCCTCCGACTTCGTCGCCGAGGGCCGCATGGCCGCCGAGTGGCTCGCCAAGGCGCTTGACGGCACGGGCAACATCGTCGAACTTCAGGGCACGCCCGGCTCGGCGCCAGCCATCGACCGCAAGAGGGGCTTTGAAGAAGGCATCGCGTCGCACCCGGGCCTCAAGATCATCCGCTCGCAGACGGGCGAGTTCACCCGCGCCAGGGGCAAGGAGGTGATGGAGGCGTTTCTCAAGTCCGCCCCCGGGCAGATCAACGCCGTCTACGCCCACAATGACGACATGGCCCTCGGCGCCATCCAGGCGATTGAGGAGGCGGGCCTCAAACCCGGCCAGGACATTCTCATCGTCTCGATTGACGGCGTGCGCGGCGCGTTCGAAGCGATGGTCGCGGGCAAACTCAACTGCACCGTCGAGTGCAATCCGCTCCTCGGGCCGGCCGTCTTCGACGCCGTCGAGAAAATCCTCGCCGGCGAAATCCTGCCCAAGAAGATCGTCGTGCAGGATCGCGTCTTCGATCAGAGCATCGCCGCCGAGGTGATCGACAGCCGCGAGTATTGAGCGAAGCGGGGAGGCGCCGTGGCCGACGCGCTCGTGGAGATGCGCGGGATCGTCAAGACCTACCCAGGCGTGGTCGCGCTTGACGGGGTGGACTTCACACTCGGCGCCGGCGAGATTCACGCCCTCGTCGGCGAGAACGGCGCCGGCAAGAGCACGCTCATCCGCATACTCACGGGCGCGGAGCAGCCCGATCGCGGCCGCATCCGGCTCTCGGGGCGCGAGATTCGACCGCGCCGGCCGGCCGAGGCGCAGCGCCTGGGAGTCGCCGCCGTCTACCAGGAGATCAACCTGGCGCCGGACCTGAGCATCGCGGAGAATCTGCTGCTTGGCCGCGAGCCGCGCGCGCCTCTCGGCTGGATCAGGTGGGGCGAAATGCGCCGCCGCGCACGCCGGATTCTCGGCGACATGGGACTCGAGGCCGAGGTCGCGACGCCGCTGCGACACTGCTCCATCGCGGTGCGGCAGATGATCGCCGTGGCGCGCGCCGTCGATCAGAAGGCTAAGGTGCTCGTGCTCGACGAACCGACCTCTTCCCTCGACGCGGCCGAGACGAGCCGCCTCTTCGATCTCATGCGGCGGCTTCGCGGCCTGGGCCTGGGCATTCTCTTCATCACGCACTTCCTCGAGCAGGTTTACGCCGTGAGCGATCGCATCACGATTCTGCGCGGCGGGCGGCGCGTCGGCAGCCACGCCGCGCGTGACCTGTCGCGGCTTGCGCTCGTGTCCGCGATGCTCGGCAAGGCGGCGCCGGAGGCCGCGGCGGCCCGGCCGCGGACCCGTCCCGTCGATTCCGGCGCCCCGGCCCGCCTTGTCGCGAGGCGGGTCTTCCGCCGCCGCGTCGTGCAGCCGTTCGACCTGACGCTCCGGTCCGGCGAGGTGCTCGGATTCGCGGGACTGCTCGGCTCGGGACGGACGGAGATTGCGCGGCTGCTCTTCGGGGTCGATGCCCGCGACGGCGGAACGCTCTCTGTCAACGGCAAGACTGTGCAGCACCACTCGCCTCGCCGCGCCATCCGCTGCGGCATGGCCCTGGCGCCGGAGGATCGGCGCGCCGCCGGCCTCGTGCCTCACCTGAGCGTGCGCGACAACATCCTGCTGGCGCTGCACGCTTCGCGCGGCTGGCTTCGGCGACTGCCTCGCCGGCGGCAGCACGCGCTCGCTGAACGGTTCGTTCGCTCCTTGTCCATCGCGACCCCCGACCTGAGCCGGCCCGTGGCGCAACTCTCCGGCGGCAACCAGCAGAAGGTGATCCTCGCGCGGTGGCTGCTCATGGAGCCGACGATCCTCCTGCTCGACGAACCGACGCGCGGCATCGACATCGGGGCCAAAGATCAGATCGAATCGCTCGTCGGCGATCTGCGCGCCCGCGGCATGGCCATCATCTTCATCTCCGGCGAACTCGAGGAAGTCGCGCGCGTCAGCGACCGCGTCCTCGTGCTGCGCGATCGGTCGGTGGCCGGGGAACTCGCCGGCGCGGACCTCCGTCTTTCCTCCATCATGGAGCGCATCGCCGGCTCCGGGGGAGGCGACGGCGGTGCGTGACGTGGCGCGAAACCTGCTTTGGCCCTTCGCGGCGGTGGCCATCCTGATGGCGTTCAATGCGCTGCGCGATCCGGCCTTCCTGCACCTGCGCCTGGTCGATGGCCGGCTGACGGGCGCGATGATCGACGTGCTCAACCAGGGCGCGCCGGTGATGCTCCTGGCGCTGGGCATGTCGCTGGTCATCGGCACGGGGGGAATCGATCTTTCCGTCGGCGCGATCATGGCCGTCGCCGGGGCCGCGGCCGCGGCGATGCTGCACTCGGGCGCATCGAGCGCATCGGCCGTTGGCGCCGCCCTTGCCGTCGGCGCGGCCGCGGGGCTCTGGAACGGATCGCTCGTCGCGCTGCTGGGAATCCCCCCCATTGTCGCCACGCTCATCTTCATGGTCGCGGGGCGCGGTGTGGCGCAACTCATCACCGACGGGGAGATCATCACCATCGCCCCCGACGCCGCGATCCTGGCGATCGGGCGCGGCTCGCTGTTCGGCGTGCCGCTCCCCGTGCTCACGGCGCTCAGCGCTGCGGGGGCGCTGGCGGCCCTGGCCCGCCTTACGTCGCTGGGGCTGTTCATCGAGGGCGTCGGCGGCAACGAGGAAGCGAGCCGCTACGCCGGCCTGAGCGTGCGATCGATCCGCATCGCTGCCTACTCCATCATGGGCCTGCTCGCGGCGCTGGCCGGCCTGATCGACGCCGCCGACATCGCCGCCGCTGACGCCAACAACTGCGGCCTCTACCTCGAACTCGACGCCATTCTGGCCGTCGTCATCGGGGGAACAGCGCTCACCGGCGGGCGATTCTCCATCGCCGGCTCACTTCTCGGCGCGGTGCTCATTCAGACCCTCTCAACGACCATTCTCCGAGCCGATTTCGGGGGCCGCAGCGTTCCCGTCGAACTCAACCTCATCATCAAGGCCGCCGTCGTCCTCGCGCTCTGTCTGGTTCAGTCGGGCGAGTGGCGCCGTTTGTGTCGGCCGATCCGGAGCGCCGCGGCATGAGAGTCGTCCTCAGCCGTCACTGGCCGCTGCTTGCCACCGCTGCCGTGTTCCTCGTGCTCTACAGCGGAGCGGCGGCCACTCTTGCGGGATTCTTCTCGTGGTTTCAGTTCACGCGACTCTTCGCCGACAGCGCCACGCTCGGCCTCGCCGCGGTGGGGATGACCTTCGTCATTCTCTCGGGCGGCATCGACCTCTCCGTCGGGGCTGTGATCGCATGCTCCAGCATGCTGCTGGCGCTGCTCGCAGGCGAATCGGGCTGGCCGCTCTGGCTGGCGGCGCCGACGGTGCTTGCGGCGGGCGGGGCGTTCGGCGCCGGCATGGGCGGGCTGATCCACGCCTTTCGACTCCCGCCATTCCTCGTAACCCTCGCGGGGATGTTTCTTGCGCGCGGGACCGCCCTGCTCCTCTCGCCCGACAAGCGCATCGAGTTGGGATCGCATGAAGCGATTCGCTCGCTCTCCATGCTTCACGCCGCCGACTTCACGCTCCCCGCCCTGGCGCTGCTCGGCGCCGTCGCACTCGCCGCCGCGGTGCTGCGCTGGACGCGCTTCGGCCGCACGGTCTACGCGATCGGAAGCGATGAGTCGGCGGCGCGGCTCATGGGCCTGTCCGTCGGCGCCACGCGTCTGGGGGTCTACGCGATCAGCGGCCTCTGCGCCGCGGCCGGGGGGATCATCCACGTCATCGGCACGCAGGCGGGCGACGCCTCCGTCGCTTTCCTTCTCGAACTCGACGCCATCGCCGCCGTCGTCATCGGCGGAACCGTCCTCGCGGGCGGTCGCGGCTCCGTCGTCGGGACGCTGCTGGGCGTGCTCATCCTCGCCATCATCACGACCATTCCCGGTTACCTCAGCGACCTCAACTCGTGGTGGACGCGCCTGATCATCGGCGCGCTGCTGCTCCTCTTCGTGGCCCTCCAGCGTCTCTCGCAGCGCTGGCACGAGCAGTAGCGTGCTCAGGCCAGCAGGTCCGCCAGCGCCGCTCCGATCTCCGTGAATTTGAACTCGAATCCTTCCTCCAGCAGCCGCCGCGGCACGCAGTAGCGGCCGTACAGCGCCAGTTCCGGATCGGTCCGCAGCAGCAGGGACGCGGCAAGTCGCACCATCCATCCGAACGCGGGAAGGCCGACGGGCATGCCCACCGTCCGCCGCAGCGCCGCCATGAACTCCCGGTTCGACACCGGATTCGGGCTGGAGGCGATGTAGACGCCGGACATGTTCGTATCGGCGAGGCCGCGCTCGATGAGGCGGCTCATGTCGGCGATGTGCAGCCAACTCATTCCCTGCGTGCCCGAGCCGACCTTCCCGCCCAGTCCGAGGCGCGCCAGCGGAACCAGCCGCTTCAGAGCGCCGCCGCCGCGCCCGATGACGAAACTCGTGCGCAGCACGACACCGCGCTGCCCGTCCAGCCGCGCCGCCTCGAATGCCTCCTCCCAGGCCCGGGCGACGGTCGGCGCCAGGCCGTAGCCGAAGGCCGACGACTCATCGCACACGACTTCCGGCGGGTCGCCGTAGATGTGCGCCGTGCTCATCTGCGCCCAGACGGGCGGCGCCTGGCCGACGGCCCGGCACGCCTGCCCGAGCACGCGCGTGGCCTCGACGCGGCTGCGGAGAATCTCATCGCAGTGATCCGGCGTCTTGATGCAATCCACCGAGCGGCCGACGAGATTCACCAGACCCGCAGCGCCGTCGAGACACTCGACCCACTCGCCGAGGCTTCGCGCATCCCACTTGACGGCGCGCCACTGACCGGGCGAGCGCGCGGCGCGGCGGCCGAGGGTGATGACCTCGCATCCCAGGCCGGCGAAATGCCGCGCCAGGTGCGTGCCGAGAAAGCCGGTTCCCCCGGCAATGACGATTCGGCCCGAAGGTCTCGCCCAGGTCATGGCGCATCATACTCCGACGCGCGGCGACGAGGGATTCACTCCTCCGCGCGCATTGCGGGGTGTCGATCACTACCATGTCCGTCCCGGGGAGGGGTTCGAGGAGTCGGTCGTGCGCCCCGTTTCAATCCGATTCCGGTTCCTGCGCGATCTCGTGCTGCTGGCGCTGCTCATGGGCGGGGCGGCTCTGGCGGTCTTCTGGATCGCCAGCCGAAAGGCCATCCGCACTCACTCCGCCACCATCATCCGCCAGACGCTCGAGACGACGGAGCGCGAACTCAAGTCCTTCTTCGATCCCGTGGGCTTGTCGCTTCACGTGGCCCAGTCCTGGGGCGAGGCGGGCGGGCTGATGCTCGGCCCGGAGACGGGAGTCGTTGATGAGGCCGCCGAGGCCGCGGTGCGCGAGCGACTCATCGAACGCTTCATCGCCGTGATCCGCCAGTTGCCGCGCATAAGTTCGCTGCTCGTCGCCGACGAGACGGGGCGCGAGTTCATGCTCCTGCACACGGCGCGCGGCTTTGAGGCGTGGCAGACGAGGCCGCTCGAGGGCGGCGGCTTCGAGCGGCGGCGAACGTGGAGCGACTGGAACGCGCCGCCAGAGTCGCGCTTCGACTACAACCCGCTTGTCCGGCCCTGGTTCACCGGCGCCATGGAGAGTCTCCGCCGCGCCGAAGCCGCCGGGCGGAGCGCCTCGCTCTACTGGACGGAGCCCTACACCTTCTTCACCACGCACGATCCGGGCATCACCGCCTCCATCGCCATGCGCGACCCCGCCGGTCGGGCGCAGGTCGTCGGCTTTGACATTCTCCTCGCGGACATCTCGGAGTTCACGCGCTCGCTGCGCGTCGGTCAGCGCGGCAAGATCGTGGTGATGACGACGGACGACCGCGTCGTGGGGCTTCCCGGCGATGCGCGATTCGCTGACCCGAAGGTGCGCCAGGCCGCGTACCTCAAGGAGCCGCAGGAGATCGGCCTCGACCTGGCGCGTGACGCGACCCAGGCCTTCGGCAACGCCGTCGTCGAGGCCCTCAAGGAGAATCGCGACCCGCACGGGCTGACCGTGCGCTTCGAGAGCCTCGACGAGGCGTGGTGGGGCGAAGCACGGGAATTCGCCCTCGCGCCCGAGCGGCGTCTGCGCATCGCCGTCGTCGTGCCCGAGGCAGAGTTGCTCGGCGATATCGCCTCGCAGCGCTTCACCTTCGCGGGCATTCTCGCGACTCTCCTGCTCGTGGGGGTGTGGCGCGCGATCGTGCTGGGGCGCACGCTCAGCCGGCCCGTCGAGCAGCTCGTCGCCCAGTCGGACCAGATCGGCCGCGGTGATCTCTCGCCTCCCCCGCCGGTTACGACGGACATCTCCGAAGTGCGCCGCATCGCCGCGGCCCATGAGCGCATGCGCGAGAGCCTGCGCAGCCTGATGCGCCTGGAGCGCGACCTCCAGATCGCGCGGCAGATTCAGCAGAGCACGCTGCCGCGCACGCTGCCCGTGCTCGAGGGATTCGATCTCGCGGCGTGGAATGAGCCGGCGGATGAAACCGGCGGCGACACCTTCGACGTAATCGGCCTCGCCGCCGACGGCACGGACGCGACCGCCTCCGCGCGGGCGAATGCGGACCGCGCGCCGCGCGCGGTCCGGGCGGTGCTGCTGCTCGCGGACGCGACGGGGCACGGCATCGGCCCGGCTCTCGCGGCCACGCAGATCCGCGCGATGCTGCGTATGGCCGTGCGCCTCGGCGCCGACCTCGGCGAAGTGGCCCGCCACCTCAACGAACAACTTGTCGCCGACCTCCCCGACAGCCGCTTCATCACCGCCTGGCTCGGCGAGATTGACGCGAGCGCCGGCACCGTCGCTTCCTTCTCCGCCGGGCAGGGACCGATCCTCGTCTATCGGGCCGCTACCAGATCAATCGAGCGCCGCCCCGCCGATGCACCGCCCTTCGGCGTGGTCGATGACCTCGCCGTCCGACCCGCCCCGCCCGTCGCGCTCAATCGCGGCGACCTGTTCATTGTCCTCTCCGACGGCTTCTTCGAGGCCCGCAACGCCAGAGGCGAGCAGTTCGGTCCGGCCCGCGTCGAACGCATCATCGCCCAGGCAGCGGGCGCGACCGCCAAGGAGATCATCGCCGCCGTGCGCGCTGCTGTTGATGACTTCACGAGCCAGGCAAGGGCCGACGACGACCGGACGATCCTGGTGATCCGACGAACGGCGTGAGCGCGGGCGATTGAGGATGAGCGCCGATCCCTTGCGATCATCCTGTGAGGGGTTCTAGTGTACCGAGGTTCATCGGGTCGTTTCGCAAAGGGCGTGGCATGACCTTCATCCTCGCACTTGATCAGGGCACGACGAGTTGCCGGGCCATTCTCTTCGACGGCGCCGGGGCGGTCGTTGCCATCGCGCAGAAGGAGTTCGCCCAGCACTTTCCCCGGCCGGGGTGGGTGGAGCATGATGCCGAGGAAATCTGGGCTGCACAGGCGGGGGTCATCACCGAAGCGCTCGAACGGGCGCATCTGACGCGGCGGGACATCGCCGCCGTCGGCCTCACCAACCAGCGCGAGACGACGGTAGTGTGGGACCGCGCGACGGGCCGGCCCATCGGGCCCGCCATCGTCTGGCAGGATCGGCGCACGACGAAGCGGTGCGATGAACTGCGCAGCACCGGGGCCGGGGCGATGATCCGCCGCACAACCGGTCTCGAGATCGACGCCTACTTCTCCGCGACCAAAGTCGCCTGGATGCTCGAACACATCGACGGCGTCCGCAGCCGCGCCGAGGCGGGGCAACTGGCCTTCGGAACGATCGACTCCTGGCTCGCCTGGCGGCTCACCGGCGGGGCGCTGCACATCACCGACGCCAGCAACGCCGCGCGCACCATGCTCTTCAACATCCACACCGGGCAGTGGGATGATGAACTGCTGCGACTCTTCAACATCCCGCGCTCAATGCTGCCGAAGGTGTGCGAGAGCAGCGCGGTGCATGGCGAGATCGCGAACCCGGCGGCGATCGCAGGGGCGCCGCTGGCCGGGATCATCGGCGACCAGCAGGCGGCGATGATGGGGCAACTGTGCGTGACGCCGGGGCTGGCAAAGAACACCTACGGCACGGGATGCTTTCTGCTGCTCAACACGGGCGAGCAGCCGCGCGATTCGGCCAATCGCCTCCTCACCACCATCGCGTGGCGGCGCGGCGGCGTGATGACTTACGCGCTCGAGGGCAGCGTCTTCGTCGGCGGGGCGATTGTGCAGTGGCTGCGCGATGGGCTGGGCATCATCGATCGCTCGGAGGAAGTGGAGTCACTCGCGGCAGGCGTTTCCGACAGCGGCGGCGTGGTGCTCGTGCCGGCGCTGACGGGCCTGGGCGCGCCCCACTGGGACCAGCACGCGCGCGGCCTGATCATCGGCCTGACGCGAGGCACGACCAAAGCCCACGTCGCACGGGCGGCACTGGAGGGCATCGCGCTCCAGGTGGCGGATGTCGTCGAGGCGATGCAGGCCGATGCGGGCGCAGCCTTGCGCGAGTTGCGCGTCGATGGCGGCGCGGCGTGCAATGACCTGCTCATGCAGATTCAGGCGGATGTGCTTCAGACCCCCGTCGTGCGGCCGCGGCTGCTGGAAACGACCGCCTTCGGCGCCGCGTGCCTGGCCGGGCTGGCGACGGGATTCTGGCCCTCCATCGAATCGCTCGAGCGAGTCTGGCAGGTCGATCGCGTGTTCGAGCCGAAGTTGAGCGCCGGCCAGGCGCGGGCGATGCGCCGCCGGTGGCGCGAGGCGATTGAGCGCGCCCGGGCGTGGGCGGAGGAGTAACGCGCTCGCGGCGGGTCGGGAGATGGCTCGACGCCCGCCCGGCGACTCGACGCCCGCAACCTCGCCGAATCCCCGGTTCGCCCGTGCGCCCGACCGCCGGGACGCATTCCTTTCGTTCTGACGGCGGAAGTGCAATGCGGCGGAGCGGTCTACTCCGGCGCTTCCTCCCAGTCGCGCGGATCGTCGGCGGCGCGGCTGACGCGGTACGCCCCGCCCATCCAGCGGTGCAGGTCGGCGAGGCGGCACCGCTGCGAACAGAAGGGAAACGTCTCGCTGTCGGCATCCACTTCGAGGCGGCAGACGGGGCAGGGTCGGCGCGCCGCCTTGATGCCCGCGCGCAGCGCGCCCCCGATCGTTGCGCGGCCGCGCGCTTCGATGCGAATGAGCCGCTCCTCGCCGCCCCGATGCTCCAGCGACACGTCAATGCGGTCGGCAGGCAGCGCCTCGCCGACGCGCTGCGGCCACTCCAGAGCGATGACCGCATCGCGCCGTTCGAGCACTTCCTCCCAGCCGATCCCCTCCAGTTCCGCGGCGCCGCCGAGCCGGTAGGCGTCAATGTGAATAAGAGCCGGCCGCCCATCGGGCGCCGCGGACTCATACTCATGCATGATGACGAAGGTCGGGCTGCTCACGGCGCGGGCGTCAAGGCGCAGGCCGCGCGCCAGGCCGCGCACAAAGCACGTCTTGCCCGCCCCGAGGTCGCCGCACAGGGCGATGAACTCCCCGCCGCGGAAACCCTGTGCCAGGCCGGCGGCGAGGCCCATCGTCTCTTCCGCGCTGTGGGTGAGGCGCTCGATCATGCGCGGCCTCGCTCCTCCGGCCTGCCCTCATGAGCACGGTCCACGGTGGCGGAGGAGGGCCGGATTGGCGGCTGCCCTTCGCCCGGCCCGTCATGTTCCCAACCGAACTGCGAAGCGTCGATCTCGCGCCCGCCGTCGCGCACGATCACGCACGGCCCGTCGCCGCGCTGTTCGCGCACGATTCCGATGCGAGTGAGCGGCGCGCCGCAGAGTTCGCCGGGCACCTTCTCACCCGCCGCCGTGGTGAAGCACAGTTCGTAGTCCTCCCCGTCGCTCAGCGCCCGCCTCCAGTCGCAGTCGGGCGAGCACGGCACGCGCTGGGCGTCGATGACGATCTGCACGCGCGACATTTCGGCGATGTGGCCGGCGTCGCGGCCGAGACCGTCGCTGATGTCGATCATGGCGTGGAGGTCGCAGCGCTCCGCCAGGGCGAGGGCGAGTTGGAGGCGAGGCTCGAAGGTGAGGTGCCTTCCGCCGCCGCCG
This sequence comes from Phycisphaerae bacterium, assembly GCA_039794345.1. Classification (GTDB taxonomy): domain Bacteria; phylum Planctomycetota; class Phycisphaerae; order Phycisphaerales; family UBA5793; genus UBA5793. The sequence continues at coordinate 69,535 of JBDIVQ010000001.1, read as the reverse complement.
CTCTCTACGCTGCCGCCGAGCGAGCCGGAAACATAGACGGCGTCGCCGACCCTCGCGCCGCGGCGCCGCACGGCCCCGCGCGGCCCGGGGCGGGCGAGGACCGTCACGCTGCACATGAGCGGAGCGTCGGCGATCGTGACGTCGCCGCCGATCAGCGGGCAATCGTACTTCGCCGCCGTCACACGCATCGCCTCGAAAAGTTCGAGCGCCTGCGACTCGCTCCACCGGCGCGGCAGGACGACGGCTGCGAGGGAGGCGAGCGGGCGCGCCGCCATTGCGGCGATGTCGCTGAGGTTGCGCGTGACCGCCTTGCGGCCGATCAGGCTGAGCGAAGTCGACTCCAGCGTGAAGTGGCGGCCTTCCACGATCTGATCGACGGCCGCGAGCAACTCGCTCCCCTCGAAGCGCAGCGCCGCCATGTCATCGCCCGGCGGGATGATGACGCGCGCATCGAGCGCGGCGTTGTGCTCGTAGACCCTTGACAGGAGGCGAAACTCTTTCACGCACGATGATTGTAGATCACCGCGCCCGCGCGCGAACCGGCGCCTTCGACCGCGGGCGTGGTCCAATCCCGGACCACGCCGCAGTCACACGGGGTGGGGGATCGCAGACCGATCATCTGATCGTTCAGCGCCGGAGACCGGCGCCGCGGTTGCAGCGACCGCCGATCGCGGGGCGGCGTCAACCCGGCCGTCCGGGCCGAGTGTCACAATCCCGGAGGACACCGCTCGACGGCCGAACAACGATGGACGATCCCCTTGCTTGCGCTCTGCGGCTACTTGACGATGATGGCGCGCGGGGCGATGAGCAGGACGCGCCGGTCGCGCAGGAGCAGAAGAGCATCGAGCGCCTCGCGCACCGACTCCCACGCCGCTTCGCCCACAAGCGCCCGCACGGCCTCGGTCCGCAGCGGCGAAGCGACCGAGGGCGCCTGGAGCATCGGCATCATCGACTCGAGCATCTCCATGACGCTGCGCGGACCCGGCCACGTCATCACGTCAAACGCGCCTTCATCGAGGCCGACTTCGTCCGCCAGCAGATTGATGGTCTCATCGAAGCCGCTGATGCCGTCGGCCATGCCGTTGGCGACGGCCTGGCGTCCGGTGAAGAGGCGGCCCTCGGCGATTTTCGCCAGGTCCGCGCGGTCGCCGCGCCCCTGCTTCACCCGCTGTGTGAAGAGGTCGTAGATGTTCTGCATCTCCGCGCGGACCAGGGCGCGATCCGCCTCGCTCCACGGCTCGGTGGAACTCATCAGCGACGCGTGCGGCCCGCGAACGCGCGGCGTGACGCCGAGGTCGATCTTGTCAAAGAGGCCGCCCATGACGATCTTGCCGCCGACCACGCCGATCGAGCCGACGATCGACGCGGGATCGACGTAGATCCGGTCGCCTCCGACGGCGATGTAGTAGCCGCCCGACGCCGCCATCGAGCCGATGGAGACGAAGACGGGCTTGCTTTCCGCCACTCGGCGCAACCCCTGCCAGATGATCTCCGACGCGATGGCCGACCCGCCCGGCGAGTCGATGCGAACGACCACGCCCTTGACGAGGTCCTCCTTCTCGATCGTGTACAGCGCTTCGCGGATGGTGCGGCTGCCGACCGTCGCGCCGCCGAAAAGCGTCGCATCGCTCGATTCGCCATCGACGATCGGGCCGTCAATGTGGATGACGGCGATCGTCTCGCGCTTCGGCGCGTGATCCGGCTCCTGCATGAGCATGGCGAAGACGGCGAAGGGGTTGGTCAGGTCGAGCCCGCCTGCATCCTCTCCGGCGCCGAGGTCCTGAGCAATGCGAGTCGTTCCCGCGCGGGCGGCGACGTGGTCCTTGAGTTCGACGACGTCGATGGCCGCATCAACGAGTCCCAGTTCGATCGCCAAGTCGGCGTCGGCGGACCAGCCCTCGTCGAGCACCCTCTGCCACTGCGCCGCGCTGAGCCGCCGACCCTGGCGCAGGCGTTCGCACATCTGGCTCCAGAGGTCGTCAAGGAGGGCGTCGATGTTGGCGGACCACTCGGGGCCGGCGGTGCTGCGCGCCAGCGGATCGGCCGCGCCCTTGTAGTCGCCGATCTGGATCAGGTCGGCCTGGAGGCCGACGAGCTTGAGCGTGTCGGCGAGGTACATCTCTTCGCTGTAAAGGCCGGGGAAACTCACCATTCCGCCGCGCTGCATGACGACCTCGTCGGCGCTGGCGCCCAGCAGCAGTTCCATCGGACCGTAGTTCTCGCTGAAAAGGTGGACGGTCTTGCCGGCGTCGCGCACGCGATCCATCGCCGCCCCGAGGGCGAGGACCTGTGAGAAGTCGCTCTGAAAGTCCTTGAGATGCAGCACGAGCGCGGGCACTTCGGGGCGCATCGCCGCCGCTTCGATGCTCGCGGTTACGCGGCGCAGGGTCGGCGCGGCATCAGGCCCCATGAGCCAGGCGAGCGGGTCGGGGCGCTCCGCGATCGGCCCGTCGATCACGATCCACCCGATGCGCTTCTCCTGCGCCGACGAGACGGCGGCAAGAACGGCGATGGCGGCGAGGCAGATGAGGCTTTGAACGACCGGACGACGAACTCGAGACATGTTGACTCCTTGAAGGCGGCGGCTGATGCCCAGGGACGCTCGCAGGCGGGCGCCGACGGCCAATTGTAGTGAGAGGGGCTCGCGTCATCGCGGCCGCGTCGCCGGGGCGATTCAATAGACCTTGCGGAGTTTCGCCGAGGGAATGCCGAGTTGATCGCGATACTTCGCGACGGTGCGGCGGGCGATGGTGATGCCCCGCTCCTTGAGGGCCGCCGCAAGCCGATCATCCCCGAGCGGCTCGCGCTTGTCCTCGGCGTCGATGATCTCCTTGAGCGTCTGGCGGACGGCGTCCCAACTCATGTCCTCGCCCGACTCCGTCTCGGTGCCCGAAGAGAAGAAGCGGCGCAGGGGCAGCACGCCGCGCGGCGTCTGGATCCACTTGCCGCTCACCGCCCGGGAGATCGTCGCGACGTGCACGCCGAGTTGCTCGGCGACCTGCGACATGGGCAGGGGTTTGAGCGCCGCGGGCCCCTCATCGAAGAAGTCGCGCTGGTGGGCCACGACGGCCCGGATCACCCGCAGCAGCGTGTTGCAGCGCAGGTCGATCGCCTCGATGAGCCACCGCGCGTTGCGCAGATTCCCATCCACGAACTCCTTCGTCGCCTTGTCCACCTTCTCGTCCTTAAGCATCGAGGCGTAGCGCGGATTGATGCGCAGGCGCGGCAGCCGTCCGTCGAAGAGCATGACGACGTAGTCATCGGCTTCGTCGTCGTACTCGACAATGGCGTCGGGGATGACGACGGAAGGCGAGTCGGAGACGAGTTGCCGTCCCGGCCGCGGATCGAGGTGGCGCAGCCCCTCCAGCCCGGCCTTGACCTCCTCGATGCTCAGTCCCGTCGCCTCCGCGATCCTGGGAAGGCGATTCTGCTCGATGTCGCTCAGGTGATCTTCCAGAAGAGTGCGTTCGACGCTCGACGTCGCGCCGGGATTCTCGCGCGCCAGCGCCTCGATCTGCAGGAGCAGGCACTCGCGCAGGTCGCGGGCGGCAATGCCGACGGGTTCGAGCACGCTCTGGAGGACGGGCAGCGCCTCATCAAGCAGCGCGCCCGTCACGCCGGGCGGAGCCTGAGCGAGAATCGTCTCCATGTCGGCGCGGATGTAACCGTCGTCGTCGATGAAGCCGATGAGATGCTCACCGGCGGCGCGGAGGCGATCCTCGACGTCGGCGAGGGACCACTGGCTGAGGAGTTGGGTGTGCAGGCTCTCGCCGCGGGCGGCCGTGTTGGCCATCGCCTGCATCTTGCCGTCGATCTCGCCGTCCCGCCGCCGCGACCGGTGAGTCGGCTCGCCGAACTGGTCGTCGAGCACGTCGCGGTACTCGCTGGTGAGGCGCGTGAGGCGGTCAAACCCTTCGCCGGCGCGCTCATCGCCCGTGGTGAGGGCGCGCTCGCCCTCGGCCGCCTGCCGATCGGCTCGGCGCTGCGCTTCGGCCGCGGCCGCCTCGTCGAGCAGCGGCTCGATGACATCGAGCACAACGTTGCTCTCGAGTTCCTGCTCGATGCGCTCTTCGAGCGCCGGGCCGGCCAGTTGAAGGATCTCCATGGACTGGATCATCCGCGGAGACATCTTCATCTGCTGGTTGAGGCGAAGATGCTGTGAGGTTTCAAATCGCATGGGGCATCACGTCCGGAGCCGCGGCGCGAAGGGCGCGCCCTCCTTCCCTCGAGGCATTTTAGGGCTGCGCCGCGCGCCCCGAAGCGTATCAATCCAGTCCCTGGCGCCCCACGATCGCGTCGGCGAGAACCGCCTTGCTGGCGTACTCGATCTGCGAGCCGCTCGGCAAGCCGCGCGCCAGCCGGCTCATCTTCACGCCGCGCGACTTCAACTGCTCGGCGAGGTAGAGCACCGTGCCGTCGCCCTCCAGGTTGGGACTCAACCCGAAAATGACCTCCTTCACCGCTGCAGCGCCCGCGTTCGCCTGCGGATCATCGACGCGCCGCAGCAGGACGTGAACGGTGAGATCTTCAGGTTCGATGCCCTCAAGCGGGGCAAGACGCCCCATGAGCACGTGATACCCTCCGCGATGCATCCCCGTCTGCTCCAGGCTGATGAGATCCTTGGGCTGCTCCACGACGAGAATCGTCGAGTGATCCCGCCTCGGGTCAGTGCAGATCGGGCAGGGGTCGCGATCAGCGAGGTTGTAGCAGATCGAACAGTGGCGGACGTGCGCCTTGACGTCCCCGATCGCCCGCGCCAGGCCCATCGCCGTCTCGCGATCGGCCTTGAGAATATGAAACGCCAGCCGCTCGGCGCTTCGCCGACCGATGCCGGGCAGCCGGGCGAACTCGTCGATAAGCCGCACCATCGAATCGGGATAAGGACCGCCTCGCTCCATGAGGCATTCTATGTGCCGCGGCGCGGAACCGGCGGCACGATCCACCGCCGAAGCGATCGGAGGTTGCAGCAGACCGCGGGCCTTCAGCGCGGGTGCTGTCTCGCGGTGCGCCGGTAGGTTACGGCGCTGCCATGGCCGGCGCGGCGCGGACCTTTCATGAAATCTCCTCTACCCGGAGGGGGTTGACGATCCCCTGCCCCGGCCACAGCGGGAGAGAGAGAACCCGGACCGCAGCCCCCCGCCCGCGGCGATTGAACCCCTCTTCGAGGAGGGCTAGAGTTCAGTCTTGATCGAGGTCAGCGATCAGGGGGTTTCCGCGCGGTGTGGGACGTGTTCGGCCTGGCGGCCGCGGCGTCGGCGCCGGAACCCGGAATCGTACGGGTCTTCGTTCTCTTGCAGAATCAGACCGCATTCGTCCACCCGTAAGCGCCCTTGGCGCGGGGGATTCGCTGCGACGCCCGGAGGCATCGGGCCGCGGCGCTGACTGGTCTTCCGCCGGTGTCGCTGTGCTCGAAAGGAGCATCGGAATCATGGCTCTGACCACGTCTAAGTCGCTCGTGAGCGACCTCATCGAAGCGGGCATCCACTTCGGACAGCGCAGTTCCAACTGGAACCCCCGCATGCAGCCGTACATCTACGGCAAGCGCAACAACATCCACATCATCGACATCAAGGAGACGGTCAAGGGGCTGCTTCTGGCCAAGAAGTTCATCGCCAAGACCGTCGCCTCGGGCAAGGACGTCTGCTTTGTCGGCACGAAGCGCCAGGCCCGCGACGTCATCCGCGAGCGCGTCGGCGACGTCAAGATGCACTGGGTCATCGAGCGCTGGCTCGGCGGAACGCTCACGAACTTCCGCACCATCCGCTCGCGCCTCAAGCGCCTCGAAGAACTCGAGCGCATCGAGGAGAGCGGCGACATCGCCAACTACTCCAAGAAGATGGAGAGCCAGTTGCGCCGCGAGCGCAAGAAGATCCTGCGCAACCTCGAAGGCATCCGCAACATGGGCAAACTGCCCGGCGCCATCGTCGTGATCGACGTCAAGCGCGAGATGAACGCCATCATGGAGGCGAAGAAACTCGGCATCCCGACGATCTGCCTCATCGACACCGACGGCGACCCCGACCTCGCCGACATCCCCATTCCCGGCAACGACGACTCCATGCGCTCCATCGACGTGATCATCCGCGAGTTGTGCGCCGCCGTCGTCGAAGGCAAGAACCAGCGCGTCGTCGCGCAGCAGGCGGACGAGGAAGGCCGCAGCGCTCCGGCCGAGGGCGCCGCTGCCGCCGCGCCGCGCCGCAGCCGACGCGCCATGTTCCTCAAGGATGAACCCGTCGCCGCCGGGCCCGATCAGCAGGCGGAGCCGGGCGCCGAGGCCGCCGCACCCGTCGGCCCGAACCAGGGGTCGAACTGAGCCCGCCGGCAGTCACCGCGCCTGGGCCTCTTCGCTCGCTCCCGACCGCGGGGGACGAGCCTTCCAGAAACCGCCAGGACGCCCGGCCGCCACTCGCTCGATCGACGGCCCGTCCGAACCGCAGTCAGCAGAAGGGATGATGGAATGTCAGCAACGATCAGCGCCAAAGACGTGATGGCCCTGCGCCAGCGAACCGGCCTCGGGATGATGGATTGCAAGGAGGCGCTCACCGTCAACGACGGCGACATGGAAAAGGCCGTCGAGTGGCTCCGCGCCAAACTCAAGGGCAAGATGGATGAGCGCGCCGGCCGCGCCATGGCCCAGGGACGCCTCGCCGTCGCCACCTCGCCCGACCGCAAGGCTGTCGCCATCGTCGAGATCAACGTCGAGACGGATTTCACCGCGCGCAACGAGATGGTCGAGAAGGCCGCCAACGAAATCGCGTCGATCGCCCTCAGCGGCCCCGCCGGCGACGTCAGCGCCGACGACCGCATCACGTCCCTGGTGGACAACATCCGCATCACCACGGGGGAGAACACGGTCTACAAGCGCGGCCTGAAACTCGAAGCACCCTGCGTCGGCGCGTACCTCCACTTCGACAATCAGAAGGCGGCGGTCATCACGTTCTCAGGCGCGGTGGATGAGGAGACGGCCAAGGGCATCTGCATGCACATCGTCAGCCACGTCCCCATCCCCCAGGGCGTCTCCGACAAGGACATTCCGGCCGACGTCGTCAGCAAGCAGCGCGAGATGGCCAAGGCCGAAGCGATGGAGTCCGGCAAGCCGCCCGAAATCGCCGAGAAGATGGTCGAAGGCAAGATCCGCAAGTTCCTCCAGGAGATCACCCTTCTCGATCAGAAGTACGTGAAGGATCCGGAGGGCAAGCAGAGCGTCAAGGACGTGCTGCCCAAGGGCGTGAGCATCACCGGCTTCCAGCGATTTGAAGTCGGGCGGTAGTTCCGCGGCGCGCCGTCGCAATTCCCGCGAATCGCGCCGCGCCGCGTTGAGTGCACTCTCCTCCCCCGGCTCTGCGGGGGAAGGCCGGGATGGGGGCGATCTTCGCTTCTTACTTTCCTATCCTCGCCACTCCATCGGCACTTGTCGCGCCCCTACCGCTCCACGACCCACGTTGCGTGATCGATGCGGACGCCCCAGGGGGTGGTCGCGTTGGGGTCGAACCAGTCGAGGCGCATTCTGAGTTGGCCTGTGCCGGGGGCGATGAAGCGCGTCGGGTCGTCTTCGATGATGATCGCGATCGACGTGTCGATGATGGTGGCTGCGCGCTCGTCGATGGTGATCCACCTCTCCGCGACGTAATCGAAGAGGGCGAGGCGCTGGAGGGGTTGTTTGGGCAGACTGCTCGCCGCCGTCTCGACCGTGACGGTAATGCGCGAAGCCGTCTCGACGGCGGTTACGCCTTGCACCTCCATGCGGATCATCGGCAGGGTCAGCGCCATCAGCGCCCGGTTGCGGATCGTAATGTAACGATCATCACTCTCATGCAGGTCGGAGACCTCACCGCCGAGCAGTCGGCCAAGAGGAACGGTGAAGGACTCCGCCTCGACTTCCTCGCGCACGACGTGGCCGAAGACGGTGAAGGCGATATCCAAGCGCGCACCGACGAGGTTGTCTATCGCCGTCCACTCAGGAATTCCAAAGAACTCTGATCGAAAGTACGCTACCGTCTGGCCGAGGATTGTTGCGTTCATTCCGGTGAATGCCTGGTAGAGTCCCTCCCCCACGGGTCGACCGCCCAAATAATAGCGGCCGGGCGGCAGGGCCACATCCAGCCCGTGAACTTCCATCCTGAAGTAAGGGCTCCCACGAAACTCGCCAACAAACTCAATGTCATAGGGCAGGTCTCGCAATTCCACGATCTTCTCAAACTCGTCGGTGAGCACGATGAAATCCGCGCCGAGCGGCCTCGCCCCTCCCCAATTGTCGCGCAGTCTCGAGAACCACCGATATCCTGTTATCATAACACCTGTTTCGAAGATGGCATCATCGACAACCCATGAGTCATCTACTTCGGTGTTCCGCTCGGAAGACGTGGCCGCGCGCAGATCCCACTCGCCACTGTCCCACAGGATGCCCTGGCCCGCGGCCAGAGGATTCCAAAGCAGCGCAAAAGCGGAGGCAGTCAATAGTCGTTGCCGCAACATCATGACAACTCCAACGAACCCGCGATCTCAGCATTTAATGACCGAGCGCAAATCCCGACGGCGCTGAAGCAGGCGATTGAGAGATACTGACCGCGCAAGAACTGCTTGCGGTTTGAGTATCTGGCAAGATCAGGAGGAAGCGATCCAGTTCCCCGGCCGGCTCCCGGAAGTACGTACGAATCGGCAAACGTCATGCCATCAATTCCCAGATTAATGGCCTCAGCGACGTTTGTGATCACAACGTACTTTCTGTCGGCCAGAGGCGATCCGCCTGAAAACGGGACACACACCTGCGCCTGATCAAGATCGACACGCCCTACCTGCGCCCCGCCAACTCGGCCGGCGGCGTAATTGACCAGTATCGCCCCGGTCTCGTCGACGCGTGGCGCCTTGGTGAGCAGTCTGCGTCCCATGTTATTCGACCTCCACGATGCGCACTTCCCCATCCGCACCGCCCGATGCCCTGATCGCCGCCACTACCGCACTCGCATCCACATCGAGTTCAATTTCATCGTTTCTGAAGAGGGGATAACCGGAACTGACGGATACGTTGCCGTCGCCGACGTAAGCAACGACTTCCGGACCCTTCGTGTTGCGGACGAGCAGTTTGCGGCGCTTCAAACCGCTCGTATTAGTCGTCAGTGTGACGGCTGTCGTTCCCACACTGATCGTCGCCGTGGCGATCTGGTTCTCCGCAGCCTCCGTAATCCACACGCGTCCGGTCGGATCGATCGGCCATACCTTGGACGGCTTGCCCATGATTCATCCTTCTCCCACTTCGAGGATTCGAACATCGATGTCGCCTGTCTCACTGTCCCCTTGAAGGGCGTAGATCGCATCCTCCGGACTCACGCTCAGGATCAATTCAAACTCTTCCCACACCGGCACGCCATCGGCGGCGTCGAAACCGTCGGGGCCGATCGCAATCCACCGGCGTGGCCGGTTCGGGTCCGTGCCGCTGCGAAGAGGCTTGATGATGAGCGTCCGGCGATGAGCCAAGCCAGTTTCGAGTTTCACTTGCGTGTCACCGACGGAGAACTGCGCGTGCTTTACGGCCGGGCACGCGCGGTTGATCCGCACGCGGCCGTCTTCATCGAGCGAGACTGAATCGCTGTGGAGCGTCATACTCCGGCCTCCAGTACGCGGACGTTGGTGCTCAGGGCCGGTGACGCCATGACGCCATAGACTGGCGCGCCGGGGCTTGCGTCGATCCAGAGTTCTTCCTTGACGCCAATCGGGTAGCCGTTGGATGTCGTCACGCCCGAGCCGCCGACGTAAAGAACGTTGGTCGTGGCGATGTTCTTGATGTAGACCTTGCGCCGCCGCGCCAGGCCGGCGGTGAGTTCGACGGCCGTGGTGCTCACGATGAGGGCCGCGGCTTTGACCGCGACGTTGGCGCGATCGGCGATGAGATAGGGCCGCTCGTCGATCTCGCTCGCGGGCGCGGTTTCGGGTTCGATGAGCAGGGCGGTGGAATGGGGCATCGTCGCCCTCCTCCGGATGGATGGTACGCGTCAGGGTACGATCTCGACGATCTCCAGCACCGGCTGCGCCAGGTCGCTGTCGTCGTTCAGTGTGACGTACTTGACCAGGAGCGTGCCCGACGCCGGGTCGGCGGGCAGTTGGAGCGATTCACCCGGAAACAGGATCATGGCGTTGCCGCCGGAAGTCGATGGATCAGACTCGCCCGAGGTCGTCACGTTGAGGCTGATCGCCTGCACGTTGGAGGAGCGGGCGCGGAGGATGACCTCAGTGGCGCCACCGCTGATGGAGGTCGAGCTTCCGGTGGTGCGGGGCACGGTGATGACGACGGGCACATCGGGCCTGCTCATGCGATTCTCCCTCGGAAACCCGCCAGAGTACTCAAGTGTACCCGACGGTCGGGAGGTGTGCAAGGGAAATATGCGGGAACTACCCGAATTCTCTGGGCCTCCGGCTGAAACATGGCCGCCGCCCGCTGGTTCCGCCTGCGCAATTCCTCTGCGCCACGCGCGGCGGCGGAGCCGCTTGATCCATCACTCGCTCGTCTCCAGAACGCGCACATCGGCGGTGCCGGTTGACACGACGGCGAAGAGTGCGGCGTCGGGGGCGAGGTCGAGTTGAAGGCGCTCTCGGGCGCGGAGGGGGTAGCCGTCGTCGGCGCTCACACTCGGTCCGCCGACGTAAACGACGCCGCCGGGGGCGCTGATCGAGACGCAGGTGATCAGGACGTTGCGCCGCGTCCACCACGGGGCGGCGAGTTCGACGGGCCTGTCGGCGACGATCGTGCCTCGTGCGGTCGGTCCGGTCATATGCACTCCTTCGCGATGGCCTTCGTCCCCGCGATGGTCTTCGCCCTGCCGCAAGTGTACAGGACGGCGGGGCGGGTTGCAAGGAAAAAGCGAGGAGGCTGACTGCGGTTGCAGTTGGACGGTCGAGAGCAGCGGAGGTCACATCCAGCGAGGCGGGTGGGTCGTCTCACCCTTACGCCGCGAGGTCGGCGCTGCGACCGGTGCGGGCGCCGACCGGCGAGGCGACGCTCACGCACCCGGCGGGGGCGTCGGACTGAATGATGATCGCCGTGAGGTCGTCGATCTGGTGGAGCGAGCCGGACTGGTCATCCACGAGCACGCCGAGTTGGGCGATGCTCTCCTCGACGGTCGCGTGCGAGCCGCAGATGCGCGCGAGACAGTCGAGATAGCGGTCGGTGGGCAGGCGTCGCTGGCGCCTGGCGGAGGACTGATCGGGGAAGGCGGTCTCGAAGCCGTCGGTGAAGAGGACCAGGCGTTCGCCGGCGCGCAGGGTAAAGGAGATTTCGCTGAAGGCGGCGTCGGGAAAGACCCCCAGCAGGCCACCGTCGGTCTCGAGGCCGAGGGACTCGCCGTCGTCCTGAATGAGACGCGGGGGCGGATGGCCCGCGCCGGCGATGGTGACCTTGTGAGTGCGGGTGTCGATGACGCCGTAGACGGCAGTGGCGAAGCGCCCACCGGCGCTCTGAAGGCGGAGCATCTCCTCATTAAGGCGCGCGAGCACTTCGCCGGGCGGGACGATGCGGTAGTCTACATCATTGATGACCTTGAGCGTGAGGCAGCGCGAGATGACCATGGTGAGCAGCGCCGCGGGCACGCCGTGACCAACCGCGTCGGCAAGGAAGAAGCCGATGGTGTGCTCATCGAGGCGACGGACATCATACATGTCGCCGCTCACGTAGCCGGCAGGGCGGTAGAAGACGCCGAAGCGCACGTCGTCGAGCGCGGGAAGAGCGCGCGGCAGGAACTCGCGCTGGATCATCGAGGCGAGTTGCATCTCGTCGTGAATGCGCGAGACTTCGCTCTGCAGGCCGGTCTGGCATCGCCGCGCCACGCGCAGTTCCTCCACGCAGCGCTCCACGGTCCGCTGCCGCTGGAGCAGCGTCTCGAGGCGGAGGGCGACGCGGTCGATCGGCTCGGAGAGGTCGCAGACGAGGGCCTGCTCCGGCGAGACGTGGGCGTTCAGGAACCGCCGGTCGTGCGTCAGGATGATCGTGGGCACCCGCTGCTCATCGAGGGCGTCGAGCATCTGGTAGGCGGCGGGCGACAAGGTCGCCGACGAGACGAAGTAGAGACACGCGTCGATGCGATGGTCTTCGAGGGCGGCGACGGTCTGCTCCACGCTCAGCGGCTCAACGGCCAGGCGCGACTCGCCCGGCCAGCACGCGGGAAGAGCCTCGCACCAGCGCGCGAGCAATTCCGCATCTGCGTCGAAACCCACAAGATGGACGTGGTGGATCGCCATGATCGGACCGGACGGCTGGCGCAGCCGGGGTCCGGAAAGTGGGCCACGCCCTCAGCGATCATCGGCACTCTTCGCGAGCGCCTTGAGGCGCTCGAGATCGAGTTCAATCTTCTGACCCTTGCGCAGGCCGAGTTCGGCAATGCGGCCCGCCCGCAACTCGATGACGTAGCGGCAGCGGCCCCGGCTCGGATAGGAATCGGTCCGCAGCCGCTGGTGGTACGCAGCCTCCGACTCCCCCGGTTGGCGGAGAGGTTGGGCCTTCATCGTGTAGGCCGAGACGATGAACCCCTGCCAGTCGAGATAGAGGATGTCGATGTCAACGAGGCAGTCGAGCATCCAGAAATTGCGCTCTTCGTCGCGGTCGAAAACGAAGATCATCCCTCCGTCGTCGGCGATCGACTCGCGACCCCCCAGGCCGCGCGCCTGATCGGTCGGCGAGATCGCGGTTTCGAGGGTGAACCACTCGTCGGCGATCTTGACGGGGAAGGTGGCGGAAGTGTCCTTGTCGCAGCCGGCCAGCATCATCGCCGCCGCAATGACCAGACCCAGGAGCACCCCGCGCGATCTCATCTCTCTCTCAGCCACTGGTCATCCTCGCTGGTGAACGTGATCGGCCCGCGGGGAAGGGTAGCCGGCTCGAGGCCATCGCGGAACTCAGAAAGGGACAAAGAGCGTCGGACCGGAATCACCCCCGACCAGAATGCCATCAGCCCGATGAGGCGCTCGGGTGCGGTCCCGATCGCGCGGTACTGGGCCACTCGCGTATCGCCGTGGCGCTTGGCGAGACGCCGGCCGTCGCGACCGACCACGAGAGGCAGGTGGAGGTAGCGCGGTTGCGGGGACAGGCCCAGCGCCTCGATGAGGAGAATCTGCCGCGCCGCGGACTCGATCAGGTCATCGCCGCGGATGACGTCGGTCACCCCCTGACGGGCGTCGTCCACGACGACCGCCAGTTGATACGCCGGCTGGCCGCGCTTCGTCCAGACGACAAAGTCGCCGCACTCCTCGGCCGGCCGGCGCGCGACGCGGCCGACGAGTCTGTCTTCGAACTCCACGACACGGTCGGGAACGACGAAACGCCAGTTCGTCCGATCGTCAAGAAATCGTTCGGGGCGCGTCGGGGGCCGCAGCGAGGCCGGAAAGCGGAGTTCGCCTTCGTGGCCGTGCGGCGCGGAGGCTGCCGCCTCAATCTCCGTGCGCGAGAGTTCGCAGGGGTAGACGAGCCCGCGCGAGGCGAGGGCGCGCATCGCCTCGCGGCTGGGCTCGAGGTCTTCGCTCTGCACGAGGACCGGCCCGTCCCAGTCCAAACCGATCCACCGCAGGGTTTCGATCAGATCGTCGGCGGCGCGGGGCTTGATGCGCGGCCCATCGAGATCCTCGATGCGCATGATGATCCGCCAGCCCCCGCGGCGAGCCAGCGCCCAGTTGACGAGAAACGTGCGCAGATTGCCCAGGTGCAGAGCGCCGGTCGGCGAGGGGGCCAGGCGCGTGACACGGCTTGACATGACCTGATTCGCATCCAAGATGATGAAGGCCCCCGGACGATAGGAGCACCCCCATGGCCAGACTCTCGCCCGCGGAAATCGAGGAGCGGCTCAAGACGACGCCGGAGTGGTCCGTCATGGGAGACGGCATCAGCCGCACCTTCCAGTTCAAGGACTTCGCGTGCGCGATGGCGTTTGTGAACCAGGTGGCGCAGCGGGCCGAGCGCGTGCAGCACCATCCTGACATCCTCATCCGGTGGAACCGCGTGACGCTGACCCTGAGCACCCATGACGCGGGGGGGATCACCGAAAAGGACTTCGAGTTCGCGCAATTCGCCGATTCACTCGAGGCCTGAGCGGATCGGCGCGCAGCGCAGCGCGGCGGGCCTTCGGTCGGGTCAGAACGGAATGAAACAGGCCGACCCGTTGCCGGGCCGGCCTGTCTGGGGATGCGCGAATGCCGCTCTTCCCGACTCCGAGCGCCTCAGGCCTCGGTGTCGAAGATGAGGTTGAGCAGGTGGCGTTCGTTCTCGATCCCGAAGAACCACCCGTCGCCAAGGCGGTAGGCGGAACCGTAGGGATCGTTGAGGTCGCCGAGCCAGGCGTAGTTGTAATACGGATCCGCGAAGCCGTCCATCATCGCGAAGGGGCCGAGGCCGGGCGAGCGGACGTGCCGCAGGCCGAGCGTGTGGCCGACTTCGTGGCTGATGGTGTGGGCGAGGGCGAGGGCGAGATCCGTGACCTGTCCCGGGGCGAAGAAGCCGGCGAAGCCCTGTACGAAGACGATGGCCTCATCGTTCTTGCTCTGGTTCTGCGGGTCGAGCGTCTGCGCGATGCCGAGCAGCCCCGGGGCCGCCAGCGACGACGTGAGGAACACCGTCGTGAAGTCCTCGCCGACGAAGTCGGCCGGGTTCGTGCTCACGTTGACGGTGACGCCGGCATCCTCGAAGTCCTGCGTCACCTCGTCAATGATGGTGGAGATGATCTGGGCCTCGAAGCCGCCGAAACCGAGAATCTCGACGTTGAACTCATCGAGCGTTGAGCCCTCGATGCCGAACCAGTGGGCGAACCCGCCGTTGAGTTCGATGAGGACGTTCTGCTCGTAGGGGGTGCTGAGGCGGTCGCCCTGCGTGCCCGTGTCAACCGTGATGATCAACTCGTAGTTGGACATCAGGCTGCCCTGGACCATGACGGCGTAGGTTCCGGCCTCGGGAATCTGGAAGGTGAAGGTCTGGTCGGAGGCGTTTCCGCCCGCACCGGGCGTGTCGTCCGGCCCCGGGGCGCCCATGAGCAGACCATCAGAGATGCCGATCGTCTCCGTCGTCTGGAAGAGTCCGACTTCGTACCGGCTGCCCAGGTTGCCGCCCACCTGCGAGAGACGAAGGGTGACCGTGACCGTCATGCCCTCTTCAAGTTGCGTCAGCAGCGTGTTGTCCGCGAGGCGGACGCGGCTGATGTCGAAGACATCGGCGTCGGAGAGCGGCTGGGAGACGATGCCGTTGTTGTCAAAGCCGAGGAAGCCCTCGAAGACGAGCGGCTGCCCGTCGAGGAGTTCGGTCTCATCGGCAATGCTGAACCCGGTGTTGCCGTCGTTGAAGATGAGCAGATTGAGTTCGTAGTTGCCGATGTCGTTGGCGACATCGTTGGGATTGATGGGCAGAACGGGAATCGGCAGAGTGAACATCCCCGTGTTGTTGGAGATGTCGATGATGTCGGCAGTGCCCGGAGGGGCCGTGCCGGTGATCGCCGTGCCGCCGATGGTGAGGTAGTAGACGCCGCCGTTGGTCTCGACGAAGCCCGCCGCCAGCGTCGCCTCGTTGACGACGATCTGGCCCGCGTCGTCGCGAAGCGTGAGCGACCCCACGAAAGGCGAGCCGGAAAGGAACGACGTGAGCGAAGCCTGGAAGACGTCGCCCGCAGACAGAGAGATGACGAAGACGTCCATGTCAAACTTCTGCGGGAAGTAGAACGACTCGGTGTCCGGATGGTCGCCGATCTGCCCGATGAAGCTGACGTGGTGGTTCTTCGTGCCCGTGCCGCTCACGAGGTCGTCCATGAGCAGGTCGAGCCGGGTCGCCCCCGCGAAGTCCACGGTGTTGTTGGTGTTCGGATCGTTGTCGGGATCCCAGGTTCCCGCCTCGGTGCGGTCGCCCGCGTCGCCGATGATGAAGTTGCGCTGGTAGTCGTCGCCGACCACGCCATCGCGGTTCGCATCAAGGCCGATGTTCGTCACCGAGCGGATCGCCTGGCCGTCGATCACCAGGGTGTAGATGCCCGGGTTCTCGCGCGAGAAGGCGCGGGTGAACCGAACCGTCGCGCGCCGTTCGACGCGGTCATAAAGGATGTCGTACGAATCGTTGGGCGTGGGGATCACGCCGTTCGGATCGATCGGGTTCTCGAAGGAGATCGCCGACTCCGCCTGCGGGTTGTTCGGATCGAGCAGGATCGTGGAGACATCGACTTCCTCGTTGAAGAAGATGTCGATGTAGAACGTCTCCGCCTCGAGCCGCGTTCGCAGACGCTCGACGATGAGCGGCAGCGGCGTGGCGTTCACGGCCGTGCGGCGGACGTTGCCCTGCTGGGTGAAGTCCTGCCCGCCGACGCGGACGGATTCGACCAGGGCGCTGCCGCTGAAGCCGTAACTCTGGCTGTTGAAGTTCGAGCCGATGACCGAGCCCGTGATCTCCACGCGTCGGAGCATGCCGAAGCCCTGCGAGCCCAGGTCATCCGCTGTCCCGTAGAACTGGTCCTTGCCGCGCGTGACCCCCGCCGTGATGGCGCTGCGGACGAACGAGCCCTGAATGCGCACGCTTTCGATCGTGCCGGCCGTGAGGAGGTCCGCCGCGGCTCCCGTCCCGCCGTAGCGGCCGTCGGAACCGAGCGACAGTCCCGCGTGAATCTCCGATTCGACCAGATCGCCGGAGATGTTGACATTCTGGATGAGGTCGCCCGCGGAGATGAGGGTGACATTCTGGACGGTCGCGGCATTGATCGCCTGAATTGAACCGCGCGTCGAGATGGACGCACGGTCCATCACGGCGCCGGTCGAGTTGTTGTTGATCGTGCCGATGGAGTCGCGTCCCCAGATGACGCCGCTGAGCACGCCGTTGCGGACGTTGACCGTTCCGACCACTTCGCTGAAGATCGAGCCGCCGAAACCTCCGGAAAGCACGTCGAGGGTGGTGAACCGGGTGACGACGAAGGATCCGGCCGTCACGCCGTCAACGACGACGCGGCGGGCTTCGCCGCCCACGGCGATCGTTCCGCTCGTGTTCACCGTGCGGAGCGTGATCGTGTTCACGGCGCCGTCGATGGTGATCGCGTCGGAGCCGTCGATGTTGCCTTCGACCGTCAGATTGCCCAGGTCGGTGTCATCGGCGAACTGAATGTGGACGTTGTCGAGATCGACGCGGCCGTTGCCGGTCGCGCTGGTGACCTTGATATCCACGTTCGTGTTGGAGGCGGTGCCGTTGAAGACCAGGCCCGTAAGGTTGCCGCTGCCGCCGCCCGAGAGCAGGTACATGCCCTCGCCGGGGCCGCGCATCGAGAGGGTGATCTCATCGCCGTCGCTGTCGGTGAAGACGACGGCTCCGGCCTCGGTGAACGTCGTCCCGCCGTTGTTGAGCGGGGCGGGATCGAGTTCGACGAGCACCATGTTGGCGCCGGGGGCGCCGATGGTCCGCTGCGTCCCGTCCACGAAGATCGACCCGAGTGTCGTGTCGGCGATGATGCGGTTCGTCCCGGAAGCCGCACCGTCCACCCGCACGTTGTTCACGTTGCTCAGGCCGGGGGCGAGATCGGTCGTCGCGTCCGGCGTGGCGTAGCCGTCCGAGCCGGAGCGAACGCCCGCGGCGATGACGACGTTGTTGATTCCGCCGCGGATGTTGACCGCGTCCACCTGTCCGCTCGAGAAGGTGTCGGCATTGGTCGCCTGGCCGCCCAGCGCGTTGTCGTCGCCGAGCGACTCGAGGCCGCCGATGATGAAGGAGGCGTCGACGTTGCCGTCAACGTCCAGGCGCGTCACGTGCTCCCCGGCGCCGATGATGGCGTTGGTGACGTTGCCGCGCACGAGGACGCTGCGCAGGTCGATGAGCGCCATGATGCGTCCGCCGTTCACGTCGCCGGCGATGTCGAGCCGGTCGATGTTCACGTCGGTGGTGATGGCGCCGGTCAGGTTGCCGCTGCCGCCGCCGAGCCCCGCCGCCGCGCGGATGGTCATCGTGCGAATGCCTTCGTCGGCATGGACCGTGCCGGCGACATCGCCGGCGATCGTGAGGTTGTCGATCGTTCCGTTGCGGGCGGCGATGCTGCCGGTGAAGGTGCCGTCGATGTCGAGGCGCCGGATGCCGTCCGTGTAACTGATGATCCGCCCGTCGACGTCGCTGTCGATGTCGATGCCGGTGATGCTGCCCCGCGAGACGATCTCGCTGCCCGCAGCGAAGGCGCCCAGCGTGAAGTTGCCCGTGATCGACCCTTCGACGATGATGCGCCCGTCAAACGTGCCGTTCCGCACGTCCAGGTTGCGGAGGTCGCCGCGGAACTTGAGCGACTCGTCGTCGAGCCCGCTGAAGTTGCGGCCGACGGTGATCTGGTCCACGTCGTTGTCGGCGTCGATGTCAAGGATGAGATCGCGGCCGGATTGCAGGCGCCGGATGATGCCGTCGCCCGAGAACGTCTCGATGGAGCCGATGATGTCGCCGTCGCGCGTCTGGATCTTCTTGATCTCGCCCGAGACGCGGATGTCGCCCGTGATCGAGGTGCGGGCGTCGAGCGTGTTGAGCCGCCCGTCGGGTCCGTCGATCGTAAAGTCGAGGCGCGTGATGGAACTGTTGCGTGAGCGGAAGGTGTTGACCGGCCCCGCCGCCGTGAAGGTCACGCGCGTGATATCGTTCATCGCGTTGAAGTTGGTGACCGTGCCGGCGCGGAAGAGCGAAGAAACCATGCGGTCGCGCGCATCGACCGTGCGCAGCATCTGGTCCACGTCGATGCTGATGCGCACGAGCGAGTTGGCGCGGAGGTTGGTCATGTCGCCGATGACGTCCACCGTCAGATCGGTGATGTCGCCGCGCCGTCCCTGCGTTTCGAGCCGGTTGAAGTTGCGGGCCACCGTGATGAGGTTCTCGCCCCCCTCCGTCGCGTAACGGAAGACGAACTCGTCGGCCCGGACGATGTTGAGATTGCTGTCCACGCGCAGGCGGTTCGAATCCCACAGGCCGTTCTTGATGTTGATCTGGTTGACGTCGAACCCGGCGATGGTGCTGTTGATGATGCTCCCGCCGTTCACCATGATGCGGGTGATGTCCGAGATCGGGCTGGAGCCGGTGTCGCCCGAATCCGGGTTCGGATTGAGGAAGAAGCTGTCGAGGTGGTTCGTCGAGATGTGGGCCCCGATGATCTCCGCGCCCTGCGTGGCGTTCACGCGGGAGATTCCCAGCCCCGTCGTCACGCCGCGGGCGAGAATCGTGCCGAGAATGTCGTGCCCCTCGCCGCGAATCTCGACGCGGCTGAGCGTCTCGCCCACCGCGATCAGTCCGTCGATGAACGGGCCGGAGAGCGAGTCCACCAGCCCGTCGCCGAGGTCGATGCGGCTGAGGAAGCCGGGGGTGTAGACCGTGCCTTCGACGCCGTGGAAGTCGCCGAAGGGGGTGCTGTTGTCCGCGTTGGCCATGATCCGGCCGATGTTGATCTCGGAGTAGACGTCAACGATCGTACCGTCCACGCGAATCAGTCCGACGCTCCCGAAGCCGCCGGAAGCGCGGACCGCCAGCCCGTTGAGCCACTGGTTGAACGGCGCGCCCGCGAGGTACGGATCGCCGCCGCTGCCCAGGCGCGTCGAGTCGTACTGGAGCGCATCGCCGAGTTCGGACTCGAGGCCGACCACCACGCCGTACGCGGGGCCGAGCAGCAGTTTCGGCCCGACGTTGGTGGAGGTGAAGGTGCGGCCCAGGTTTCCGCTGAGCCGGACCTGGTCCACGCCGTCCGTATCAATGGCGACGATGTCGCCGGTCGTGCGATTCTCGATGACGTCGATGCCGCCGAAGGCGCGGACGAGATAGACGTCCGTGCGCCCGCTGCCGTCGAAGGTGACGCGGCCGTTGGGCGCGCCGGAGACGATGACGTCGCCGATCTCGACGTTGCCCGAGTTGTTGGTGATGATGAGGCGCCCGGCGTTGCCGAGCACGGCGGTGATGCGGGCCGTCGCCACGCCGACCGAACTCTGCACCGCGTGGGTTCGCACGGCGGCGATGGAGCCGGTTCCGGTGACGCGCACGGTGAAGATGGCGCCGGAGTCGTCGATGAGTTGCAGCGTCTGCCCGGAGGTGACGAGGAGGGTGTTGTCGTCAACGCCGTTGCCCCAGATGTACGGCGCGCGGAAGAACCGCACGTTGCCGCCCAGGCCGGTGTTGATGATCGCCTGACCGCCGCTCACCCCCGCGTCGCCGACGCCCGCTTCCAGGTCGAAGTTGACCACCGGCATGGCGCCGGCTTCGAGAAGGTCCACGTATTCGCCGGATCCGACGGCGATGCGCACGCCGCGGCTCGGATCGGGATCTTCAAGGATGCGGTTCTCGGCGCTGATGACGCCGATCGACCCGCCGGCCTGGATGTCGGTGAAGAAGACATCCTGGCCGCCCTCGTTGAGGATTCCGCCGAAGTCGCCATAGACGCGCTCGAGTTCGTTGAGCAGGTCGCCGCGCGCCTTGGCGCGCAGGATGCCGATGTCGCCGGCGGCGCGGATGGCCACGGCGCCGAACGATCCGCCATGGTACCCCTCGCCTCCGCCTTGCGCGATGTCGCGGCCGAAGCCGGCGAGAATCTCGGCGATGTCGCCCTGGGCGGTGATGAGCATCCCCGCGCCGATGCGCTGGTTCTGGTCGTTCACCGTCCCGCCGATGAATCCGCCGGAAGTGATGTTCCAGATGTTCTCGCCGGACTGAATGAGGACGCTGCCGATGAACGGCGCGCCGCCATCGCTGTCGGGGCCGCGGTCCTGCCCCACGCGGATCGAGCCGATGCTGCCCACCTGCGTGGTAATCGCCGAGCCGTCGATGAATCGGTAGGTGAGGCTCGCCATGGAACGGACTTCGCCGAGGGTGGCGGCGGCGCCGTTGGAGACCGTCATCCCGTAGCCCCGGTTGACGAAATTCCCCGTGTTCTCGATGACGATGTAAACAACGCCCGAGTGGTTCGGCGTGAAGAAGATGTCGCCGATCGTCCCGTCCGTGCCGCGGGAGGCGAGGATGTTGCCCTCCGCGTCCTGGATCGTCACGAGCGTGATCAGCGGCATCTGGACGCGCAGCGTGCGCCCTCGCTCGACACCGATCGAGTAAATGTCGTAGTAGTCGCCGGGCTGAGGCGCCTCCCGCTGGTGCTCGTCATCGATCGGCCTCGCGCCGAGGACGCCCGCCACCACGGTGTACACCGTCTCGCGGCCGATGTACTGGGCCGCTCCGAACGTGTCGTTGAGCAGGTAAATCGGCGTCTCGCCCTCGTTGTCGAGGATGTAGGTCTGGTTGCCCGCGGCGAAGGCGGCCTCGTAATCTTCTTCCACTCCGAGGTGAATGTCGCGCTCGTACTCGAGCACGACCTTGTCGGAGCGGAGGAAGGGCTTGTCCACGATCGAGTCCGGCGCGAAGTCGCCCTGCACCAGCACGAACGTCGAGTTGTTGCCGCCCGTGACGAATGAACCGAAGACGCGGCCGACCGTCACGCCGGCGCGGGTATCGGTCGGCACGCCGTCCACTTCGATGTAGCCGGCATGGCCGACGATGACCAGGCCGTCAAGGTCGCCGTCCACGATCAGTTTGCCGCCGAAGAACCCGGCGTGAATGCCCTCGAGGGCGCCGGGAAAGCGATTAACGCCGAAGATCGCCCCGTCCACGAAGACGCGTCCCATCGTCTCGTTGAGCGAAGGATCTTCGAAGATGATGCCCTCGCTCGACCGGTCATAGGTCTGGAAGCCGGGCGGGAGGAACGCCATCACGTTGAACGGCAGCGGCTGGTGGACGGTCCAGTCGGCGTTCGTCGGATTGCCGATGATGATCGACCCCATGCCCGGCGCCTGGTAGACCGAGCCGTCCGAGTTCATCGCCACGCCGATGCGATCGCCTTCAGGCTCCGAGAAAGGCGCGGTGATCTCCGTCAGGTCCTCAAAGTCGTCCACGAGGTAGAAGACCAGACGCGTGGTGATCGAAGTGTTGCGCAGGATGATTCGGCCGATGCCGTTGTTGAAATCGGCAATACCGTCGTCCGCCGCCGCGCCCGAAACGGCGCGATCCACGAGGTGCGGTTCGAAGTCCTCCGTGTCGGGCGCTTCGAACGCGTCCGGAGCGACCAGGTTCACCCAGGCGTCGTCGGCCGTTCCGAGCAGTCGGTCGTCCGTGCCCGCCCCGGGCACTCCGAAGATCAGCGGCACACGCACATCGTCTTCCGTCTCGTAGAGGCCGTCTGCACCGGGGTGCCAGTAGCCCGTCGCAGGGATCACATGCGTGAACTCCTCCGGGAAATTGTCGATGTCCCAGCGCTCTTCGTCTTCGAGCCAGTCCAGTTGCCGGACCGGATGAAAGAGCCCGTCCGGAATCCACACGCCGGGAACGAACTCACCATTCGTGTCAGTCGCCACGCGCCATCCGGGGTTGTATCCGCTGTCGAGGCCGAACACGTCCGCCTCAAGATCGTCATCCGATCCCCAGAACCCGTCGTTGGGTCCCTCCTGCGGTCCGGTGGCTGTGGAGACGGTGATGTCCGTCGTCAGCCCGCCGCCTTCATCGATCTGTCCGATCCATGGGAAGAGAGGGTGCCCAGCGAGGTCCAGAATCGTCACGCTCGCGGTCGAGAAAGGATTGCTGTCGATGAGGCGGATGACGAGGCGCACCGAGCGATCCTCGACAGAGCCCGCATCGAGCGTCTGGCCCGCATACCACGCGGGCATGGCCACCCAGCCGGTAAAAATGCTCGTCTGCCCGAGGTCGAGATCGGGATTCGCGTAGAGCGTCGTGAGCAACTTGCGCGGCTCAAGGGGCTGGAACACCGGAGCGGCGGCGGAGGAGGCACGACGGGTGGGGCGTGCGAACGGGCGACGGGTCTTGCGCTGTTTCATCTCGCCATTCCTTCTTCAAGAGCCATGCGATTCGCGATCCGCACGAGGCCGGGTCATTGCAACCCGAGGCGGATCGACGATGCGGGTGCCCTGCCCGGCAACGTCCGGGCGGGGAGGTGGGTGGGTCGGTTGCGGACGGCCCGCAGGGGCAACACGCTGCGCTGCATCACGTTCGTGATTCTCGCCCTGCAGGAAGTCAAGGTCGTTTTCCTTCGATGCCGCCCGGTGTTCTCCGGCGCCGCGGCGGCGGTCGTACAGTAGCCGAATGCGGTCGGCGTCGCAAGTGGCGTGTGCCACATGCCGGGGTGGAGCAGCACTGGACTCTCGAGGCCGGCGGGCCGCTCTCTTCTCGCCGCGTCGCGGGGTCGGCGAGGTCTCGGACTGGCCGCGCGCCCGTCGCGAGGCGCGGAAGCGCTCTCCGAAGAGCGCAGTGGTCCGAGCGGTAACAATCCATACGACGAACATGCCGAGGCGGTTCCCCATTCGAGGCAAGGGTGCTGCGGGTTTGCGAGCAGGCGGACGGTACAATGCCGGAGCGACTGGGCTTGTGGCGGAATCGGCAGACGCAGCGGACTTAAAATCCGCGTCCCCGTTGCGGGGAGTGTGGGTTCGAATCCCACCGAGCCCATTTGACTGACACTGGCCGGGTCAGTCCGTCCCGGTCCACCTCGCGGGGGGTGGACCATTACCTGATCTCAGCACCTATGAATATACAGGCTCGAATCGCCTTCGCCAGTGCCGAAGGCGAAAAAAGTTGCATTTCTGACATTTTTCTGGACGAACGACCCGCCCGACGACCTCACCTGACCCCTGTCGCCGTCTGACCGAGATCCGCCGGAAGGGTTTCGGTCGGGATGCGGCCGCCGAACCAGAGCCACTTGACGACCCCCGCCAGGTCGTGTCCGATGAGGATGATGCTCGGCAGGACCATGAGGACGACCGCCGTCGCGCTGATCAGGCCGCAACTGATCGTGATGGCCATGGGAATGAGGAACCGCGCCTGGAAGGACTGTTCGAGCATCAGCGGCGAAAGTCCCAGCACGGTGGTGGTCGTCGTCAGGAAGATCGGCCGCAGACGCCGCCGGCCCGCTTCAATGAGCGCCTCGCGCGTCGCCATCCCGCCGCGCTTCAGTTCGTTGTAGAACTCGATGTAGATGAGCGAGTCGTTGACCACGATTCCCGTAAGAGCTACGAAGCCGATGAGCGAGAGGATCATCATCTTGAATCCCAGCAGCCAGTGCCCCCAGATCATCCCGATCATGGAAAACGGAATGGCGAGCATCACGGCCAGGGGCTGGAAGTAACTGCCGAAGAGCCAGGCGAGGATGACGTAGATCATGACGCAGGCGAGCAGGAAGCCGTACTTGATGCCCGCGAGCGACTTGTTCGTCTCGAGTTGCCGCCCGCGGGCTTCGATCCTGACTCCGGGATAGCGGGCTTCGATCTCGGCGAGCACCGGCATCATCGCCGCGACCACGCGCTCCGGGTTGTTCACGGCCGGCTCGACGTCGGCGAGCACTGTGACGGCGCGTCGCCGGTCCAAACGGCGGATCGTCGCGTAACTCGACCCCTCGGCCAGTTCGGCGACCTCGACGAGAGGCACAGCCCGGCCGTCGGGTGTGAAGACGTACTGCCGCTCGAGTTCGGCGAGGCTGCGGCGCGTCGCCTCATCGAGGGTGACGCGAACATCGACGTCCTCCTCGTCGATCGAGAAGGTGTGCGGCTCGAGGCCGAAGAGATACCCGCGCACCTGCCGGGCGACGAACTCCGGGGTCAGCCCGAGCGTCGCGCTCCCGTCGCGCAGGCGGATCTGCAGTTCGCGCTGGCCGGTGTCCGCATCGTCGCCGATGTCCACGACGCCGGCGAATTCGGCCAGGGCTGAACGGACCTCCGCGACGGCTGCCTGGATCTTCTCCTCGTCCTGACCGGTGGCGACGAGATTGATGGAGGGGCCGCCGGGACCGCCCTGCACCTCCTGATACCGCAGCGACTCCACGCCGGGCACCTCCCCCACGTCGCGCCGCACCGCGGCGATGATCTGCTGGCTCGTGCGATCGCGCTCCTCCACCGGCGTCAACTCCACGAAGAGTTGCGCCACGTGCGTCTGCGGCGAGAGCGGGCTGTAGTCGTTGAGGTCCACGCGCTGGCCGGCCAGAACCATCACGATGCGAACCTCCGGCTGGGCGGCGGCGGCCCGCTCGATGCGCCGCACCACCGCATCGGTCTTCTCGATCGAAGTTCCCACCGGCATCGCCAGATCCACGACGAAGGTCTCGCTGTCGGTTCCCTCAAAGAACGTGAAGTCCACGCGGCCCCCGACGACCATGCCGATCGAGATGATCCACACCGCCACCGCCGTGCAGACGGTGATGTACCGGTGGGTGATCGACCAGTCGAGCACGGCGCCGAACTTGGGAACAATGCGCTCGAACAGGAACGCGTTGCGCTTCGCCTCGAAGGCGCGCAGGATCCGGGCGCCGATCCACGGCCGCGGGCGCCGCTGAACCCGCGCCAGGCTGTGGCCCATGTGCGCCGGAAGGATGATGATGGCCTCGAGCAGCGAGACGCTCAAGGCGCAGGCGACGACGATGGGCAGGGCGCCGAGGAAGTCGCCGATCTGTCCTTCGATCATCGCCAGCGGGAGGAAGGCGGCGATGGTGGTGGTGACGGTTGCGACCACGGGCCAGGCCACCTCGCCCGTGCCGCGGACGGCCGCGACGAGGGCGGGCTCGCCCTTCTCGAAGCGCGCTGTGATGTTCTCCGCCACCACGATCGCGTCGTCGGTGAGCAGGCCGAGCACGATGATCAGGCCGAACATCGTGAGCAGGTTGAGCGTCACGCCGATCGCGGCCATGAAGGCCAGGGTGCCGAGGACCGCGAGAATCAGTCCGAGCATGACCCACAGCGCCACGCGCAGGTTGAGAAACACGAGCAGGGAGAGGAAGACGAGCATCGCCCCCCACTTGGCGTTGCGCGTGAGCAGATCAAGACGCCCCTCGATGAAGCGGGCGAGGTCGCTGAAGAGCACCAGTTCGCCGGGAAGCGGGGTGGTCCGGGCCGCGCCGAGTTCCCACGCCTGCATCCGCGCGCTTCGCGCCGGCGTCGGCGGGGCGGGGGGCGCGCCGGCCGCGTCGCCCGCCGCGACCCGCCGCTCGTGCTCCGCCGCCTGCGACTCGTAGCCGCGCTGCGCCATCCCGTTCACCAGCGCGTTCCAACGGTCGCTCAGGCGCAGGTCGGCCAGCGGCTCTCCCCGGCGACCGGCCACGTACGCCCGGACCATCTCCGCGACTTCGACCGCGTCACCCTCACCCACGTTGAACGCCGTCAGCGTCGCGACCGGCCGGCCGTTGAGACGCGTGCGAATCTCCACGTCCTCGAAGCCCTCGCTGACGGTGGCGATCTCGCCGAGGCGCACGAGCGCTCCCTGATCGTCGTTCTTCACGACGATCTCGCGGATCGCCCGCGCCCGCTCTTCGATGCCCAGGGTGCGCACCCGGATGTTCTGCGAGCCGGTGCGGATCGTGCCTCCGGGAACTTCCTTCATCCAGTCGCGCACCCGGTCGGAGACGTCCGGCAGGCTCAGGCCGTACTTCAGCAGCGCCTCGGGGCGCACCTGGACGCTGATCTCGCCGGCGCGGATCCCGCCGAGGATGATGTTGCCCATTCCCGGCAGCGACCGGAGGTCATCCTTGATCTCCCGGATGGCGCGCTTCAGTTCCGCTTCCGGCGCCTCGCCGGTCAGGCCGATCTGAATCACCTGGAGTTTCGGATCGAACTTGGTCGTTCGGATTCGCTCCGCCTCCTCGGGAAGGTCGGTGAGCGTGTTGAGTGCGGACTCGACGGTGCGCACGGCCTCGTCGATGTCGGCGATGTCGCGGCGGAACTCGACGACGACGGTGCCGATCCCTTCGACGATCGTGCTGCGGATCTCGACGACCTCATCGAGTTCCGCGATCTTGTCCTCGATCTTGAGGATCAGCCCTTCTTCGATCTCTTTCGGACTGGCGCCCGGGTAGATGGCGGTGATGGAGGCGAGGTTCGGCCGCACCTCGGGAAAGAACTCGCGCCGCAGCGTCGTCCCGTAGAGCAGGCCCAGCACCATGATGGCGATATAGAGCAGGTTGGCGGGAACCGGCTGGCGCACCCCGAAGGTCGTGAGCGTGAGTCGATCAGGCAGTCCCTGGAGGTCGTGGTGGGTCATGGGTGCCGCGCTTCAGGGTCCGCCGGTTCGGCCGGCCGCTGCGCCTCCGGAGGTGGAACCATTCGCGCTCACGGCGGACACGACGCGCTCTCCCACGCGCAGATCCTCCGGGCTGGAGAGAATGACGTGATCGCCCTCGCGAACCTCGGATCCCTCACCCAGGACGATCCACTCCTGCTCGGTGGGATGCAGTTGCCGCCAGAGGTTTCGGACGTGGTATTCCGCGACGACGGCGCGGGACGAGACGACTCCCCCCTCCTCCACCATCACACGGTCGTCAAACACCGCTGAGCGAGGCACAACGAAGCGCTCCACCGGCGCCGCGGAAACGAAGGCGCGGAGAAACCGCCCCGGAAGCAGCAGCGCCTCGCCCTGCGGATCCTGCGAAACCTCGACGAACGCGGTGAGCGTCCGCGTCGAGGCGTCCGCTTCGGGCGCCAGCCGCTCGACCCGCCCGGTCCAGCACCAGCCCAGCGTCTCGGCGCGAAGTTCGACCGGGTCGCCGGGGCGGATCGACGGCTGCGCCGATTGCGGCAGGCGGAGCGGCACGCGGATCAGTCCGAGGTTGACGATCCGGGCGACGATGGACCCGGGTGCGACGCGCTCCCCTTCGTGAATGGCCACTTCCTGCAGCACGCCGTCGAGCGGACTGACGATCACACAGCGCTGCACGTTGCGCTCGGCGATGGCGGCCCGACGCTGTTCGAGATTCAGCGACGCGTCCAGATCAGCGCGGCGGGCCGGAACCTTCTCCACCGCTTCTTCCATCGTCCGGAGGGTGCGCATCGCGGCGCTGTATTCACGGCGGCGGCGATCGACCTCGATCGGACTTCCCGCCCCGCGGGCCAGCGCCTCCGCCGCCTGGTCAAGTTCACGGCGCGCCACGTCTGACTCCTCGCGGGCGAGGACCAGTTGATCGGCCCAGTTGCGCTCTTCGGCGTCGAGCACCTTGAGTTGCGCCTCCAGGCGCGCCATGTTCTGGCGCGCGATGAGATGCTCCTGCACAAAGTCGTGATCGTCCAGTTCGACGAGCACTTCGCCGCGCGCCACCGCCCGTCCCGGCTCGATCACCGCCGGACGCCGCTTGACGACGGCGCTGACCTCCGCCGGGACTTCGGCGAGGTGCCGCGCCTCGGCGACTCCGAACCCCTCCCACAGCCGAGCCGTCGAAACACGCTGCGCCACCACGACTTCCACCAGCCGGCCCGAGTGCTCCCCCTCCTCGCGGCTGACGGGAGCGCGCGTCTTGACGAGGAGATTGAAGATCGAAACGCCCGCGACCAGCGCCAGCAGGCTGACCAGCCCGCGCGTCGTGTAGGCGATCGTTCTGGACCACTTCGGATTCATCGTGGCTCGTCCGATTCAGACGCCGCCGAAACTCGGCCGCAGGAAACGAGGATAGGCGGGAGCGGGTTTCCGCAGCGCTTCAGGCATCCGGCGCTGCCGTTCCCGCCCGCGATTCAGGTGTTCCCCGCAGACGCGCCGGCGGCGACGAGATCGAACTGGCCAGGCTGTTCGGCGCGAAGGCGGACGCGGCGCACCGCCTCCGCCGGCTCGTGGTCGATCACCAGCCTCCAGCCTTCAGCCGCGCACCGCTCCAGCAGGCGGCGCTTCGTAAAGATGTTCTCATAGGGCAGAATATCGTACGCCATGTTGTACGCCGCCCCGACGTGGCTCGCCGTCGGCATGACATCACCCGGAAACACCACGGTCCCCTCCTCATCCTCGAAGATCACCCCCTGCTGACCCCATGTGTGCCCCGGCGTAGGAATGACGCGCACCCCCGGCAACGCTTCGCACGCTCCGTCGAGGAGCACCACCCGATCGGCGATCGGATCCAGGTTCTCGCGCAGATACGTGCGCGTCATCGTGGACTTGTTCGCCAGTGCATCTTCCCACTCGGTCCGCTGCACATAGACGCGGGCATTGGGGAAGGCGGGCTGCGGGTCGGCCCCCCGGACGGGCGCAACGGTCAGTCCGCCGGCGTGATCGAAGTGCAGATGCGTGACGATCACGGCGTCAATCTCGCCGCGATCCACGCCGACCTCCTCGAGCGCCCGGCCGATCCAGCGGTTTTCGAGGGCGAAGATGTCGCGGTTCTTCCCCTCGAACTTGTTGCCGTACCCCGTCTCGACGAGAACCCGGCGATGACCGTCGTGCAGCAGCAGGCAATTGGTCTGGAGGGTGATGCGGTTGAGATCGTCGGGCGGAGCGACCTTCTGCCAGAGGACGCGGGGGATGATTCCGAACATGGTCCCGCCGTCGAGGCGAAACGCCCCCGCCCTGAGAACCTGCCAATTCCAAACAATCCCGCCCATCGACGTGCTCCTCGATCGACCGCTCCGCGTCGCATGCTCCGCCGCCGCGGGCGCGGGGGCAGTGTAGACATTTCGACGCCTCAGGATGCCCGCTGGCCTCCCCTGCGGACATCGAGGAAACCACCCCGATTCGCGATATGTGGCATGATCGCAACCGCATTGAGGTCAACCATCTTGATTGAGCGGCCGACTCCGCCGAGTCTGAGCCATGATGCGGCGTCACCGCCACAGGATCCTCCCATGACCACCTCGTACATCACGGTTGACGGAAACGAAGCGTGCACCTCGATCGCGTATCGCTGCAGCGAGGTGATTGCGATCTACCCGATCACTCCCGCATCGCCGATGGGCGAACTCGCCGACGCCTGGGCGGACCGCGAGGTTCCCAATGTTCTCGGCGTGGCTCCCCGCGTCATTGAGATGCAGAGCGAGGGCGGCGCGGCCGGGGCGGTCCACGGCGCGCTCCAGGCGGGGGCGCTGTGTACGACCTTCACGGCGTCGCAGGGGCTCCTGCTCATGATCCCCAACATGTTCAAGATCGCCGGAGAACTGACCCCGACGGTCTTTCACATCGCCGCCCGCACCCTCGCCACGCACGCCCTGTCCATCTTCGGCGACCACAGCGACGTCATGTCCGCACGCTCCACCGGCTGGGCGATGCTCTGCTCCTGCTCAGTGCAGGAGGCGCAGGACCTGTCCCTCATCGCCCACAGCGCCACGCTCAAGTGCCGCATTCCGTTCCTTCACTTCTTCGACGGCTTCCGGACCTCGCACGAGGTCAACCGCATCGTGAGCATCGACGACGAGACCATCCGCACCATGCTCGACGAGGAACTCATCCGTGAGCACCGCGAGCGGTCGCTCGACCCCGATCGGCCTGTGCTCCGCGGCACGGCACAAAACCCGGATGTCTTCTTCCAGGCGCGCGAGGCGTGCAACCTCTTCTATGACCGCGCGCCTGCGATCATCCGCGAGACCATGAAGAAGTTCGCCGACCGGACGGGCCGGCGCTACGACCTCTTTGAGTACGTCGGCGACCCGGCGGCGCAGCGCGTCGTCGTGCTGATGGGTTCGGGAGTGGGCGCCGTTGAAGAGGCGATTGCGGCGCTGAACGCCAAAGGCGCCAAGGTCGGCGCGGTGAAGGTCCGCCTCTATCGACCCTTCGACGCGGCCGCGTTCGTCGCCGCCCTTCCCTCCACGGTCCAGCGCCTCGCCGTCCTCGATCGCACGAAGGAGCCGGGGGCCGTCGGCGAGCCGCTCTTTCTGGACGTCGTCGCGGCCGTGCAGGAACACTGGAGCGGCCCGCGGCGCCTCACGATCATCGGCGGCCGCTACGGCCTCTCGTCCAAGGAGTTCACTCCGGCGATGGCGGCGGCGGTCTTCGACGAACTTGCCCGCGAGGCGCCCAAGCGGCGCTTCACGGTCGGCATCGTTGACGATGTGACTCACTTGAGCCTCAAGTGGGATCCCGACTTCATCACGGAGCAGTCCGACACGGTGCGGGCGGTGTTCTATGGCCTGGGCAGCGACGGCACCGTCGGCGCCAACAAGAACAGCGTCAAGATCATCGGCGAGAACGCCGGCCTCGCCGCCCAGGGCTACTTCGTTTACGACTCGCGCAAGGCCGGGTCGGTCACGGTCTCGCACCTGCGTTTCGGCCCGCGGCCGATCGAGTCCACCTACCTCATTCAGCGGGCCTCCTTCATCGCCTGCCACCAGTTCCACTTTCTCGAGCGCATCGACGTGCTCGAACTGGCGGAGCGCGGGGCCACGGTGCTTCTCAACAGCCCATACGACGAGACGCAGGTGTGGGACCACCTGCCGCGCGAGGTGCAGGAGACGATCATCGACAGGAACCTGCACCTGTGGGTGGTGGACGCCACGACGGTCGCGCGCGATGTGGGTCTGGGCGCGCGGATCAACACCGTCATGCAGCCGTGCTTCTTCGCGCTCTCTCGCGTGCTGCCGCGCGACGAGGCGATCGCGCACATCAAGGACCTCATCCGCAAGACCTACACGAAGTTGGGCCAGAGCGTCATCGACCGAAACATCGCGGCCGTCGATCGGTCGCTCGAAGTGCTCCGTGAGGTGAAGGTCCCGGCGCGGGCCGACTCCTCGCACCACCGCCTCCCGCCGATTCCGAGCGTCGCGCCGGACTTCGTGCAGCGCGTGACGGCGATGATGATCGCCGGCCGGGGCGACCTGCTGCCCGTCAGCGCCCTGCCCGTGGACGGCACCTTTCTCACGGGCACGACTCGCTTCGAGAAGCGCAGCATCGCGCAGGAGATCCCCATCTGGGACGCGGACCTGTGCACCCAGTGCGGGCTGTGCCCGCTCGTGTGCCCGCACGCCGCCATCCGCAGCAAGGCCTTTCCCGAGACGGCCCTCGAGAAGGCGCCCGCCTCGTTCGAGTCGCGGGAGTGGAAGAGCAAGGAGCACCCCGGCCACCGCTACACGATCCAGGTCGCGCCGGAGGACTGCACCGGCTGCGGCATCTGCGTGGACGTCTGCCCCGTGCGCAGCAAGGAGGTCGCGAAGCACAAGGCGATCAACATGACGCCCAAGGACGAGCACCTTCAGCGCGAACGGGCCAACTTCGACTACTTCATCCGCATCCCGGAGATGGACCGGCGCCTCGTCAAACTCGACACCATCAAGGGCTCGCAACTCGCCGAGCCGCTCTTCGAGTTCTCCGGCGCCTGCGCCGGGTGCGGCGAGACGCCCTATCTCAAACTCCTCACGCAGCTCTTCGGGGATCGCCTCCTCATCGCCAACGCGACGGGATGCTCGTCGATCTACGGCGGCAATCTCCCCACCACGCCCTGGACCTGCAACGCCGACGGCCGCGGGCCGGCGTGGTGCAACTCGCTCTTCGAGGACAATGCGGAATTCGGCCTGGGCATCCGCCTCGGCGTCGAGCAGAAGCACCTCCTGGCCTGCGAACTGCTGCGAAGGTTCACCGGACGCTTCGGAGAAGACTTCGTCTCCTCGCTCATCTTCTCGACCGCCTCGGACGAGGCCTCGATCGCCCACCAGCGCGAGCGCGTGGCCATCCTTAAGAGGCGGCTGCGCGAGGACGGATCTCCGGAAGCGATGCGGCTGCTGACCCTCGCGGACCAGTTCGTCCCGCGCAGCGTCTGGATCGTCGGCGGCGACGGCTGGGCCTACGACATCGGCTTCGGCGGCGTGGATCACATCCTCGCCTCCGGCGTCAACGTCAACCTCCTCGTTCTCGACACCGAGGTCTACTCGAACACGGGCGGCCAGGCGTCCAAGTCCACCCCGCGCGCCGCCGTCGCCAAGTTCGCTTCCGGCGGCAAGCAGTCGTGCAAGAAGGACCTCGGCCTGCTCGCGATGTCCTACGGCAGCGTCTACGTCGCCCAGATCGCCATGGGCGCGCATCCGCAGCAGACGCTCAACGCCCTGCGCGAGGCCGAGTCCTACCCCGGCGTCTCGCTCGTCATCGCCTACAGCCACTGCATCGCGCACGGCATCGACATGTCCACGGCGATGACGCACCAGAAGGACGCGGTCAACACCGGCTACTGGCCGCTCTACCGCTACGACCCGCGCAACGCCCATGACGAACTCCATCCGCTGCGCCTCGACAGCCGCAAGCCGACTGCTCCCTTCAAGACCTTCGCCGACAAGGAAGCACGCTTTGCGATGCTGGCGCGTTCGAACCCCGCCCAGGCCGCACGCCTCTTCGAGCAGGCCCAGGCGGACATCGACGCGCGCTGGCGCTTCTACGAGCAGATGGTCGGCGTCACACGCCATCTCCGCGAACCCGAGTCAGCAGAAGGGGTGCCCTCATGAACGTGGACCTGAGCACACGCTACCTCGGCCTCACGCTCCGCAACCCGCTCATCGCTTCCGCCTGTCCCCTCAATCAGGACGCGGAGTTCCTCGCCTGCCTCGAAGACGCCGGGGCCGCCGCCGCCGTCTTCCCCTCCCTCTTCGAGGAGCAGATCGAGTACCAGCAGCAGCAGATTTTCGGCCTGTACGAGTACGGCACGGAGTCCTACGCCGAGTC
This sequence comes from Phycisphaerae bacterium, assembly GCA_039794345.1. Classification (GTDB taxonomy): domain Bacteria; phylum Planctomycetota; class Phycisphaerae; order Phycisphaerales; family UBA5793; genus UBA5793. The sequence goes on along the minus strand of JBDIVQ010000001.1, from coordinate 36,171 downwards.
GCTCTCCTACTTCCCCGAACTCGAGGACTACAACGTCGGCCCGACGGAGTACCTCCGCCGTCTCCGCCTCGCGCGCCAGACAGTTCGCATGCCCCTCATCGGCAGCCTCAACGGCATGACCGTCGGGGGCTGGGTTCACTTCGCCAAACTCATCGAAGACGCGGGCGTCGATGCCCTCGAACTCAACGTCTACTTCGTGCCGAGCGATCCGCGTCACAGCGGCGAGGAGGTCGAACGGCGCTACCTCGATCTCGTCGCCGCCGTGCGCAAGGCGGTGCGCCTTCCCCTGGCCGTCAAGGTCGGTCCCTACTTCACCTCCTTCGGCCACTTCGCACGCCGCCTCGTGGACGCCGGCGCGGACGGCCTGACCATCTTCAACCGCTACATCCAGCCCGACATCGATCTCGAAACGCTCGACTTCTTTCCGAACCTCGCGCTGAGCGAATCGTGGGAGTCGCGCCTGAGCATGACGTGGATCGCGATGCTCCGCGGCCGCATCGGCGCCTACCTCGCCGCGACGAGCGGCATTCACACCGTCGAAGACCTCGTCAAGCTCCTGCTCGTCGGCGCCGACGCCGCCATGCTCGCCTCCGCCCTCTACCGCCACGGTCCCGCGCACTTCAAGCGCCTCGAAGAGGAACTGCGCGACTGGCTTATCGCCAAGGACTACACCAGCGTGCAGCAGATGAAGGGGAGCCTCTCGCGCGAGAACTGCCCCAACCCCGAGGCCTTCGAGCGCGTCAACTACATGCGCTCCCTCGTGGCTTTTTCGGGAAAGCCGATCTGAGCCGTCGGTACAATTCGGGGCATACTGCACTCTTCAGGAGGTCAGCCATGCTCCGAACCGGCATCGCCACCGTCTATGTTTCCGACATGGATCGGGCCGTGCGCTTCTATACCGAGACGCTCGAGTTCAGCCTCACGCGCCGCGTCGGCAACGAGTGGGCCGAGATCGACGCCGGCGGCGGATTCGCCATCGGCCTCCACCCCCACCACGGCGGTCCCCACACACCACCGCCGGGCGCGCGCGGCTCCATCTCCATCGGATTCGAAGTCGATGAACCCCTCGACGCCGTCGTCGAGAAACTCAAGTCGCGAGGCGCGATGTTCTACGGCCCGATCGTCAACGACGACCCCGTCCGCCTCGCCTTCTTCGGCGACCCGGACGGCAATGCGCTCTACCTCTTCGAGACGACGAAGTAGGTCGGGACCGCCGCTCTGGACGCGGCCCGGCAATTGGGCGCAAACACTCCATTCAATGACCCTCCGGCCACGGGACACCGATTCGCCGGGCCTGCGCAGAGCCTTGTCCCGACCTGCACGCCGCTCTCACCGCCCCGCCGGCTCGAGCAGGATCTCCGGATTCTCGAGGAACTGCACGACGGCGTTGAGCATCTTCGCTCCGTACGCGCCATCGACCACGCGGTGATCGCACGACAGACTCAGCGGCATCTCCCTGCCGACGAAGATCCCGCCGTTGCGCGCCATGACCGCCTCGCGGGCGCGGCCCGCCGCGAGGATCGCCACCTCGGGATAGTTGATGATCGGCGTGGCGAATGCCCCGCCGTAACTGCCCACGTTGCTGATCGTGATCGTCCCGCCCTTGAGTTGCTCGAGGCCGATCGTCCGGTTCTTGCATTTGCGCGCGAGATCGTCGATGGCGCGGCCGAGCGGCAGAATGCCGAGACGGTCGGCGCCGGGCACGACCGGCACCATCAGCCCGTGGTCGGTATCCACCGCCACGCCCATGTTGATCACGCCCTTGATGTAGATCTCCTTCTTCTCATCATCGACGATCGCGTTGAGCTGCGGGAACTGCTTGAGCGCCCGGCACATCGCCTGGATGATGAAGGGCAGGAAACTCACCTTCTCTCCCGACGCATGCGCCTGCTGGCGGCGCAGGCGGTCCAGCGCCGTCACATCCGCGGTTTCCATCACCACGAAGTGCACCGCCGTCTTGATCGAGCGGTCCAGCGCCTCGGCAATCTTGCGGCGAATCCCTGTGAAGGGGATCGTCTGCGATGTGCCCGACGCATCGACCTGCACGGGCGGGTACGAGATCGGCTGGCTGACGGCGCGCAGCCCTGTGCCGCTCGCGGCTTCGCGCACGCTCCGCGCCGCCGGAGCGGACTTCGGACTCTTCCCCGCGCGCTCGACATCGGACGCCGTGATGCGCCCGCCGCGCCCCGTGCCCTGGATGGTGTTGATGTCAATGCCCATCTCGCGCGCCAGCCGGCGCACCGCGGGCGTCGCCATCACCTTCCCGCCGCTGCCGAGGGTGGGCAGCCCCTCCATCGATCCGACGACGGTGCCCGCGTCTTCGCGATCTTCTTCATCAACTTTTTCAGCGGGCGACGGCGCTCCATTCGCCCCCGCGCCCGCTTGCGGTTTCGCGGCGGCTGCAGAGGGCGGATGACCCCCCTTCGCCTCTTCCTTCTTCTGAGGCGGTGCGGCGGCTCCTTTGCCCTTGACCGCCCGGCCGCTCTGCGTCGCGCCGCTGAAGGTGACGATCGGCTCGCCGACGTGGGCGATCTGCCCCACCTCGCCGTGCAGCGCCACCACCTGGCCGGCGTAGGGGCTGGGCACTTCGACCAGCGCCTTGTCCGTCTCCATTTCCGCGAGCACCTGCATTTCTTCGACCTTGTCGCCGACGTTCACTTTCCAGGAGATGATCTCCGCTTCGTGAACCCCTTCGCCGAGGTCGGGCAGGATGAAGTCAACCGTCTCGCTCATGCGCCTCTCGCTCTCTTGCGCCGGCCGCCGTCTCGCGGCGCCGCCGACGAATCAGTACGCCAGGATCTGCTCGATCGCCTCGACGATGCGCGGCGTGTCGGGCAGATACTCCAGTTCGAGTTTGTAGTAGGGCATCACCGCGTCAAACCCCGTCACGCGCTGCACCGGCGCTTCGAGGTACTCGAAGCAGTGCTCCTGCACGAGCGTCGCGATCTCCGCACCCAGCCCCGCCGTGCGCGGCGCCTCGTGCACCACGACGCACCGCCCCGTCTTGCTTACCGATTTCCGAATCGCCTCCACGTCAAGAGGATAGAGCGTGCGCAGGTCGATGAGTTCAACCGACGACTCGACCGCGTCGAGGGCGTTGAGGCACTGCACCACCGACGCCCCCCACGAGATCAGCGTCACGTCCGTCCCCTCCTCGATCACCTTCGCCTCGCCAATGGGAATGGTGTAGGGCTCTTCGGGCACTTCCTCGCGAAAGGCGCGGTAGATGCGCTTGGGCTCGAAAAAGATCACCGGGTCGGGATCGCGGATCGCTGCGATGAGCAGCCCCTTGGCGTCATAGGCGCTCGACGGCATGACGACCTTGATCCCCGGCGTGTGAACGTAGACCGCCTCGGGCGAGTCGCTGTGCAGTTCCGGCGCGTGAATCCCCCCGCCCACCGGCACGCGGATCGTCATCGGAACCGTGAAGCGCCCCCGCGTTCTCGTTCGGAAGCGGGCGGCGTGGGAGACGATCTGGTCGTACGCCGGGCCGAGGAATCCCTCGAACTGAATCTCCGGCACGGGCTTGAGGCCCGCCATCGCCAGCCCGATCGCCGTGCCGATGATGCCTGATTCCGCCAATGGGGTATCGACCACCCGCGTCGGGCCGAACTCCTTGAACAGCCCGTCCGTGGCGCGGAACACCCCGCCGTTCACCCCGATGTCCTCCCCGAGGAGAATCACATCGGGATCCGCCTCCATCTCCTGGCGCAGCGCCTCGGTGATGGCCTGGATCAGAAACAGGTTCGCCATGAGTTCCTTTCGAATGCTCCGCCCGACCGACGGGGTCGGCGGGCCGGGCAATCATTGCGAAGCGCACCCGCCGGGTCGAATGCGGCCAAAGCCGCAAGTGCAGGGCGTCAGCCCGCTGCGGCGGGCGGCCTGAACCCCGCCCGCGGTGCCGCGGCCGCCCGCCCTCCGCTGCGCCCGCCCGCGCTCCGCCACCCCGTCGCAGCCGCAAGAGGCGGCCCCTCCACCCTTCCACCCCTCCCCGCCCCGACGCCGCAACGCCCCAATACCCCGCTGCCTCGATGCCTCGATGCCTCGCCGCCGCCCTCCCCCACCCCAACATCTCGTACCCCCACCCGCCTTCCACTTGCGCAAATGACACTGGCCGCCAATCTATCCACAATACATCCGCACCGGGTCGGCAGAATCGCGGCCAACCCTCGGATGCGCAACCCACTGTCAAACTGTCGGTTAGGCCGGCGGTTCCCCTTCCGCCGAAAAATATCTCAGAAAAATACGACATTTTGATGAGAACGGGGTTGAAGCCCCTACATCTAGTGGTATCCTATCCGATGGCCGTTGCGGACGGCGAGGGAGCGGGGCAGGCCGGTGGGACTGGCCGGCCCGAGCGACCCCGACGTGGACGGACGGCTGACATTTACCTAACGTCAGGATGGCGTCACAACGCCCGGCGGAGCCGGTCCACACCGGCTCAACCCGGCCCGTCATGTCACGCCCCCTGAAAAGGAACGCGAGGCCACCATGCCCGTACTCTCAGACGCACAGATCCGAAGACTCGTCGAGATCCGACCCTTCGAGGACAACATCAAGCGACCCGGAACCGTCTCCTACGGCGTCTCCTCCTACGGCTACGACGTCCGCGTCGGCGCCGTCTTCAAGATCTTCACCAACGTCACCCCCCACGGCGGCCAGGCCATCGTCGATCCCAAACGCTTCACCGATGACTTCTTCGTCACCGTGGACACGAAGCAGACGGGCCGGGACCACATCATCATCCCCCCCAACTCCTTCTGCCTCGCCGAAACGGTCGAGTGGTTCAGCATCCCGCGCAACGTGCTGGTCATCTGCGTGGGCAAGAGCACCTACGCCCGCTGCGGCCTGATCGTCAACGTGACGCCCCTCGAGCCCGAGTGGCGCGGCAAGGTGACGCTGGAAATCTCCAACACCACCCCCCTGCCCGCCAAGGTCTACGCCAACGAAGGCATCGCCCAGATGATCTTCCTCAAGGCCGATGAGGTGTGCGAACGCAGTTACGCCGACAAGAGCGGGAAGTACCAGGATCAGGGCGGGTTGACTCTTCCAAAAGTTGACTGACTTGAATTCGAACTCAAACGGAATAGTGCCATGGACAAGTTGTACTTCAATCAAGTCCCACAGTTCACAGTCGCGACCAATGTGTTCAGGAATGTCCCGACGATCCTTCAGTATGACGACACACCGCTAATCGAAGTCGTTCGATTCATAGACGCAGGTTTCACGAGTCGATTCAGCATCTTTCACAATGATGGGACTGATCTGGCAAGGGTGGTCGGCAGCCGGTTGTTCTTGACTTCGGATGGCAAGAAGTGCGACCTCGCGCTACACCACCCAGAAGGAGCGACGGTTTGCGAACTGAACGGCAAGACGCTCTTTGAGATTCGGCGCGAAGGAGCCGCAGCGCTCAGTACCTACGCAGAACTTCACTCTCCGGACGGTGCATTCATCAAATGCGCTCGAGATTCACGAGTTGAGGGGATGCTCGCCGACGCGCATTCGCCACTTCGAATTGGTGGAATGGTGATGGCGGGAAACCTGATCTCTGGTTGTCAGGTGGGGATTTGGGTCCGTTCTGATGGCACGGTTTCCATTGGGGCCAATCCCAGACTGCCATCGCGAGCGGTGTGACCAGCCGTCCGCGAGGCAAACACCGCGAATTGGTGTGGAGTCTAACAGCGTCTGCAGTTTGAATGGAATGACCGAATGCAGCGACACGAGTCTTTGGAACAAGCTTTGCGAGATCTCAAGAGCTGGGCTGCAGCACTAAAGATTTCCGTTGACGACGCAATCCCTCAAATTAAGGAAGCGATGGACGCCGCGGTACTTCCAGAGAATTGCCCCTCGCGCAGCTCCTTGGCCGAAGCGATCCTACGGGAACCAAAGAAGAAATTCCGAGAAGTGGAGGCTGCGTTGATCGACGTCGAGCGAGCTTTGGCTTACGAAGATGTTCCCAGTCCAGCGGTTTCAGGTTCGTAACAACGCAGCGTCCGCCACGCGCACTGGATTTGGGCTGAAACGACGGAGAGCGGAAGGATTCTCGCTCGACGACGAATGAGTGAAGCGGACGGGAAAAGGTACCTTTAGGAAACGAAGAGTATGGGATTCCTGAAGTGGATTGCAAAGCGAGGTACGACGGGAGGAATCGTGCGGAGTCAGGCTGCGAAGTTTCAGCGACTTCGGCAGCAGTATCCAGAGTCGACAGAGTCCGAGATTCTGAGGCAGATGTTTCACGACAGGTTTCAGACCGTTTCAAGCACATCAGCGGAGAGTGGTCGGCTTGAAGAATTTCAACGAAACGGGCGACCGATCAACACCATGCAAGACCTATGCCTCAGTATCTTCGAAATCGAAACTGGCGTGTCGCACAGAGACTTCACAGCGTATATGACGGCACTTGAGGTGATTTCTGGAGAATGCAAGCGTCTTGGATTCGCGGCGGATTCCGGATCTGACACACAAGCGCGAACGACCAAGCGTAGTAGTTGACGACTAGGCGAATTGATCCGCTCGGCGGACTCATCAATCGCCTTTCTGACTGATCGCCGCGAAGCGGCTCAACCCCTAGTGCCTAGTGCCCAGTGCCTAGTGCCTGTCCCCGAAGGTCATTGAGCATGAAGATCAAGCGACGATTCACGAAACCGAACACCGACGTCTTCTCCACCGTCAAGTGGTCCAAGAGGACTTCGCGCATCTCCAACTCCGACGGCTCCGTCGTCTTTGAGATGAAGGACGCGGAGGTTCCCGAGAACTGGTCGCAACTCGCGACGGACATCATGGTGAGCAAGTACTTCCGCAAGGCGGGGGTGCCGCAGGAGCAGGGCGCCGAAGCGAGCCCCGACCGTAAGGGAGCGGGTTTGGACGGCCAAGGTGGCAAGTCGCCCGTGAACGCCAATGACTCGTCGAAGCCCTCACCCCAGCCCTCTCCCGAGGGGAGAGGGAGCGAAGCCACCGGACCCGAGAAGTCCGCGCGGCAGGTCATTCACCGCCTCGCCGGGTGCTGGCGGCACTGGGGGGAGACGCACGGCTACTTCGACACGGCCGAGGACGCCCAGGCGTTCTACGACGAACTGTGTCACATGATGCTCCACCAGATGGCGGCGCCCAACAGCCCGCAGTGGTTCAACACCGGCCTGAACTGGGCCTACGGCATCACCGGCCCGGCGCAGGGGCATTTCATCGTCGATCCCGGCACCGGCGAAGTGAAACTCGCCGACGACGCCTACACCCACCCTCAGCCGCACGCATGCGTGGCGGGCGACACGCTGGTGCTGACCAGCGAAGGCTGGCTGAGAGTGCGGGAGATCGTGGAGCGAGACCGGACGGATCTGCGCATTTTCGACGGCCAGTGCTGGACGGGCATTCGGGCCACGAAGCACAATGGCACGCGCCGCCTGCACCGCATGATGCTCGCCAACGGCCAGTACGCGGACGTGACGGACGATCACCTCATTCTGGCGTCGCACAAGCGCGGCCGCGACGGCGGAACGTATGAGTGGACGCCGGCGGGCGAATGCCTCGGCCACAAGGTGCTGTATGCGCTCAATGAAGACCAGATGAGCGAGGAGGCCACGGCTCGGCGGCAGCGCCTGGCGCTGCACACGGCCGAACTCGTCGGATTCCACGTCGGCGACGGATACGCCCGCACCTACGAAGGCATTGCGCGCTTCGGCGTCTGCACGGCGACGAAAGAGGAGTTCGAGCGCGTGGCGGGTCTCTTCGAGGCGCAGTTCGGCGCCTTCACTGTCACGGCCAAGCCGGAGGTCTCGCCCGAGTATCGGATCATCCGGCACGACTTCACGGAGACCATCGAGTTCCGCGAGGCGTTCGATCTCGGCGTGGGCAGCGCCAACGTGCGCGTGCCTGATCGCATCTTCCGCGCTTCGGCTCAGGCGCAGCGGGCGTTCCTGCGCGGCCTCTTCCAGGCGGACGGGGCGGTGCGCATCCGCCGCGGCCAGGGACGCAACTCCGGCGACATCGTGCTTGCGACGATCTCCGAACAACTGGCGCACGAAGTGCAGACGCTGCTCTCCGGCCTGGGCATCTATGCGCGGCGCATCGAGTGCCGCGACTCGCGCCCCGACCGGGCGACGCTGCATCACGTCATCATCGCCTACGCCTCCGAGCGCGCCAAGTTTGAGCAGCAGATCGGATTCGTCGATTCCGCCAAGTCGGCGCGCCTGCGGGAACTCAACCGCCGCGTCAGGGGTAAGCGTAAGCCGACCGTTTCGGAAGAGACGGTCGTCTCGTGGCGCGACCTGGGCGAGGCGGAGGTCTACGACATCCAGACCGGAACCGGGCGCTTCGCCGCCAACGGCATTGTCGTCCACAACTGCTTCATTCAGAGCGTCAGCGATGACCTCGTCAACTCCGGCGGGATCATGGACCTGTGGGTGCGCGAGGCCCGGCTTTTCAAGTACGGCTCGGGCACGGGGACCAACTTCTCCGGCCTGCGCGGCGAGGGCGAACCCCTCAGCGGCGGCGGCACGAGCAGCGGACTCATGTCCTGGCTCAAGATCGGCGACCGCGCCGCGGCCGCGATCAAGAGCGGCGGCACCACCCGCCGCGCCGCCAAGATGGTCTGCCTCGACCTCGACCACCCCGACATCGAAGCCTTCGTCAACTGGAAGGTGCGCGAGGAACTCAAAGTCGCCGCGATGGTCGAAGGGCTCAAGACCCTGCCCAAGGATCAGCAGAAGATTGCCGCGGACCTCGGCCTGAAACTCGACTACGACTTCAACGGCGAGGCGTATTACACCGTCAGCGGGCAGAACAGCAACAACTCGGTCCGCATTCCCGATGCGTTCTTCGACGCCCTCGACAAGGGCGAGCCGTGGAACCTGTATCAGCGCACGACTGGCGATGTGCATCACTCGATCGAGTCGAAGAAGTTGTGGGAGGAGATCTGCTACGCCGCGTGGCGCTGCGCCGACCCCGGCGTGCAGTTCGACTCGACGATCAACGCCTGGCACACCTGTCCGGAGAGCGGGCGCATTAATGCAAGTAACCCGTGCTCGGAATATATGTTTCTTGATAATACTGCATGTAATCTTGCATCCATCAATCTGCTCCGCTTCTACGACGCGAAGAACGCGACCTTTGATATCGACGCATACGAGCACGCCATCCGCCTGTGGACGATCGTCCTCGAGATCAGCGTGCTGATGGCGGCGTTCCCGAGCGAAGAGATCGCGCGGCTCAGTTACGACTTCCGCACGCTGGGGCTGGGGTTCGCCAACATCGGCGCGATGCTGATGCAGGCCGGCATCGCCTATGACAGCGAGGAGGCGCGGGCGCTGTGCGGGTGCCTCACGGCGATTCTCACCGGACGCTCCTACGCCGTCAGCGCCGAGATGGCGGGTCAACTCGGCCCCTTCCCCGGCTTCGCGAAGAACCGCGAGCCGATGCTCCGCGTGATGCGCAATCATCGCCGGGCGGCGCACGGCATCGCCCGCGACAGCGGGCAGTATGAGCACCTGCGCATCGCGCCGGTGCCCATCGACCCTGAGGCGACGCAGCGGGCGGGAGACCGCTTCGCCAGCGCCGATGCGCTCCTCCAGCGCGCCCGCCGCGCGTGGGACGAGGCGCTGGACCTCGGCGAGAAGCACGGCTACCGCAACGCGCAGGTGACGGTCATCGCCCCCACGGGGACGATCGGCCTGCTCATGGACTGCGACACGACCGGCGTCGAGCCGGACTTCGCGCTGGTGAAATTCAAGAAACTCGCCGGCGGGGGCTACTTCAAGATCGCCAACAACTCGCTCCGACCCGCCCTCGAGACCCTGGGCTATCGGGAGCAGCAGGTGCGCGACATCATCCGCTACGTGATGGGTTCGCTGAGCCTGGATGTTCCGATGCCGGGGTCTGAGGGCGGCACCTTTGAAGCCTACCTCGCGAAGAAGGGATTCACCGAGGACGATCTGGCGGCCATCGAAGCCCAACTCGGCTCGGTCTTCGAGATCGGCATTGCCTTCAGCGCGTGGTCGATGCGCGAAGACCTGCTGCGGCAACTGGGCATCGACGTCGAGAAGGCGCGGAGCAACCCGTCCTTCAGCCTGCTGCGCGAGATCGGGCTCAGCGCGGGCCAGATCGACTCGCTCAACGAGATGATCTGCGGAACGCAGACGATCGAGGGGGCGCCGCACCTGCGCGACGAACACCTGCCCGTCTTCGACTGCGCCAACCCCTGCGGCCGCAAGGGCAAGCGGTTCATCGCTCCCGAGGGGCACATTCGGATGATGGCGGCGAGCCAGCCGTTCATTTCCGGCGCCATCAGCAAGACGATCAACCTGCCCAACAGCGCCACGGTCGCGGACATCGCCGCGTGCTACCGGTTGAGTTGGGAACTGGGGCTCAAGGCCAACGCGCTGTACCGCGACGGGTGCAAACTGAGCCAGCCGCTGAGCACCCGCAGCGACGCTGCCGCCGAGGCGCTGGAAGCCGGCGATGAGGATGAACTGGACCTCGACGCCGCAAAAAAAGAGGTTGCCCACGACGTTTCCGCAGTCGCGGCGATTGCTGCGGCCGCTGACGGTGACAGTGTGCGCACCGTCGAGAAGATCGTCGAGCGCATCGTCGAGCGCCCGCTGCGCCGCCGCCTGGCCGACACCCGCCGGAGCATCACCCACAAGTTCAACGTTGCGGGGCACGAGGGGTACCTCACCGTCGGCCTCTACGAGGACGGCATGCCTGGCGAGCTCTTCCTGACCATGAGCAAGGAAGGTTCGACGATCGGCGGGCTCATGGATTCGCTGGGCACGGCGATCAGCGTGGCGCTCCAGTACGGCGTGCCGCTCGAAAGCCTGGTCGGCAAGTTCACCCACCAGCGCTTTGAGCCGGCGGGGATGACGACCAACGCCGACATCCCCTTCGCCAAGAGCCTCGTGGATTACATCTTCCGGTGGATGGGCATCCAGTTCATCTCCGGATACCGCAGCCAGGCCGCCCCGCAGCGCGGCGAAGGGGATGGCGCGGGGCCTCCGCCACGACCCGCACCGGACATCTTCGGGCGCGAGGCGCCTCCGGCCGCGGCCCACGGCGGACTCCGCGCCGAGGCGGCGCCGGCGAACGAGGACGCCCGTCTCAGCGCCGTCGTCGAGCGCGAGCACGCCTCCTTCACCCTCACCGAGACGCGCACGCGGTCGCGCACCGTGCTCGACCGGGCGATGGGCGAACTGATGGGCGATGCCCCGGTGTGCGACGTCTGCGGCGCGCTCACCGTGCGCAATGGAACGTGTTACAAGTGCATGAACTGCGGCAACAGCATGGGATGCAGTTGAGCAAGCGATGTGAACAGACGTACGGCCGGCGATGCGGCGCGGCAGCGCCACGGATTCGCCGGCCGGAAACCGGGATGCGGCTGAAAGGAGGCCAGAACTGTCCGACGGCGAGTGGATGGACCCCGAACCGTTTGCCGGCCTGAGCAGGGAGTGACTCAACGCCGGTCGCGGAGATCGACCCCGATGGCGGAGTCGATGTCCGCGAGGCCCGACCGCCTCGCGCCGCATCCCCGGAATACCTTCACCGTTGGAGGGGCGTCCCGTCCTCCGGGATCTTCGGCCCCCCGACACCCGCCCTGCAGTGGCCCCCACCACCGCTGCAGGGTTTTTCATTTCGACCAAGGAGATTCGTAGTCGCGTCGCGGCGCCGCGTCCACCCCGCCGTGCAGGCGCACTGAATCCCGGCGGCATAAAGTCATCCATGCCCAGCCTTCCCACGCCCGCCACCGTGCTCATCACGGCCGGGCCGACCTATGAGCCGATCGACGCGGTCCGCTTCATCGGCAACCGCTCGTCGGGCCGGCTGGGCGTCGAAGTGGCCCGGGCCGCGCATGCCGTCGGGCTTGATGTCATTCTCGCGCTCGGGCCCAACACCGTCGCCCCGCCCGTCCTGCCCGATCGCATGCGCATCGAGCGCTTCCACTCCTGCGCCGACCTCGAATCGCTGCTGGCTGAACTTTGGCCGGCGCAGGCGCGGGTGCTCATCATGGCCGCGGCGGTGGCGGACTACCGCCCCAGAGGGCCCGCGGAGTCAGGCAAACTCCGCCGCGACGTCGAAGGACTGACCATCGAAATGGAAGCCACCCCCGACCTCGTGGCCGGCTGCGCCAGGCGCCGCACGCCCGGCCAGAAGGTGATCGGCTTCGCCCTCGAACCCGCGGCCGCGCTCCCGCAGGCTGCGATGGAGAAACTGGAGCGAAAGGGCCTCGACGCCATCGTCGCCAACCCGCTCGAGACGATGGATGCCGATGAGATCGAAGGCGCGCTCATCCGAGCCGACGGACGCCGCGAGTCGCCCGGACGCCTTTCCAAGCCGATGTTCGCGGCGTGGCTCATCGATCGGGTGATGCGGATGTGTGTCGAGCGGCCGTCGATGGGACGCGGTTCGTGACATCGGGGATGCACCCCACGATTCGCTCGAAGACTCGCTCATCGTGGGCGTGAGATGACCCCGGACGATTCGCTCGAAGACCCGCTCATCGTGGGGTGAGCCTACTGCCCGTGGGACATGGTGCAGCGCGACTCGGCCCAGTGGCGCATCGTGGCGATTCGCTCGGCCATGGTTACGGCCATGGGTTTCGTGCGGCCGATGGCGTCAACGATGTGATGCGTCGCGAGTTGCTCGTTGGCGCTGAACGCGCCGTGCAGCGCATCGACGATGAGTTGCTCGATCTCCGCACCGCTGAAGCCCTCCGTCAGGCCCGCGAGCGTCTCGATGTCGAACGCCCGGGGCATGCGCCCGCGCTTTCCGAGGTGGATTTCGAAGATCCGCTGCCGCGCCTCGGGCGGGGGCAGGTCGATGAAGAAGATCTCGTCGAAGCGGCCTTTGCGGAGCAGTTCGGTCGGCAGGCGGTGGACCTGGTTGGCGGTGGCGATGATGAAGACGTCGCTGCGCCGGTCGTTCATCCAGGTGAGCATCGTGCCGAAGAGGCGCTGGCTCACCCCGCCGTCGGCGTCGCCGCTGCCCTCGCTCGCAAAGGCCTTCTCAATCTCGTCGATCCAGAGGACGCAGGGGGCCATGCTGTCGGCCTGGCGGAGCGCCTCGCGGAGGTTGTGCTCGGTGTTGCCGATGAAGCGGTTGTAGAGTCCGCCGACGTCGAGGCGCAGCAATGGTCTGCGCCACTCGCCGGCGACGAGGCGCGCGCAGAAACTCTTGCCGCAGCCGGGCACGCCGAGGAGGAGCACGCCGCGCGGCGGCTCGATGCCGAACTCGCGCCCCTTGCTCGACATCGCCGCCCGCCGCTTGCGCAGCCAGTCCTTGAGCCGCTCGTGCCCCCCGAGCGAATCGAGGTTGTCCGCAACCGGCAGCACCTCGAGTTGGCCGTGCGAAGCGATCGTGGCGCGCTTCGCGTGGCGCACCCGATCGACGTCGCGCGCATCGAGGCGGCCGTCCTCGAGAATCACCTGGCGAATGATGCGCTCCGCCTCGATCTCCGTCAGCCCGATGAGCGACTCGGTGAGACGATCGAAGTCCTCTCGCTTGAGTTCGTGCTCGATGTTCTGGTTGCCGCTCACGACGTCGCGGTAGACGCGCTTGACGAGTTTCTCGAAGAACGCGACGTCGGGAAGCGTGAGCGGGAAGGGGAAGGCGAGGCGCTGCAATTCGGCGGGCAGTTCCATCGCCGGACCGAGCAGGACGAGCGTGCTGCCCTGGCGGTGCGCCTGCTCGGCGGCTTCGCGCGCCGCGCGGATGACTTTCGACTCTCCGAGGTGGCGCTGGAGATCAGCCATGATCGCCACCCACCGGTCGGTGAGGGAGATGAGGTGAAGCAGCGCCACGGTGGGGTCGTGCGTCTCCCCGGCCGTCGCCGCTTCGCGCCGATCGAGGGGCACGAGTCCGCGCACCATCGACCACGCCCAGCAGCGCTGCCCGATCGCTTCGGTCGCCTCCATCACGAGGCGGACCGCACGCCGCTCTTCGTGCGTCTCCATCACAATCAGCCCGTGGCCGGAGCGCATCAGGAGGCTGAGTCTCTCCGCGTCCGTTCGATCGAGGTCATAGGCCATGACTGGTCTCCCGCGCCGGTTGAGTCGCCGGACCGAGATGATGGTATCGCTTCGGCGGGCGGAGATAGGTCGCCACGCGAAAGGCCTTGCCGCACTCCGGACAGCGGCCGCGACCGAGATCGTCCGTCGGCGCGCCGATGAGGGCGTAGCCGCAGTCGAAGCAGAGGCGCTGCTCGATGAGGCGGTCGCGGAAGCGAGCCCGGCCGCGCAGGCCCCACCAGATGGCGCTCGCCAGCAGCGCGACAAAGATGCCCGTCATGATTCCGGTCATGATGAGCGACTGTATCGCGCTGACCCCCATCAACTGAAGGCCATGCAGTGATCCTTGAAAGGCGAGGCCCAGGAACGCACCGACCACACCAGCGAACCAAAGGGCGAAGCGCTCACTCGGCGTCCCGTGCCGACGCATCATCCGATGGCTGGCGTCGTCGAATGTTGCTTCAAACTGCCGCTGATAGCGATACGGGCTGACGTATTCGCGCCCCGTGCGCTCGTCGCGCACAATCGCCGGGCCGGCGCTGTGGATCTCCTTGTCGTCATCTTCTGCGCAAGGTTCGGCCATGGCGTCTGCCCGTCTTGACCCGGGATCATTGACCCCGGACTGTGTGGGCAATGTCGCTGCGCTCACTGCGTCGGCGTGACCCCCAGTTGCCACATCACGAACAGCCGCTGATCGACGACCTCGCGGATGCGCGCCGAGAGCGGCTTGCCCGAGCCGTGGCCCGCCTCGCGATCAACCCACAGGAGAATGGGGCGCTCATCGGGCGAAGCGCCCGTCGCGGCCTGCATGGCCGCGGCCATCTTCCGCGCATGCAGAGGGTGGACGCGGGCGTCATTCTCGCCGGCGGTGAAGAGGATCGCCGGGTACTTCACGCCGCGCTTGATGTGCTGATAGGGCGAATACGCGGCGATGAAGGGGAACTGCTCGGCGTTCTCGGCGCTGCCGTACTCCGGCACCCAGTAGCGGGCCATGAGGAAGTGCTGGTAGCGCAGCATGTCGAGCAGGGGCACGGCACAGATGACCGCCTTGAAGAGGTCGGGCCGCTGCACCGCCATCGCGCCCGTGAGCAGCCCGCCGTTCGAGCCGCCTGCGATGGCCAGCCGGTCCGGATTCGTGTAACGGTTGCTGATGAGCCACTCGGCCGCGGCGATAAAGTCGTCGAAGACGTTCTGCTTCTTCTCGAGCATTCCCGCCTTGTGCCAGTCGTCGCCGTACTCGCCGCCGCCGCGCAGGTTGGGCAACGCCATCACACCCCCCACCTCGAACCACGGGAACATCGTCGCCGAGAAGTATGGCGTCATCGAAATGTTGAACCCGCCGTAGCCGGTCAGGAGCGTCGGATTGGCGCCGTCGAGTTTCAGTCCCTTCCGGTGCACGAGGAACATCGTCACCGGCGTGCCGTCCTTGCTCGTGTAGGTCACCTGCTTCACTTCAACGAGCGAGGGATCGACGGGCACATCCGGCCTCGCCCACAACTCGCGGTTGTCGCCGGTGAGGTCGGTCAGATAGATGCTCTGCGGCTCGTTGAAACTCGAGTAAGTGATGAACGCCTCGGTGCGGTCGTCGTTGGTGACGACGCCGGCGCTGCCCAGACCGGGCAGTTGAATCTCACCCAGCGACTTGCCGTGCAGGTCGAAGCGCTCGATGCGCGAATGGGCCTTGTAGTTGTAGGAGGCGACGAGCATGCCGCGCGCCGTGCTCACCCCCTCCAGCACCGCTTCCTTGTGCTCGGGAATGACGAGGCGCCAGTTCTCCCGGCCGGGGTTGTTGAGATCGACGGCGTAAACGCAGGACTTCGGCGCCTCGAGCGTGGTCTGCATGTAGAGCGTGTCGCCGTAGACGGCGCCGCTGAAAGTCGCCTTGTGGCCGACGGCGATCTCGGTACGCTCAAACTTCCCCGTCCGCCGCCACTGGTCGAAGTCGATGACCCAGATGTCGTTGCTGTTGGTGCCGGTCCAGTAGATGAGGATCATCCACCGCCCGTCGCGGCTGAGCCACGCACCGGGGCCCCACGTCTGGTCGAACTGCTCAAAGAGAATGGGATCCTGCCGGTGGTGCGTGCCGAGTGTGTGGAACTTGATGCGTGCTGAGTACGGGTCGGCCGGATCGGCCAGGCACTCGTAGAGGAATCCGGATGAGTCCGGCAGCCACGAAACACTGCCGGCGCGGTTGGGAATCTCCTCGGCGAGCCACTTGCCGCTGTCCACGTCCATGACATAGAGCACCGGCAGTTCGTTGCCCGCGTAACTGAGGCCGAAGGCCATGAGCGTGCCGTCGTGGTTCGGGGCGGTCCAGTCGAGCGAGACCAGGCCCTTGTCGTCGAGCGTGTTGGGATCGAGCAGGACGCGCGGCTCGCCGTCGAGCCCTTCGCGCAGGTACAGGACCGACTGATTCTGGTCGCCCTTGCGCTCGCGGTTGAAGTAGCGGTTGCCGTAGGACTGCGGCGCGCCGATGGAATCGACCTTCATGAGTTCGCCGATGCGCGCTTCGAGGGCGGCGCGGCCGGGGAGATTGTCGAGGACGCTGCGGGTCCAGGCGTTCTGCGCATCGGTCCACTCACCGACGCGCTGGTCGAGTTCCTTGGCCTTCGCGGGGTCGGACTCCTGGAGGAGCAGCCCCCCTTCGAGCCAGCGGTACGGGTCCTCGACTTTCGTGCCGTGGTATTCATCGACGACGACCTCGCGCGGCGTCTCCGGCGGTGCGGCGGCGAGGCTGAGGGCCAAGACCCCGCCGAAGGCGAGGCCGGCGACGAAGCGGCGCATGAGCGACTGCGACAGAACAGAGCGATGCATGATTCCTCCCGGCGGCGTGGGCCGCAGATGTGTCCTCGAGCAACCCGGTATCCTACGCGACGGCCCCGGCCCGGATGCACGCACCGTGCGACCCGGAGCATGGGCGTCCCGCCCGTGCGACCCGGAGCATGGGCGTCCCGCCCGTACGACCCGGAGCATGGGCGTCCCGCCCGTACGACCCGGAGCATGGGCGTCCCGCCCGTACGAACAATCAACCCGGAGATTCCAAACCGAGCCCCACGCGTAAGCACGGGGTTTGGATGTAGAGAGATCGGGCGTGTGCGGCGAGAGCGGGCGCGTGAGCGCGTCGGCGAGTGGGCACGTCGGCGCGTGGACACGTCGGCGAGTGGGCACGACGCTTGCCGAATCGATCGGCGAAGACCGCTGCTCGGCGAAGACCCTCCCTCACGGTCGGGGCTCGGTTCATCGCGCTGCGATGAACCGAGCCGCACGCGTAAGCACGGGGTTTGGATGTAGAGAGATCGGGCGTGTGCGGCGAGGGCGAGCGCGTCGGCGCGTGGACACGTCGGCGAGTGGGCACGACGCTTGCCGAATCGATCGGCGAAGACCGCTGCTCGGCGAAGACCCTCCCTTACGGTCGGGGCTCGGATCATCGCGATGCGATGAACCGAGCTCCACGCGTAAGCACGGGGTTTGGATGTAGAGAGATCGGGCGTGTGCGGCGAGGGCGAGCGCGTCGGCGCGTGGACACGTCGGCGAGTGGGCACGACGCTTGCCGGATCGATCGGCGAAGACCGCTGCTCGGCGAAGACCCTCCCTCACGGTCGGGGCTCGGTTCATCGCGCTGCGATGAACCGAGCCCCACGCGTAAGCACGGGGTTTGGATGTGGAGTGATCGGGGGTGGGCGGCGAGGGCGGGCGCGTCGGCGCGACTCTTGCCGGATCGATCGGCGAAGACCGCTGCTCGGCGAAGACCCTCCCTTACGGTCGGGGCTCGGATCATCGCGATGCGATGAACCGAGCCCCACGCGTAAGCACGGGGTTTGGATGTAGAGAGATCGGGCGTGTGCGGCGAGAGCGGGCGCGTGAGCGCGTCGGCGAGTGGGCACGTCGGCGCGTGGACACGTCGGCGAGTGGGCACGACGCTTGCCGAATCGATCGGCGAAGACCGCTGCTCGGCGAAGACCCTCCCTCACGGTCGGGGCTCGGATTGGCTACTTCCCCTCCAACCAATTCCCCGCCGCGGCGGCATCGACCTTCAGGGGGACGCGCAACTGCATCGCCGACTCCATGCGCTCGACCACGAAGGGCATCACGCGCGGCACGTCCTTTTCCGGCACTTCGAAGACAAGTTCATCATGGATCTGGAGGAGCATGCGCGTGCCGGGGTGTTCCTCGGGCAGGCGGCGGTGGAGGTCGATCATCGCGAGTTTGATGAGATCCGCTGCGCTGCCCTGCACGACGGAGTTGATGGCGATGCGCTCGCCGAGCTGCTGTTCATTCGGATTTCGCGACTCGACCTGCGGCACGGCGCGGCGGCGGCCGAGCATCGTCTCGACGTAGCCTTTCGTCTTCGCCTGCTGCACGCAACTGAGCATGAAGCGATCGATGCCGGGGTAGCGGGCCTTGTAGTCGGCGATGATGCCGGCCGCCTGCTCGTTGCTCACGCTTTCGCCGAGGCGGCGGGCAAGGCCGAAGGCGGTGATGCCGTAGATGATCCCGAAGTTGACCATCTTGGCGCTGTTGCGCTGCTCGCGCGTCACATCCATGAGACCAACGCCGTAGACCTCCGCGGCGACGGCGGTGTGAATGTCAAGGTCGTTGCGGAACGCCTCGATGAGGCTCGCATCCTCGGAGAGATGCGCCAGAAGGCGCAACTCGATCTGCGAGTAGTCGGCGGTGATGAGTTGAAATCCCGGCGGCGCGACGAAAGCGGCGCGGATCTGCCGCCCGACATCCGTGCGGATCGGAATGTTCTGAAGATTCGGATCGCTGGAACTGAGCCGCCCCGTCGCCGCGACCGTCTGGTGAAACGAAGCGTGGATGCGGCCGGTGTCGGGGTCGATCGCCTCCTTGAGCGCAACGAGGTAGGTGTTGACGAGTTTGGTGAGTTGGCGGTATTCGAGGATGAGGCGCGGAATCTCCGTCCTGATCGACGCGTCCAGCGCGATCTTCTCGAGCACTTCGATGTCCGTCGAGGGCCCCGTCTTGCCCTTCTTGAGCGGCTTGAGGCCGAGGCCCGGCGGATCATCGGTCGGCTTGTTGAAGAGCACCGCGGCGAGTTGTTTCGGCGAGTCGGGGTTGAACGAGTGCGGCGCCGCATCGACGAGGCTCCGCCGCAGGTCGTCGATGCGTTTGAGGAGCAGTTCGCGCTGCGCGTCGAGGATGCCGGGATCGACGCGGATGCCGGCGAGTTCCATCGAGGCGAGCACTTCGACGAGGGGCATCTCGAGATCGTCGAAGAGCCGGCGCAGTTTCATCGCCTTGATCTGCGGCTCGAAGTGGCGCCAGAGGCGCAGCGTGATGTCAGCGTCTTCCGCGGCGTACTGCGTGGCGAGGTCGAGGGGCACTTCGTCGAAACGTTTCTGCGTCTGCCCGCGCCCCGAGCGCCCGATGAGGTCCGAGATGGGGATGCAGTGGTAGTTGAGCAGGCTCTGCGCGAGCGGATCGAGGCCGTGGCTCGGCCGGCTCGAATCGACGACGTAACTGGCGATCATCGTGTCGGCGACGACGCCGCGCAGGTGAACGCCGCAGCGCTTGAGGATGATCCAGTCATACTTGATGTTGTGTCCGACCTTGGGGCGCTTCGGGTCTTCGAGGATCGGCCGCAGGCGATCGAGCACCGCCTTCTCATCGAGATGCGTGTGCGGTTCGGGGGAGCGCACGGGCACGTACCAGCCGCTGCCCGGCTCGACGCTCAGGCACACGCCGCACAGGTGCGCCCGCACGGGGTTGATCGCCGTCGTCTCGGTGTCGATGGAGATGATCTCGGCGGTGCGGAGTTGTGCGATAAGGACATCGAGTTGGCCAGCGGTGCGGATGCACTCGTAGACGCCGCGCTTGGTTTCGCGCTGCGCCTGGGTGTCGGCTCGGACCTCCTCGATGAGGCCGGCGAAAAGTCCGCCCTGATCATCGTCAGCGCTGCGCCGGGGAGGCGTCGATGGCATCGCCTCCGGCGTCGCCGGTGCAGGCGCCGCGTCGGCTCCCACTACGGTTCGGAGATCATCCTGGAGGCGGTTGAAGCCGAGTTCCTTGAACGCCGCGATGACCTGATCGACGGGGATGGCATCGAGTCGAACCGCCGCGCGATCGAGATCGAAATCAAGATCGACGTCGCGGCGCAGCGTGACGAGTTCGCGGCTCATCGGCAGCAGGTCGCGGGCCGCCTCAATGTTCTCGCGCTTCTTGCCCTTGATCTCATCGAGATGCGCAAGGAGGTTGTCGAGCGAGCCGTACTGCTGGATCAATTCCGCAGCGGTCTTGGGTCCGATGCCCTTCACGCCCGGCACGTTGTCCACCGTGTCGCCCATGAGCGCGAGCATGTCGATGACCTGCTCGGGCGTGATGCCCTTCTTCTCGCGCAGCGACTCGACCGTGATGAGTTCATCCTTGTGCACATCCGCGATGGCGACGTGATCATCGAGCAGTTGTTCGAGGTCTTTGTCCTTCGACACGATGCGGATGTTGAGATCGGGCTGCTCGGCCCGCAGGCGCGTGACAAGCGATGCGATGACGTCATCAGCCTCGAAGGTCTCGACGCCGAAGACGGGTATGCCGAGCATTTCGGTGAGTTCGAGGCAGCGCTTCGCCTGCGGGCGAAAGTCCAGCGGCGGCGGCTCGCGGTTGGCCTTGTACTCCGGATAGATCGTCGAACGGAAAGTCTCGCGGTCGCCTGACTTGTCCATCGCGACGACGAGGTAGTCGGGCTGGTACTCGCGCAGGACTTTGAGGAGCATGCCGACATAGCCGAAGGTCGCGTTCGTCGGCTCCTTGGTCACGGGCGAGGACATGCCGGTGCGGATGGCGTGGTAGGCGCGGAAGAGTTGCGCGAAGTAGTCGATGATGTAGAGGGTCGGCCCGGCGGGCTTTTCAGCGGCGCTCATGTCGCCGCCTCGTCGTAGAGGGCGCGGAGGCGCAGTTCCATGGCGCCGGTCAGTTCGACCTGTCGCCGGGCCATCACGGTGCGGGCGACGTCGATGAACTTGTCGATGCGGTAGCGGCGGCTGCCTTCATCAGTGATCCACGCAAAGGGGGCGACGCAGGCGGGCGGCGCCGCGGTGCACGCGATCATCGCGCCCGTGCCGATCACGCTGCCGGTCATGAGGCGCGTGCCGATGGCCGTCTTGACGTGGTCGCCGATGATCGAGCCGAGGAACTGCATCCCGCTGCGGCTCATCGACGCGCCGACGCGCTGCCGCACCATCACCTCGCCGTAGGTGTTGAGGAGGTTGCTGTTGACGGTTCCGGCGCCGAGGTTGACCCACTCACCGACCCATGAGTCGCCAAGGTGGCCGTCGTGGGCCTTGTTCGAGTAGCCCTGGAAGATCGTCGCGCCGACCTCGCCGGCGACCTTGCACCACGGGCCGATGCTCGTATTCGCCTTGACGAGCGCCCGGTCGAGCACCTGCGAGTGCGGCCCGACGTACGCGGGGCCGATGATTGTGGCGCCGGGGCGGATCAGCGCGTGAGCGTCGATGACGATCGGGCCGTTCTCGGCGTCGAGGACCGTCTGCGGCATGACGCGGGCGGTCGGGTTGATCATCACCGGACCTTCTCCGAGGATGGTCACCCCCGGCGGGGCGGTGGAGACCACCTCGCCCTCGTGGCCGAGCAGATCGACGTGCAGCACCTGCGGCAGGGCCGCGAGAATCTCCCACGGCCGGCGCAGGAGGAAGCGGCCCGCGCGCTCGTGCCGATGCACGTGCGGAGGCAGAGTCCCGCCGCCGAGAAAGTCCAGCGCCTCAGCGCGCTCGAGGTGGGCGGCGACGACGTCCCCGCTCTCTTCTTCAATCAGCGCCGAGCCGGCGGGAAGTTCGAACTGAGCCGCCGGGTAAACCCATCGGCCGTTGAGGCACAGGAATCTCTCTCCCAGCGGCAGGACGTTCACGGCGACGCCGGCGGTGAGCGCGGTGAGCGCCTCGAGTTCCTCGGGAACCCACAGCGCCGCCGACGCCCCGGACCACTGCTGCTCAAGGCGCCGGCGCGTCGTCAGCATCCCGGTGCGGAGATCGAAGACCCCCCGGAGATCGTCCAGGGGAGAGAGGTCCACGATCGGTTCGCGAGCGGCGCGATGCGCTCGATCGTCGAAGATGACCAGTCCGCTCATGGCTCGTTTCCCGCGGCGTGCCTGTCCGGCGTTCGCATGGAGCAACAGTATCCGCGCGGCGCGCCGGCACAACTTCGCGGGCCAAAAGCAACCCGTCCCGCGCCGGAGCGCGGGACGGGCATGGGGCTTCACGTTGTCGCATCGCGCCTTGCGGCGGGAGGCGAGTGTGCTCGATCAAGGATCGACCCAGGTGTCGATGATGGGAGTGGTCCGGCCGCTGTGCTCAGCGCCCTGGAACCACACGAAGATGCGGCGATTGACGCGCGGCACGGGCAGGTTGACCCACGATGCGGCGCCGCTGCCGTCGCTCGTCTTGATCGCGCCGGCGCGGACGGGGTTGAGAATGCCCAGGTTCACGTTCAGTTCCGGAACGTAGGTGTTGCCCAGGCCGCGGATGCTGTAGTAGACGGCGACCTGCGTGTTCGGGCGGGCGTCCGTGATGTTGAAGGTGACGTTCCCGGCGCCGCGAAGGGGCATCGGGCTGACCGTGAGCGTGATCGGGCCGCCGATCCCGCGCATCGCGTTGTTGAGGTTGACCCGGCCATAGCCGAAGATCGAATCCACGCCCTGCGCGCCGATGTCGGTGCAGGAGGACTTGAGCAGATCCTCGACGTCGATGGAGGAGATGCCCGGGTTGTTGGAGTAGATCATCGCCGCGACGCCGGCCGCGATCGGGCAGGCCATGCTCGTGCCGCTGAGCGTGGCGTAGGAACTGTTGTGCGAGTTGTAGGTCGAGTAGATCCCATCGCCCGGCGCGAAGAGGTCAACGTAGAGGCCGTAGTTCGAGAAGGACGCGCGGCCGTCGCCCGAAGTCGTGGCGCCGACGACGATGACGGCGTCATTGTCGCGCGAGGGGCTGCCCATGTTCTGGCCGCTGTTGCCCGCCGCCCAGAAGAGCAGGCCGCCGAGGTTGCGGATGCTCTGGGCCGTCGTGCGCACGGAGGGATCAGTCACGCCGCTGTAGGAGACGCTGGAGCACTTGTCGCCGTTCTGCGCGGCAACGAGTGCGGCGTGGGTGAGGGTGCTGAAGTTCGCGCCGCCATTGCTGGATTCGCTGACGCGGAGGATGCGGTGCCCGAGGCTCCAACCCACGCCGAGGCCGCCGCGCGAGTTGTTGCCGTTGGCCGCGGCGCAGCCGCTCGTGTGCGTGCCGTGGCCGTTGATGTCCTGAACGTTGCCGCCCTGATTCTCCCACTGGAAGCGCACCGCGTTGTAGCCGGTGGCGCGATGGAGGACGAACTCCTCGTGGGTCGTTCGCAGGCCGGTGTCGCAGATGCCCACGCGCGTGCCGGGGTCTCCGATGTGGACGTCCCAGCCCGAGTAACTCTCCATGCGGCTGTGATGCCACTGCGCTCCGCGAGAGGGGTCGTTGGGCGTCAGCTGCGGATAGCAGATCCAGTCGGGCTGGACGTACTCGAAATTGCCCGAAGCCATCAGCGCCGCCGCGGCCTGATTCTCCGTCACCCCCTGCGGGAGTTGAATGACGTACTCGTCGTTGAGGTCGATGTACATCTTGACGATGAAGTTGTCGAGAATCATCGAGCGGGCCGCCGCACTTCGCGCCGGGTCGCCCTGGACCGGGCGGGCGATCATCGCCCCGCTGAACTCGAGCAGGCCCGGCTGTTCAACGAACAGAATGTCGTTCGCTCCCGATCCCGAACGATTGTCGCTGGCAAGCGCGGCTCCGTTGAGCAGGCTCGCAGCCGCGATCGTCCCGACCAAGAGGCTGGTCATCGTCTGGCTGATTCTCACGAGTAACACTCCTTTGCAGATCTCTGAAAAATGAAACCCCACGCGGACCCTTGTCGGCGTGACCCGGGCTCTGTGCGCGACTGGCGGTAGAACCATACACCAAACCGGCTGCGGAGGGGCGATATTCCCGCCCTGAGCCGAAAAACGGTTGCACAAAGTTCGATTTTTCTTGGCGGATTACCCAGATTCCCCCCTTAGCGGCCCCAGAACGACCGCCGTCCTCCCGGCACGGCTCGCCGGCCGGCTATGATCCCCGCGCGCCGCGGCCCTCTTCCGCCGGCCTTCCCGGCGCGACGGGAGCCTGTCGATGCCCGCCCTGATTCACCACGTCGAGCGCCACCGCCCCATCCATGACCTGCTCGCAGGCGAACTCGACGCCGTCGATCGGATCTTCCGCCGGCAACTGGCCAGCGATCTCCCGGCCGTCAACGATCTGTGCCGCCACATCGCCCGGTACCAGGGCAAGATGCTGCGGCCCACGCTCACGCTTCTGTGCGGTCTGGGCGGGGGACCCGAGGGGACGGCCCTGCCCCCGCGCCTCAGCGAGGCGCACCGCGTCCTGGCGGCCGTCGCCGAGATGATCCACATGGCCACGCTCGTCCACGACGACGTTCTCGACGAGTCGGACCTGCGGCGCAACGCGGCGACCGTCAATCACCTGCGCGGAAACGAGACGGCTGTCCTCCTGGGCGACTACCTCATCTCCAATGCCTTCCACCTCTGCTCGACGCTCGGCCGGCCGGAGATCAATCGCCGCATCGGCGAGACCACCAATGAACTCTGCGCCGGCGAACTCCTTCAGGTCCACCATCGCGATGACTGGTCGATCGACGAGGCGACCTACTTCGCCATCATCGAGCGCAAGACCGCCTCGCTCATCAGCCTGTGCTGCCGCCTCGGGGCCGAGCAATCCGGCGCTCAACCGCAGGTCTGCGACGCTTTCGGAGCCTACGGCCGGCTGCTGGGGGTCGCCTTCCAGATCCAGGACGACCTCCTCGACCTGGTGGGAGAGGAGCGCATCGTCGGCAAGTCGCTCGGGCGCGATCTGGACAAAGGCAAACTCACCCTCCCCATGATCCACTTCTTTGCCGGCGCCGGCGCAGCGGCCCGCGCGGAGATGCTCGAGTGCCTCTCGGGTCTCGCCGGCACGGGCCACTCGAGCCGCATCGCCTCGCTGCTCGCCGCCGGCGGCGCCGTCCGGTCTGCCCGCGAAACCGCCAATTCCCTTGTCCAGCAGGCACGCGCGGAACTGACCAGGGTTCCCGACACGCCGGCACGACTCCTGCTCGACGAGCTCGCCTGCGCCGTGATCACGCGCGAGTACTGAGCGGCCGGAGGGGCCCCGAAGCGGGTGATGCAAGAGTTTCTTTTTCCGAACGGAATAGTCTGCTGGTGCGTCCGGTTGACTATTGCAACGCACCTCCATCGACCCCCACGAGGCCCGGCGTTCGGCTCCTGCCGTTCGTCGGGCGTTTCATTCCCGGCGACCCCTGGTCGGTCGGGCCGGCAGCGCGCCGTTCCGCCCATGAATTGGTATGAGACTCAGGTCCGAGAAAACACCGGCGCCCGCGCTGAGCGCGGGCGCCGGTTGTCCTGATGATGGAACTCGCCACGCCTCGGTCAGGGTCGGACGCGGACGACGTTGCTCGTGCCGCAGGAGCCTGCCTCAATCAACTGGAGATACCCGTCGCACACGACGGGGTTGGCGACCTGGCCGACGACGGACCCGCTCCCACCACCGCTGTTGACGGTCGTGACGAGTTGGAGCTGGTTCGTACCCAGGCCGAGGACCGTTCCCGCGCAGGGGCCGGTCGGGACGACCGCGTTGCCCGTCGCGAGGGCGAAGACGACGCCCATGATGACGTTGGACGGAGCATCCTGCCAGGAGGCGGTCACCTCGCCGGGGCAGGCGCCGCTCATGCTCAGGCGCAGGCCCCCGCTGAAGCCCGTGATGCCGCTGGCCACGAGGGCGAAGGCGGCGTCCACCCCCGGCGTATCGAGCCAGGCATCCTCGTTCAGTTCCGAAGCCGTCACTTCGATCGTCCAGGCGCCGACAAGGGGGTTCTGCACGAAGACGTTCTCAACGGTATCCACCGTGTTGGGCGAGCCGCCCGGCGCGGTGTAGTTGCTCTCGCGCATGTTGGTGTTGCCCCAGTAGACCGTGCTGTCCGGGGCGGTGACCTTGAGCGTCAGGTCGTTGATGCGCGCCACCTGTCCGGAGGGATTGCCCATCAGATCCCTGTAGACCATGGTGATCTTGATCTCGGGCGTGTCCGGACCGACGGTGACGGTGTACCGGGCCGTCTGGAGTTCGCCGAGCACGTCGGTCTCATCGACGATGAGCATGCGCTCGCGCTCGTTGGAGAGGCGCGTGAGGTCGGCCATCCCCCAGCCCTGCTTGTCGCGCGAGCGGTCATGGCTCGAGCCGGAGAAGGCGTACTGCTCGGCGCTGTTGATCATCAGCGCCTTGGCGGTGGCCAGTCCGGGGCGGCTGTCGAAGACGGTCGCCCCGCCGCCGAAGCCGGGGAAGACCTCCTCGTGCCACATCTGAAACATCAGGCCGAAGTGACCGGCCGTGATCGGCGTGGCGCCGCTCGTCCCGCCGAACGAACTCGTGTAAGCGAGGTCGCTGGAGGAGGAGGTCGTGAAGATGTTGTCGTAGAAGTGGGTCAGGTCGGGCTTGATGCGGCCGTCCGCCGCCGGGCCGGTGCTGCCGCCGCTGCTCCAGGTGTCGTCGCTCTTCGTGAGCGTGTTCTGGTGGCGGATGCCGCCGACCGAGACGATGTTCTTCGCCCACGCCTGCGGGCGCGAGTCCTGGTTGCCCGCGTTGCTCTGCGACTGGCAGATGATGATGTCGTTGATGAAGGAGATGTCATCCATCTCCGCGGAGATCGTGGTGTAGGAGCGGGTGCGCGTGTTGCCCCACGAGTTGCTCTGGAAGACGGCGCGGTAAGGCCCGTTCGGATCGACCAGTTCAGCCGTCAGCCCGTAACGGTTGGAACTCTGGTTGAGGACGAGGTCGTAGTCGCAGATGATGCGGGCCTCGGCGTCGGGAAGCATGCCCGTCGCCTGCGTGTTGCCGGTTCCCGTGGCGAAGACGATCCCGAACGTCGAGGTGCCGTGGCTGTTGGTGCCCGAGTTCTGAGAGTGGACGATGACTTCGCCGCGGAACTGCTCGTGAGTCGCCCGCACGCCGTCGTCCATGACCTCGGCGCGGACCCCTTCGCCGGAGATCCCCAGGGTCGATTCGAGAAACGTCGCGCCGCCGATCTGGCGCGCGATGTCCATGTCGTTCTCCTGCACGCCCTGCTCATCCACGTAGAGCACTTCATTCATGTTGAGAACCTGAACCAGTTGCCGGGGAGTGAGCGTGGCGCGGATGCGGAAACCCTGCGGGATGGTCTGGAGCACCGTGCCCCCCATCGCAACGATGCGGTCGGCGACCGCGCCCTGCGGCGCCGGGCCGCGGCGCGTCATCATGATGCTGTATTCCACCGCCTCCTCGCCCCGGCGCACGGGGTTGAAGCCCAGAACAGCGCCATCCTCCTCCTCCGTCATTCCCGCCCCCTCCGCCTGCGCATAGTGAGCCGCGCAAAGCCCGGGAATCAGGGCGGGATCGAGACGGTACGCCGGATGGAACGCGCCGACCCATCGCACGAAGGGCAGCGAGGCGGCGTCCGGGCGCGACTCCGGAGCCATCTCGACGACGTACCCCTGGTCCGCGACAAACTTGATGAGCGACACCCCCGCCGCCTCGAGAGCCGCCCGATAGGGCGCGATCATCGGTGTGCGGAACTGCATCACAAAGAGCCGGTTGGATTCTCCGGCGCGCAGGAACGTCGGCACCTCCGGCTCAGTCGCGAGCGGATCGAAGGCGGCGTACTTGAGCCGCAGGAGCGGAGAAGCAGGCCGCTGGGCATCCACGCGCTCGCCGTCAAGGCTGATCGCGTAGTGCGTGACCTTGCCGTTCGCGGCGCTCTGCTCTTCCCAGAGGCGCACCACCGCGCTCGAACCGGGCACGACATACGCGGCGCCCGAGTCCGCGGCGTCGCGCAGCACGCCATCCACTTCGTCGGCGA
Source organism: Phycisphaerae bacterium (assembly GCA_039794345.1). Classification (GTDB taxonomy): domain Bacteria; phylum Planctomycetota; class Phycisphaerae; order Phycisphaerales; family UBA5793; genus UBA5793. The sequence goes on along the minus strand of JBDIVQ010000001.1, from coordinate 8,251 downwards.
TCGGCCCGAAGCCGCCCGCGAGCGGCAGCAGCAACCCGACGGCCAGCAGACGCACTCCTCCTCCGAATCCACGCTCTCTCATCGTTGACTCCCGTTGAACGTTGTGCGGAACCGGACCACCCGGCGGCCCTTTCCCGCGTGATAAGGGGGGCTCGCTCGACAAAGCGAACCCTGCTGCGACGCCATGAAGATAACACCGATCCGACAGAAATACAAACAGAATCCTCCGAGCCGATAACCTGTTGCCCGCCGCCCCGAAGCGTCGCCACGGGATCTCCGACCCGTTCACAGGCGACGCCCCGCGAGCCGGTCGGCTCGCGGGGCGTGGAAGAGGCTGTCCACCAGGCCGTCGCGCCGGAGAGACTATTCGATCACCTGCTCGACGACGTTGGACTTGCGCTGGAACTCGGCGGCCTGGGTCCAGACGCGGCGGCCCTGGGTGTTGGGCGGAACGCGCCTTCGCAGCAGGGCGTACCCATTCGAGTCCGCGGTGCGGGCCCCCGCCAAGGCCGGGCTGGCCAGATCGACCGTCACGTCCAGTTGCGGGATGTAGGTGCTCCCCGGGCCGCGGACGCTGTAGAGGAACACGACCGTCTCTCCCGGGGTCGCGGCGAAGACTTCCATGTCGCAGTTCACGCCCGAAACGAAGCGCGAGTTTTCGAGGCGCAGGGGAATCGGGCCGATGCCGCTGGCGACGAGCGAGTACGTCGCGTCGATTTCGGGCGAGCGCAGATCGCCGTCTTCGTTGATGTCCGAAGCGATCACCTCGATGGTCCACTGCCCGCCCATCGGACTCTGGACGAAGACGTTCTCGACGGTATCGACCGTGTTGGCGCTGCCGCCGGGAGAGGTGTAGTTGGCATTGCGCATGTTGTTGTTGCCCCAGTAGACGGTGTTGTCCGGAGCCGTCACCTTGAGCGAGAGGTCGTTGATGCGCGCGAACTGTCCGGCCGGATTGCCCTGCGGGTCAGGGAAGATCATGGTGACCTTGAGTTCCGGCGAGCCGGGGAAGACCTCCACCTGGTAGGTGCGCGACTGGAACTCGCTCAGTTGCTCCGCCTGATCGACGATGAGCATGCGGTCGCGGTGATCGTAGAGGTATTCGAGGTCGGCCATCCCCCAGCCCTGCTTGTCGCGCGAGAGGTTGTGGCTGGAGCCGGAAAAGGCGTACTGCTCGGCGGTGTTGATCATCAGCGCCTTGGCGGTCGTCGCGGCCGGCTTGCTGTCAAAGACCGAGTTTCCGCCGCCGAAGCCCGGGAAGACCTCCTCGTGCCACATCTGGTACATCAGCCCGAAGTGGCCCGCGGTGATGGGCGTCGCGCCGCTCGTGCCTCCGAACGAACTCGTGTATGACGTGTCGCCCCCGGAGGAGACGGTGTAAATGCTGTCATAGAAGTGGGTGAGATCGGGCTTGATGCGGCCGTCCGCGGCGGGGCCGATGCTCGCTCCGCCCCAGCCGTCATCGCTCTTGTCAAGCGTGTTGCGGTGATTCACTCCACCGACTGAGACGATGTTCTTCGCCCACGCCTGCGGACGGGAGAGTTGGCTGCCCGTGTTGCTCTGCGACTGGCAGATGGTGATGTTGTTGCGGAAGATGATGTCATCCATCTCGGCGGAGATGGTTGTGTACTGCGTCGTCTGCGTGTTGCCCCAGGAGTTGCTCTGAAAGACGGCGCGGTACGGCCCGTTCGGATCGACGAGGCGCTGCGTGTGCACGATGCGGTTGGGCGACGCGGTCCAGTAGGCCATGATCTTCGCCTCGGCGTCGGGGAGCATGCCCGTGCCCTGCGACTGCCCCGCGCCCGAGCCGTACACGATGCCCGAAGTGGACGTGCCGTGGCTGCCGAAGGTCTGCGAGCCGTGCCAGAGCGTCGGGGGATCCTGGAAGTCCACGTGGCTGCTGCGCTGACCGTCGTCCATCACTTCAGCCCGCACGCCCTGACCCGTGAATCCGAGCGTGTCGCGGATGAAGATGCCTCCGCCGATCTGCCGCGCGATGTCCATGTCGTGGCTCTTCTCGCCGGGAACATCCACGAAGAGAACTTCGTTCATCCTCAGGACGGCTTCGACCTGCGCCGGCGTGAGCCGCGCTTCGATGCGCTGTCCCTCGGGGATTTTCGTCATCACTTCGCCCCCCATCGCGACGATGCGGTCGGCGACCGCGTCCTGCGGCGCGGGACCGCGACGCGTCATCATGATGCTGTATTCCACCGCCTCCTCGCCCCGGCGCACCGGGTTGAAGCCCAGCACGGCTGCGCCTTGCTGATCCCCGGCCCCCGCTCCCGCCTCCGCGTAGCCCCGCGGCGCGATCTCGTCGATCAGCGTCGGGTCCAGCTTGTACGCCGGATGCAGCGCCCCAACCCACCGCACGAAGGGCAGCGACTCGACCTGCTTGCGCGCCGAATCGTCCATCTCCACGATGAACGCCTGGTCCGCCACGAACTTGAGCAGGTCCGCACCAGCCTCCGCCAGCGGAGCGCGGTACGCATCGATCAGAATTGTCTGGAACTGGACGATGAAGAGCCGGTTGCCCGCCCCGGCCCGCAGCGACGCCGGAACCTCCGGCTCGCCGGTGAGCGGATCGAACGAAGCGAACTTCATCCGCACAATCGGCGCGACCGGCCGCTCCACCGCCACCGCCTCTCCGTCGAGGCTGATGGAGTATTGGGGCAGCGGCGCACCGTACGCATCCGATGTCTGCCAGAGACGGACCGTCGCGGCCGAGCCGGGAACCACGAAGCGCACCCCCTCGTGATCGTCCACCGAGAGGCGCTGCTCGATGCCGTCCGCGGCAAGGCCGAAGCCGCCGGCGAGGGGAAGGAGCATGCCGACGCAGAGCAGTCTCGCTCCGCTCCAACTCATCATCTGTCCCATTGTTCACTCCTGGAAGACAAGGCCAAGGTCGAGGCGAAACCGGATGCTGCTTGGCCCGAGCGGGCCTTGCAGTGCACACCCACGAGATGCGCGCGGACTACCCCCGTCCCGCATCCGGCGGTGCAGGAGGTTCCGCAGACAGAATCTGCGCCGACGCGGGAGTATTCCACATCCCGGCTCGCCGATGCCGCTTTTCCGCCGAAGGATCAAAAACTCCGCACCCCGCGGATGCGAAGGCCGCGGGGTGCGGGAATGGGCCACGACTGGGTCCGATCACTCGATGACCTGCTCCACGACATTGCTCTTGCGCTGGAACTCGGCCGCCTGCGTCCAGACGCGGAGCCCCTGCGTGTTGGGCGGGACCCGCTTGCGCAGCAGGGCGTAGCCGTTTGAATCCGCGGTGCGGATCCCCGCCAGGGCCGGGTTGGCCAGGTCAATCGTCACGTCAAGTTGGGGAATGTAGGTGCTTCCCGTTCCGACCGTGCTGTAGATGAACGCCACCGTCTGTCCCGGCGTCGCGGCGAAGACTTCCATGTCCGCGTTCACGCCGGACACGAAGCGCGAGTTCTCGAGGCGCAGGGGGATCGGTCCGATGCCGCTGGCGACGAGGGCGAAGGACGCGTCGTTCTCCGGCGTGCCGAGGTATCCGTCCTCGTTGATCTCCGAAGCGACCACCTCGATGGTCCACTGGCCGGCCATCGGGTTCTGGACGAAGACGTTCTCGACCGTGTCCACGATGTTGGCGCTGCCCCCCGGCGCGGTGTAGTTTTCGTTGCGCATGTTGTTGTTGCCCCAGTAGACCGTGTTGTCCGGGGCGGTGACCTTGAGCGTCAGGTCGTTGATGCGCGCCCGCTGGGCCGCGGGGTTGCCCATCGGGTCGGCGTAGACCATCGTCACCTTGAGTTCGGGCGAGCCGGGGAAGACCTCGACCTGGTACGTCGCCGACTCGAACTGTTCGAGTTGCACCGCCTGGTCAACGATGAGCATGCGGTCGGCGTGATCGAGGAGATACTCGAGGTCGGCCATGCCCCAGCCCTGCTTGTCGCGCGAGAGGTTGTGGCTCGAACCCGAGAAGGGATACTGCTCGGCCGAGTTGACCAGCAGCGCCTTCGCCGTGGCCATCGCGGGCCGGCTCTCGAAGACCGAGGAGCCCCCGCCGAAGCCCGGGAACACCTCCTCGTGCCACATCTGGTACATCAGCCCGAAGTGGCCCGCGGTGATCGGCGTGGCGCCGCTCGTACCTCCGAACGAGCTCGTGTAGGTGTTGTCCCCCGTCGAGGAGGTCGTGAAGATGCTGTCGTAGAAATGGGTGAGTTCGGGCTTGATCCGACCGTCGGCGGCCGGCCCGATGCTCGCCCCGCCCCAGCCGTCATCGCTCTTGTCGAGCGTGTTGCGGTGATTCACCCCGCCCACGGAAACGACGTTCTTCGCCCACGCCTGGGGGCGCGAGTTCTGATTGCCCGTGTTGCTCTGCGAGTTGAGGACGATGAAGTCGTTGAGGAAGGTGATGTCATCCATCTCGGCCGAAATCGTCGTGTACTGCGTCGTCTGCGTGTTGCCCCACGAGTTGCTCTGGAAGACGGCGCGGTAGGGCCCGTTCGGATCGACGAGCTCCTCGGTAAGGCGATAGCGGTTGGCACTCTGGTTGAGCACGAGGTCGTAGTCGCAGAAGATCTTGCCCTCCGCCTCGGGAATCATGCCCGTGCCCTGCTGGTTGGCGACGCCGGCGCCGAAGACGATGCCGAACGTCGAGGTGCCGTGGCTCTGGCTGCCGCTGTTCATCTCATGGATGATGACTTCGCCGCGGAAGTCCACGTGCGTCGTGCGCAGCCCGCCGTCCATCACTTCAGCCCGCACGCCCTGGCCGAGCATGCCCAACTGGTCGCGCAGCAGGTTCGCCCCGCCGATCTCGCGGGCGATGTCCATGTCGTCTTCCTGCGCGCCCTGCTCATCGACATAGAGCACCTCGTTCATGTTGAGAACCTGAACCAGCTGCTGCGGCGTGAGCGCGGCGCGGATGCGGAAACCCTGCGGGATGGTCTGGAGCACCGTCCCGCCCATCGCGGCGATGCGGTCGGCGACCGCGTCCTGCGGCGCGGGACCGCGACGCGTCATCATGATGCTGTATTCCACCGCCTCCTCGCCCCGGCGCACCGGGTTAAACCCCAGCACGGCTGCGCCTTGCTGATCCCCGGCCCCCGCTCCCGCCTCCGCGTAGCCCCGCGGCGCGATCTCGTCGATCAGCGTCGGGTCCAGCTTGTACGCCGGATGCAGCGCCCCAACCCACCGCACGAAGGGCAGCGACTCGACCTGCTTGCGCGCCGAATCGTCCATCTCCACGATGAACGCCTGGTCCGCCACGAACTTGAGCAGGTCCGCACCAGCCTCCGCCAGCGGAGCGCGGTACGCATCGATCAGAATCGTCTGGAACTGGACGATGAAGAGCCGGCTCTCCGCCCCGGCCCGCAGCGACGCCGGAACCTCCGGCTCGCCGGTGAGCGGATCGAACGAAGCGAACTTCATCCGCACAATCGGCGCGACCGGCCGCTCCACCGCCACACGCTCGCCATCCGGGCTGATCGAGCAGTATTCGATCGCCCCTTCCGTCGGCGCGGGTGTTTTGAAGAGGCGCACGACGGCCTCACTTCCGGGCACGGCGATCTCGACGATCGTCTCGTCGGCCGTCAGCGCCCGCTCGACGCCATCGGCCGTCCAGCCGAACCCGCCGGCGATCGGCAGCAGAAGTCCCGCCAGGAGAAGCCGTCCGCACCGATTGAACTTGGGATGTTCCATGATCTTCCTCCGTCCTTCCTGCCTTGAACCAGATTCGAGACGCTCGCGCCGACAGCGGCACCCCTCCAGCGGACGCGCCGGCCGCCTGCGCCGGTCCGCGAGTGCGGACCACAGGACAGAATACCGCAGACAGGACCGGGGCACAAGCCCGCGGCCCATAATCCCGGCGGTTTTTTTCCCTCAATCGGCGCTTCGCGGAACCGGAGGCGCAGCGGCTTGCGCCCCGCGCGGTCCGCACCTCGCCACGCGGAAGCGCGCTGCTGAATTCAGGCATCGCCCGCAGCGCGCTCAGCCGCGAGGACCGGCCGCGCGAACCTCGGCCGGCAGGTCGTACTTGGCGTCATTCTCGCGGAAGCGGGCGGCCAGTTCCCTCGCCTTGAGGTCGTAGGCGGCCTTGTCGGCCCACATCTGTCGCGGATGGAGCATGTCGTTGGGCACCCCCGCCACTTCGTGGGGGATGAGCAGTCCGAAGACCGGGTCGGCACCGAATCGCGCCGTCGCCAGCGAACCATCAAGAATCGCCGACACCATCGCCCGCGTGAAGGCGAGGTTGAATCGCTTGCCGACGCCGTACGGCCCGCCGGTCCACCCCGTGTTCAGCAGCCACACATCCGCATCGTGTTCGTCGATCCTCTCGGCGAGCATGTCGGCGTAGACGCGCGGCGGGCGGGGCAGAAACGGACCGCCGAAGCACGGGCTGAAGTTCGGCTGCGGCTCCGTCACCCCCGCTTCCGTCCCCGCCAGTTTGGACGTGTACCCGTTCACGAAGTAGTACATCGCCTGCTCGCGCGTCAGCCGCGAGACCGGCGGCAGGACTCCGAACGCATCCGCCGTCAGGAAGATGACGTTCTTGGGGTGTCCCGCCACCGAGGGAATCTGCGCGTTGGGGATGAACTGCACCGGGTAGGTCACGCGGGTGTTTTCCGTGATCGAGCCGTCGTCGTAGTCCGGCTCGCGCCGCTCATTGAGGACGACGTTCTCGAGCACCGAGCCGAAACGGATCGCGTTCCAGATCTGCGGCTCGCCCTCCTGCGAGAGGCGGATGCACTTGGCGTAGCACCCCCCTTCGAAGTTGAACACGCCGCGCTTCGACCAGCCGTGCTCGTCGTCGCCGATGAGTCGCCGGCCGGGATCGGCCGAGAGGGTCGTCTTGCCCGTGCCCGAGAGGCCGAAGAAGAGCGCCACGTTCGTCGGATCCTTCGCCGCGACGTTTGCCGAGCAATGCATCGGAAACACGCCGCGCTCCGGCAGGTCGTAGTTCATCGCGTAGAAGATGCTCTTCTTGATCTCTCCGGCGTAGTGCGTGCCGAAGATCACCACGATCTTGCGCTCGAGCGACTGGAGCACGCCCACCGGACCGCTCAGGCCGAGGCTCTTCCAGTCGGGCACTTCCATGTTGCAGACGTTGATGATCGTCCAGTCCGCCCGGATCGACGCGGCCTGGCGGTCATCGACGGGGGGAATGAAGAGCGTGCGCGCAAAGAGGCTGTGCCACGCCTGCTCCGTGATGACGCGAACGAAGAGTCGATTCGCCTCATCCGCCCCCGCGCTGCCGCGGAACTCGAAGACCTCCTCGCGCTGCTGGAGGTAGTCGATCGCGCGGCCGAGCAACTCCTCAAAGTTCTCCGGCGCGATCGGCCGGTTCACCTTGCCCCACCAGATGGCGTCGTGGATGCGCGGGGTGTCCTCGAGGAACTTGTCGTTGGGGCTGCGGCCGGTGCGCGTGCCGGTCATGCAGTTCAGTGCGCCGTTGGAGGCGAGCACCCCTTCGCCGCGCCGGATCGCCTCCTCGATAAGCCGGGCCGGAGGGAGATTCAGATGCACCTTGACGCCCGTGAGTTCGCTCGGGAAGGCGGTGAGGGTCGGCATGGAAGGGCCTCGCTGTGGCGCCGGCCGCCGGCCGGCGGTGCTCGATGATGAACCGGTCGGCCGCGTGACTTCGCGGTGCGCGGACCGTCGCCTGATGTGGTCTGAACAATAGGCCGCTGAGCCTTCCGCCCGCCCGTTTCCACCCCCTTGGCGCGCTCGAGTTTGGCCCTCACGGCCAATTTGAGGCCGTTGCCCGACGGGAAACCGCCCCGCGCCCACGCCCTTTCCACGCATGCCGCTCGAACGCGCCCGCTCCGAGTGCATCGCTTTCCGGCAGCACCCGGCGCCTCCGCTCGGGGCGGAGTCCGATGGCGATCCGGCAGGGGCGCAGCGCCCGGCCCGCGCGACCCGTGCTCGTTGACCATTCTGCCGCCGCGCGCTATTTTTCCTCTGACCATGCGCTGCCCGCGCCGCCCGAGCGGACCGCCGCGGCGGCGCATCGATGGCGATCGTAGCTCAGTTGGTTAGAGCACCTGGTTGTGGTCCAGGGGGTCGGGGGTTCGAGTCCCCTCGATCGCCCGTTGGAAATGTCAGGCACTAGGCACTAGGCACTAGGCACTAGGCACTAGGCACTAGGCACTAGGCACTAGGCACTAGGCACTAGGCACTAGGCACTAGGGATCAGGCACTGGGTACCAGGCACCAGGCGATGGGGCACATGCAATCGAGCCTGACACGCCGAGGTCTCTCTCCCCAATGCCTAGTCCCTAGTGCC